>NZ_CM002917.1:2158725-2475178 GCF_000154705.2 Hoeflea phototrophica DFL-43 | reverse complement strand
AGGCGGACACGTTCTCCGAGCGGTTCAAGAAGCTTGGTAAGATAGTTGCGGCTTCCGCCAGTGACCGTGCGCCAGGTCGGACGCTCCGAGTGGATCAGCCGGTGGTTTTCGAAGAAATTGACGAAATAGGTGGCTGGAAACTCCATCATCCGTTTGGCCGGTGTCGACCAGATTGCAGCGGCCATTGGCACCAGATAGTTGTTCATGAAGCCGGGCGAGAAACCGCGCCAGTTGAGATAATCGCCGATCGAGCGGGCGGCGAGATGGCCCGCAGCGCGATCCTGAAGGCAGATCCTGTTGAAGCGCAGCACTTCGCGCAACATCAACAGAAACGACGGCCGCAAAAGGTTCCGTTTCTGCGCAAACAATGTCTTGAGGTTGTCGCCGCCCCATTCGAGCTTGCCGTGGTCCAGGGAGAGCGCAAAGCTCATGTCGCTGTCATGGGTCTTCACGTCGAGATGCGCGAACAGCGCGGTCAGGTTCGGGTAATTGAGCTCGTTGTAGACAATGAAGCCGGTGTCGACGGAAAATGGGGTGCCATCGTAGTCGATGTCTACGGTCGCGGTATGCCCGCCGGGTCTTTTCTCTGCCTCATACAGTGTCACGTCATGGACGTCGCGGATAGCCCAGGCGGCGGACGCGCCGGAAATTCCCGAACCAACAACAGCAACTTTGAGACGCCCGGTTTTTTTTGCCATGGTCTGGGGCGGTAGATGGAGGTTCATGCGGCGTCCTTGATCTTTTCATATGCGGCCAGCGCACGATTGCGCGCTTGCTGGTGATCTACAATAGGCATCGGATAGGTTTCGCCAAGATGGACACCGGCTTTGGCGAGGGCATCGTCCGGGGCAGTCCAGGGCTTGTGGATGAATTTCGAAGGCAGATTTGCCAGTTCAGGCACGTAACGGCGCACATAATCGCCGTCGGGATCGAATTTCTCGCCCTGAATTATGGGATTGAAAACGCGAAAATAGGGGGCTGCGTCCGCGCCGGAGCCGGCCACCCATTGCCAGCTCGCGGCGTTGGAGGCTGGGTCGGCATCGACCAGCGTGTCCCAAAACCAGCGCTCCCCTTCGCGCCAGTCAACCATCAGGTGCTTGGTCAGAAAGGAGGCGGTGACCATGCGCACACGGTTGTGCATCCATCCGGTCCGCCAGAGCTCGCGCATGCCTGCGTCGACAATCGGATAACCGGTCACGCCCTTTTGCCAGGCAAGCAAAGCCGTTTCGTCGTCCTTCCAGGGAAAGCCATCGAACCTGGAATTGTGATTTTGCTGCGGCAGATCGGGCTCATTGACGAGCAGGTGGTAGGAAAATTCGCGCCATCCGACTTCCTTGCGGAACACGGTCCGGTCTTTCGGTGAGGCATCGGCATCGCTTGCCTTGAGGGCCTGAATGATCTGCGCCGGGGTGATTTCACCATTGGCCAGATGCGGTGACAGCCGCGAGGTTGATTCCACACCCGGTACATCGCGCAGGCTGGCGTAACCGCACACCCGTTCGGAGACGAACTCGTCAAGGCGCTCATGTGCGCCATCCTCACCGGGTTTCCAGGTTTCGCGAAGGCCGCGGGCCCAATCCGGCTTTGTGGGAAGAAGCCCCCAGTCGGATAGCGTTTCGGATTGGGGAGCATTTGCCAGCGCCGTGAGCCTATCGGGGGCAGGGGCAGGTTCCCGGTCCTCGATACCGCCTTCGATGGCGCGCCAGAATGGACTGTAAACCTTGTAGAAAGTGTCATTACCTGTGCGCACGCGCGTGGGTTCGTGCAGCAACTGACCGGCGAAGCTCTCGACGACGATATCCTGGGCCCGGAGGGCGTCTTTAAGGCTTGCGTCCGAAGACAGGAAGGCCGGATCATAACGGCGGTTCCAATAGACTGCGGCGGCATCGGTCTTTTCGACGAGACCGGCGATCAATAAGGCGGGATCGCCGCGCATGAGCATGAGTGGTGCGCCGAGATCAGCCAGTTTCTCGCCAAGCTTCGCAAGTGAATGGTGCAGCCACCATTTTCGCGCTCCGCCAATCGCCCGCGTGTTGGCGGCAGGCTCCAGGATGTAGACCGGCACCACTTGCTTGTGGCTGCTCGCTGCGAGCAACGCGGCATTGTCGTTGACCCGCAGATCATTGCGGAACCAGACGATGGCTGGGCGATCATTGATGAAATTGTCCGGCGTCATTCTGCTGCTTTGTTTCCGTGGGGCGAAGGTCGCCGATCCTTGTGTTCTTCTCTTACGACCGAAGGCATATGGCGGATCAAAACTTTCCAGAAAAAACACTGTTTTTTCACAGCATTGGCAGATTCCCCGCGAAGCGCATAAAAAAGGCCGCAAACCCGTAAGGTTTGCGGCCTTCTCTAAATCTGGCTCCCCGGGCCGGATTCGAACCAGCGACCGATCGATTAACAGTCGATTGCTCTACCACTGAGCTACCGGGGACCGCCGCTTTGAGCAGCGTGTGCGGCCTATAACAAATGCCTCTCCGATTTGCCAAGCTGTTTTTGCAGAAAATGTGCCGATCTTGCGAAACCTGCCCAAGCTGCCCATCTCTTGGGTCCGGCAATCGGCCGGTTTTGGAAGCGGATCTAGAGTGTGACAAACAGGAATCGTGGTTTTCGGTACAACGCGGCCCGTGGTGAAATTCAACTCGGCGCGCGGACTTTTCAATTGCCGCGCCGCGCACCTGCGCGCATCATTCTGGGAGTGGCGCTGGTTTGTGGAGGTATTCTCGGGTTCCTGCCGGTGCTTGGGTTCTGGATGATTCCGCTGGGTTTGCTGGTGCTTTCGCAAGATCTTCCACTGGTCCGGCGCTGGCGGCGGTCTCTGGTGGTGTGGTTTGAGCGCCGCGGAGGCAAGCGTGCGGACAGAAAGCAACGTGGAGACACCGGCTGATCGCTCCACAGCAGGCAAGTTGGCGTGATGACACCGGCCTCGACAGGAAAACAACCGGTTTAACCCGCACGGCCAGGCAATCCCCGTTTTTTTCCGGGGCTATTTTCAGCGATGGAGAAAAGACAATCTGGAGGCCTCGCCCGGAATCGAACCGGGGTGCAAGGATTTGCAGTCCTCTGCGTAACCACTCCGCCACGAGGCCTCGATCCGGCCTTTGACCGGACGGCTGGCAAATAGACGGATAATTCCAAGCGCGCAAGGGGTATGGTTGGCAAGTTGACGAGATTGCTGTGGGCACGAACCGTGAAAATGGTGAATTGAGTGGTGTCGTGCCTTGTTCAGCTTGAAACTCGGGGTGCGGCGCTTTATTGAAGCGCAATACAAAGTATCGGAGAGGCCGGATGGGCACTGACTATCAAGACGCTCGCCAGAAGATGGTGGACAACCAGATTCGCACGACTGACGTGACCTCGCATTCGGTTCTGAAGGCGTTTCTCACAGTGGCACGCGAGGATTTCGTTCCGAATTCGCTCAAGCCACTGGCCTATATCGACACGGATCTGCAGATCTCATCGGGAGATGAGGACGGTGTCGCGCGCTTTCTCATGGAGCCGTCGCCACTGGCGAAGTTGCTGCAGCTGGCCGAGATCAAGCCCGATCATGTCGTTCTCGAAATCGGGTGTGCCGAGGGGTATGCTACCGCGCTGCTTTCATTGATTGCCGGATCCGTTGTGGCCCTTGAAAGTGATGGCGCACTTGCCGAGGCTGCCAGCGAACGGCTCAGTGAAGCCGGTTTTGACAATGTCGCGGTGGTGACCGGTGATCTTGAAAAGGGCTACGCAAACGAAGCTCCCTATGATCAGATATTCTTCAATGGCGCAGTCGAGGAGGTTCCCGAAATCATCTTCGATCAGCTGCGTGAGGGCGGGCGGCTCGTGGCTGCGGTCGGTTCAGGCAATGCGGCTCAGGCCTATCTGTTCGTGAAGGATGGCGGGTTGGTGTCAGGCCGACCGGTCTTCAATCTGTCCGTCAAGCCATTGCCCGGTTTCCGCAAGGCGAAAGAGTTTGTGTTTTGAAAGCAGGCATATCGCGGGGCCGCCGTTGTCCTGCGAAATTTAGCCATGTTGCGGGAAAGCAACGTAGGGCGGTTTAGTGACCTGCGCAGGCGGTTGTGAGATTGCCTAGGGCAGACCGAGCGCTCATATGTAGACTAACATCAAGATCGTGTTTGCGCGGTTTTTCCTGGTCCTGAATGCCTGCATGCTGGAGTATGTGCTCGTGTCGTTAGTTAGAAAATCACTGGCCTGTGCCGCCCTGCTTTCAATTGTGGCGTTCGCTCCGCAGACCGCTTCTGCTGAAACAATTTATCAGGCCATGGCACGGGCCTATGAAAACAACCCCGATCTCAACGCCGCGCGCGCCGGCCTGCGAGCCACTGATGAAGGGGTTGCGATCGCCAAGTCGGGCTACAGGCCGACAATCTCCGCGGAAGCCGTGACCACATCGACCAATACCGAAGGCTTTACGACCAATTCCGCCAGCATCGGCGCAACGATCAGCCAGACCCTGTTTGACGGATTTCAGACCCGCAACAATGTGCGGGCCGCGGAAGCACAGGTGTTTGCCGGCCGCGAAAACCTGCGCGGCACCGAAATCGACACGCTGCTTGCTGCGGTTCAGGCTTATGCCAATCTCAATCGTGACAAACAGATTGTTGTCTACCGGCAACAGAACATCGCATTCCTGCAAGAGCAGTTGTCCGCAGCAAGAGCGCGTTTTGATGTGGGTGAAAGCACCCGCACCGATGTGAGCCAGGCGGAGGCGGAACTGGCCGGCGCGCGTGCAAGCCTGGCTGCGGCCGTGGCACAAGCTAAATCCAGCGCTGCAGTCTATGTGCAGATCGTCGGTTCGGCTCCTAAGAATCTCAAACCGGTGGCTTTGCCGCGCAAATTGCTGCCCGCTTCACTGGACAGTGCTGTGGTCGAGGGAACGACCGAGCACCCCACAGTGCTTGCTGCACTCTACGGTGTTGATGCGGCGGGTTTTTCCGTCAAATCGCAGGAAGGCTCCTTTCTTCCTGGTGTCCGTTTGTCGGGTACGGTTTCCGAAGGCGATGGGGGGGTGAGCACGGCCCAGGTTCAGGCGCGGGTGACCATTCCGATTTATCAAGGTGGCGCAGCCTCCGCCCGGGTGCGCCAGGCAAAGGAACAACTTGGACAGCAACGCATCCTGGTTGACAGTGCACGCCGCGCGGTAGAGCAGTCGGTTGTTTCGTCCTGGACGCAGATGGAAGCCGCGGAGGCGACCATTCAGGCCAATCGGGCGCAGTTGTCAGCGGCAAACCTGGCCCTCAACGGGGTTGTTGAAGAACGGCGCGTTGGACAGCGGACGACACTGGATGTGCTCAACGCTCAGCAATCGGTGCTCAATGCCAAGGAAGCGATTTCCAATTCCGAGCGCAATGCGATTGTGGCCAGTTTTTCGGTGCTGGCGTCCACCGGCAAGCTGACCGTTGAGCGGCTCGCCCTCGGCGTGACCAATTATCGCCCTGAGGTCCATTATGAATCGACCAAGGACCGCTGGTACGGGCTTCGCACTGTGGACGGACGATAGGCTCCCACGCCAGCCGGTGGTTGGGCGTTGACATTCGCCTGCCGGGAAATCCTGTGCATACCTGAAAGCGACTTGAGGGCTTTGATTCTCAATTGCACTCCGATGGCTTACAGTTGTTAGGTGATTCGCGGTCACTGATGTGCCCGTGACCAGAGTAACGGAGCGTAATCATGGGACAGGCCAGCGCGCAGCGCGAACCATCGATGGAAGAAATTCTGGCGTCCATTCGCCGGATTATTGAGAACAACGAGCCGGCCGATGCCGCTCCGGCGGATCAGGATCACGGCTATGAAGAGCCGTCTGCCCGCGCGGTGCCGCAAGATGATTCGCACAAGGATGTTTCCGAAGGGCAGGCGGCGACAGACGATTACTCCGACAATGAAGACGAGCCCGCGACCTACGAGGCCGAATCATCCGGCCCAGAGCACACCACCCGAGAGCACGCCTCCCAAGAGCACGCTTCTGATGATCACGAGCCGGGCGGAGCAGCGATTTCACTCGCCGATGTTGCTGCGCGGGTTCGCTCTGCTCCGGATGCCGTCCCGGCAAATCAGGCGGCTGAAAAAATCTTGACCCACAGCGCTGCACAGGATCGCGGGGCGACAATCCCAACACCGGTCAATGATGATTTGGCGGCCAAGATCGACGATGCTGTTGCGGAAGAATTGCGCCAGGCCCTGGTGTCTGATGCCCCTGTTGAGACAGCTCCCCGGGAGACTTTGGCGACCAGGTATCAGAGCCCGTCCGAAGTTTTTGCAGCGGCTTCTGAAAATGAAAAGGCTCACGCCGATGATCTGGACGACGGAGTCGCAACGGATCAGGGGGGACAACTCGTCTCGTTGCACACCGGCGAAAAAGTGGCGGCGGCTTTCGGTGAGCTCAGCGCTGCCATTGCAGCCGGCCAGACCCGCTCGTTCGACGAGATTGCCGAGGGCATGCTCAAGCCGATGCTCACGCAATGGCTTGATGACAATTTGCCGACGCTCGTGGAGCGGCTGGTGCGCGAGGAGATCGAACGTGTCTCTCGCGGCAGTCGCAGCTAGGGTACGGCGCGTCAGCTTCACACGAACGGGTTGATTGCCTCTGATCTCCGCGGTGATTTAGCGATCTGTGTGCAACCGCAGCTGCATTGCTGGCGCAGTTGTGGATTGAATCCCTGTTGAGCTGCTGGTGAAATCCGGGTGCTAAAGCCGGTGGCGACGGGATGTCGCCGCGGGGCTTGTTGTTGACTTCGCATGGCCGTTCCGGTTTATCCGAGGCACCGGGGCGAGCCCCAATATCCCGATCCTGCAAACGGTTTTCCATCCATGCTTGAAAAAACCTATGATTCGACGGCTGTTGAGCCAAAAATTGCGGCGCGTTGGGCCGAGGCGGATGCTTTTGCCGCTGGCGCAGGTGCGAAAGCCGATGCGGATTCCTATGCGATCGTCATTCCGCCACCCAATGTGACCGGTTCGCTTCATATGGGGCACGCGCTCAACAATACACTCCAGGACATCATGGTGCGCTACCAGCGCATGCGCGGCCGGGATGTGCTTTGGCAGCCCGGTATGGACCACGCTGGAATTGCAACACAGATGGTTGTCGAACGGCAGTTGGCTGAGAAGCAAATCCACCGCCGTGATATTGGCCGTGAAGCATTTGTCGAAAAAATCTGGGAGTGGAAGGATCAGTCAGGCGGGATGATCTTCAACCAGCTCAGGCGGCTCGGCGCATCGTGCGACTGGTCGCGCGAACGCTTCACCATGGATGAGGGACTGTCCAAGGCGGTGCTTGAGGTCTTTGTGACGCTCTACAAGCAGGGGCTAATCTACAAGGACAAGAGGCTGGTCAATTGGGACCCGAAGCTTCTCACGGCGATTTCGGATCTCGAAGTCGAACAGGTCGAGGTCAAGGGAAATCTGTGGCATTTCCGCTATCCGCTGGCTGACGGGGTGACCTACGAGCATCCTTATGCGCTGGATGAAGACGGCAACAGATGCGCTTGGAAACCCTCGGCTGGAGAACCTGCCGGTCATGAGACGCGCGGTTATCTCATCGTCGCGACAACGCGGCCCGAAACCATGCTTGGTGACACCGGCATTGCGGTCAATCCCGAGGATCCCCGCTATCAGTCTCTGATCGGCAAACATGTGGTTCTACCGCTTGTCGGGCGGAGGATTCCGATCGTTGCAGACGACTATCCCGACATCGAAGCGGGCACGGGCGCTGTCAAAATGACGCCCGCGCACGACTTCAACGATTTCGAGGTTGGCAAACGCCATGATCTTGCGGCGATCAACATCCTGACCACGGATGCCAGAATCACGCTCAAGGACAATGATGACTTCCTGGAAGGCCTGAGCGTTGAAGGCAAGCTGATCGAGGTTATCGAAGAGCTCGATGGCATGGACCGGATTGCCGCACGCAAGGAAATCGTCGCCAAGATGGAAGAGGTGGGCTGCCTCGACCATATCGAGCCGCACACACACATGGTGCCGCATGGTGACCGCGGTGGCGTGCCAATTGAGCCGTTCCTGACCGACCAGTGGTATGTCAACGCTGCCGAGCTAGCCAAGCCGGCGATTGCCAGCGTGCGCGAGGGCCGGACCAACTTCGTGCCGAAGAACTGGGAAAAAACCTATTTCGAGTGGATGGAAAACATCCAGCCCTGGTGCATTTCACGGCAATTGTGGTGGGGCCATCAGATCCCGGCCTGGTACGGTCCGGACGGACAGGTGTTTGTGGAGAAGGACGAGGAAACCGCGCTTGAAGCTGCGATCCAGCATTACATCGCCCATGAGGGGCCGTGGAAGGCCTGGGTCGAAGACAAGCTCGAGAATTTCAAACCCGGTGAAATCCTGATCCGCGACGAAGACGTGCTCGACACCTGGTTCTCCTCTGCGCTGTGGCCCTTCTCGACACTTGGGTGGCCTGACAAGACGCCGGAACTCAAGCGCTATTATCAGACCGATGTTCTGGTCACCGGCTTTGACATCATCTTCTTCTGGGTTGCCCGGATGATGATGATGGGGCTGCACTTCATGGACGAGGAACCGTTCCACACCGTTTATGTGCACGCCTTGGTGCGCGACAAGAACGGTGCCAAGATGTCCAAATCCAAGGGCAACGTCATCGATCCCCTGGAACTGATCGATGAGTATGGCGCCGACGCACTTCGGTTCACGCTGGCGATCATGGCTGCACAGGGCAGGGATGTGAAACTCGATCCTTCCCGGATCGCGGGTTATCGCAACTTCGGCACCAAGCTTTGGAACGCCACCCGCTTTGCAGACATGAATGGAGCTGTGCTCGATCCGGCTTTCGATCCTGCCTCCGCGAAACTGACGATCAACCGCTGGATCCTGACCGAACTCACCCGCACCGCGGCCGAGGTTCGCGAGGCGATCGAGGGCTACAAGTTCAACGAAGCCTCGGCAGCGCTCTACCGTTTTGTCTGGAACCAGCTGTGTGACTGGTATCTCGAATTGCTCAAGCCGGTGTTCAACGGCGAGGATGAGGCGGCAAAGGTCGAGGCGCGTGCCTGTGCGGCGTATGTTCTGGCAGAATCTGTCAAGCTGTTGCATCCCTTCATGCCGTTCATGACCGAGGAATTGTGGGCGCATCTGGCCGGAGAGAACGCCGGGCTTGCCTGCCATGCAGAATGGCCCGAGCTGTCATTTGCCGATGCGGCGGCGGCGGAAGAGATCAACTGGCTTGTCGATCTTGTGTCGGGTCTTCGCTCGGTGCGGGCTGAAATGAATGTTCCACCATCTGCCAAGGCCCCGCTGGTGGTGGTCGGCAACAATGCCCAGACAGCCGAACGCCTGGTCCGCCATGACCTGGCGATCAAGCAGCTTGCCCGGGTGACGGAAATTCGGCTTGAAGTGGAAGCACCGCGCGGTTCGGCGCAGATTGTTGTCGGTGAGGCCACGGCCTGCCTGCCGCTCGGTGATCTCATAGATCTTGGTGCTGAGAAAGCGCGGCTGGAAAAGACCGCCGACAAGCTCGCGGGCGAGATCGACAAGATTGAACGCAAGCTTGGTAACGAGAAATTTGTTGCCAATGCCAAGCCGGAAATCGTCGAGGCCGAGCGCGAAAAACTCGTCGATCTGCAAGGGCAGCGAGACAAGCTGCTGCAGGCGATAGAACGGCTGGTACAGGCCTCTTGAGGCTGAGGCCATGTTGTGCGGTGCTCATGCCGGGGGCAACTCGCGCACGGGTTTCATCATGCTCGACTTTGGCCGTGCTCTGATTGCACTTCAGTGCGTGTTTGTCTGATTTCAGCGCCAGATCAAGAACAGCTTCGTTTCGCACAGATTTCAGGCTTGCGCGCTGCAGCCTTGCTCTCCGTGCCCTCCTTTTGGTCACTCTGGTGAATATCTTGGCAATTGTGACGGAAATGCAACAAAATTGTGTTTGAGGCGGATTTTACGGCTGAAATTGGGCTCTTCGGCTAAGTCTGTTTCCAAAAATTAGCTATCGTTGCTACTGGATGGCTGATTCTTCAAAATTTGTTGGGGTTGAGTGCTTCCTGTGTGGGGCGGGTCTGTATCCTGAACAGTTTACAATCGCGCAAATTTGCTTACCTAATCGCCTTATTCGTAAGCTTTTACGTCCTGGAGGGGATTCATGATTCGCGGTTCTTTGAAATTTACGGTTGCTGCCATGGCGGCGAGTGTCGCAGTGGTGTCAGCAGCGCAAGCGGGCGGTTTTGACCGTGGCGGTGTTAACATCGACATGCTCTTCGATGAATCCCGGTTTGCAACCGATGCCGCGGTTACGATTGTTCTGCCACAACGTGAAATCAACAACGTTGTCAGAGGCGCAAACGTTGCCAATGCGGCGCTTCCGACAGCCAGCACAGCTTCGTTGGATGTTGATTCCGACTATGCTGTTCCCCGGCTCGGTGCGAAACTTCAGATAGTCGACAATCTGGACTGCCTGGCAACCTACACCCAGCCGGTCGGTGCCGACGCCGGTTACGGGTTGAACAACGCCTATTCGCCCACTGCGGTCGATTTCAGCCTCGACACCGATGATTACGGCCTGACCTGTTCCTACAAATTTGCAGGGGGAGAAACTTCGCTTGGCCAGGGCCAGTTCAGAATTATTGGTGGTGTATCCTATCAGGAACTGGATGGGTTTCTCTCCCGCCAGACCTTCCTCGATTTCGCAAATGTGGGCGTTACGACCGCGGGTGGTGTGACAAACACCAGTGGTCTTGGCCAGTTCAACATTGGTGGAGAATCCTGGGGCTGGCGGATCGGTGCAGCATACGAGATTCCGGAAATCGCCTTCCGTGCCTCTTTGGTTTACTCATCCAAGTACGATTATGACCTGACCGGCACCCAGAACAACACGGGTTTCGGTGCGGTTATTCCGGGAACTCAGATTGTTCCGATCTCGGCAACCACAGAAATTCCTCAGTCCCTGGAATTCAAAATCCAGTCTGGCGTTGCTGAAAACACTTTGGCGTTTTTCGGTGTCAAATGGCAGGAGTGGGGCAAGCTTGGAATTATTCCGATCGTCGGCGGACGTAGCCCGGCAACCGGTGCGTCATCAAACCTTTCATTTGATCCACTTTACCAGGATGGCTGGACTGTCACGGGTGGCATGGCCAGACGCATCAATGACAAGGTGTCCGTGCTCGGTGCTTTGACCTGGGATCGCGGAACCTCCACCACGTCCGGAACGCAGACCGACACCTGGACGTTTTCAAGTGGGGTGGCGTTCAATCCGTCTGAAAGGGTGGAGCTTCGCCTCGGAGGTGCATTGGGTGTCCTGACGTCTGGCACATCGACCCCAGCTGCAGGAGGCGATCAGGCGAACAACATCACCTATTCATTCGGAAATGATCTGGTGGCTGCGGGCTCGTTCTCCGCAAAGGTCAAATTCTGATCCGAAACAAGTTCCGAAACTCTTCAAACCCCGCCGTTTGGCGGGGTTTTTCGTTTCTTGAGGAAACTTGCCCAAATGACTGCTCCGGCATTTTTCGGAAAACACCGCATATCCAAAGCCATAAATGCGGGTGATCACGCATTGTGACGAATCCGCAACACATTTTCGGCAAAGCATCTGCTATGAAAAGGCCTGGGGCCACAATGCCTATTTCCCGCCACAAACGGGGCGCAGGGCAGGTCTCGTTTCCACCCCCGCGGCTCGGTCTATGGCCAGGTCGCGTCAGAGGTCTTCATGAGCGTCAAAGCATTCGACAAGTCCAAGCTTCCAAGCCGCTACACAACGGTCGGCCCGGCGCGGGCGCCGCACAGATCGTTCCTGTATGCTATGGGGCTTTCGAGCGAGGAGATTGCTCAGCCGCTCGTTGGCGTGGCGTCGTGCTGGAATGAGGCCGCACCCTGCAACATTTCGCTGATGCGCCAGGCGCAGGTGGTGAAGAAAGGCGTGGCTTCGGCCCACGGCACACCGCGCGAATTCTGCACCATCACAGTGACTGATGGCATTGCGATGGGTCACCAGGGCATGAAAGCTTCCCTGGCGAGCCGCGATCTGATTGCAGATTCGGTGGAATTGACCATGCGCGGTCACTGCTACGATGCGATCGTGGGTCTTGCCGGGTGCGACAAGTCATTGCCGGGCATGATGATGTCGATGGTGCGTCTGAACGTGCCCTCGATCTTCATCTATGGCGGTTCTATTTTGCCAGGCAGCTTCCGCGGCCGCCAGATTACCATTCAGGACGTGTTCGAGGCCGTGGGGCAGCATTCGGTTGGCGATATGTCGGATGAAGACCTGCTCGAAATCGAGCAGGTTGCCTGTCCGTCGGCGGGTTCCTGCGGCGCGCAGTTCACAGCCAACACGATGGCGACTGTTGCCGAGGCGATCGGACTGGCGCTGCCCTATTCATGTGGCGCGCCGGCGCCTTACGAGATCCGCGACCGGTTCGCTTACGCGGCCGGTGAAAAAGTGATGGAATTGCTGGCCAAGCAGATCCGTCCGCGCGACATCGTGACCCGCAAGGCGCTCGAAAACGCCGCGGCCGTCGTCGCGGCTTCGGGCGGTTCGACCAACGCGGCGCTGCATCTGCCAGCGATTGCGCATGAATGCGGGATCGAGTTCGATCTGTTTGACGTGGCTGAGATCTTCAAGAAGACGCCCTACATTGCCGACCTCAAGCCCGGCGGCAAATATGTGGCCAAGGACATGTTCGAGGCTGGTGGCATTCCGCTGTTGATGAAGACCATGCTTGAACATGGCTATCTGCACGGCGATTGCATGACCGTGACGGGCCGGACCATCGCCGAGAACATGGAGAAGGTCTCCTGGAACCCGGAGCAGGATGTGGTGCGCCCGGCGGATAAGCCGATCACCGCGACCGGCGGTGTGGTGGGCCTCAAGGGCAATCTTGCGACCGACGGGGCGATCGTGAAAGTTGCCGGGATGGAACGGCTGAAATTCACCGGACCCGCACGGTGTTTTGATTCCGAGGAAGAGTGCTTCAATGCGGTCACAAATCGCGACTATAACGAAGGCGACGTTCTTGTGATCCGCTACGAGGGGCCCAAGGGCGGCCCCGGTATGCGTGAGATGCTGTCGACCACTGCGGCCATTTATGGACAGGGTATGGGCGACAAGGTGGCATTGATCACGGATGGCCGGTTCTCCGGTGCAACGCGCGGCTTCTGCATTGGCCATGTCGGCCCGGAAGCGGCGGAAGGCGGGCCGATCGGGCTCCTGGAAGATGGCGACATCATCGAGATCGATGCTGTTGATGGTGTTTTGAGCGTGCAGCTTTCCGATGCGGAACTGGCTGCGCGCAGGGAAAAGTGGACGGCGCGCGAAACCGATTATGCATCGGGCGTGCTGTGGAAATATGCCCAGACGGTGGGGGCCGCGCGTTACGGCGCCGTTACCCATCCGGGCGGAGCAAAAGAAAAGCAGTGCTATGCGGATATCTGATCGCACCCGAACCAGTCTGTTTTGTGCAGTTCTCGCTGCCGCGATAGGCGTTGGCGGACCGGCCCAGGCGCTTGATCCCAACAGTGGGGTATCGCGCGAATCCGGTCCGTTTGATTTGTTCAAGTTTGGATTCTCGGCCTACAAGAAGGGCCGTAAGGACGAAGCCGTCGAGGCCTACAAATACGCTGCAGAGAAGGGCCATCCGGGTGCGCGCTGGGCACTTGCCAACATGTATGCCTATGGCGACGGCGTGATTGAGAACGACTATGAGGCCTTCAAGATATATGACGACATTGCCCGCCAGGGTGTGGAGCCGGGATCACAGGACACTGGCTATTTCGTCAACGCCCTGTTGTCGCTTGCAAATTATTATCAGGCGGGAATTCCGGGCAGCCCGGTGAAGCCCAATCTTGGCGCAGCACGGCAGCTCTATTTTCAGGCGGCTTCCGCGTTTGGCGTTCCCGAGGCGCAGTACCGCCTCGGCCGGATGATCCTTGAAGGCAAGGGTGGCGCAAATGACATCCAGCAGGCCAAGAAATGGCTCAACCGGGCCCGTGTCAGCGGCCATCCGGCTGCAGCCGCGGTGCTTGGCAATGTGGTGTTTGAGGAAGGTCAGGTCGTGCGTGGCCTGGCATTCATGACCACTGCATTGGAGCGGTCCACGCCAAACGACCGGGTTTGGATCCAGGCGTTGCAGGAGCGCGCTTTCTCGCTGGCTGGCGAAGCCGATCGGCGGACCGCAGTGGCGCTGGCGCAGGATATGCTCGCCAAGGGTCTGAACTGACCGGTTCTCGAATCAGACATGCCGGTTCCGGATGCTGACCATCGGGATCGAAACCATCCCAGCAATGACCGGGTTCAAGACTTTTGGCATTTGATTGTCAGGAGTTCGGGTTCTGACCATGCCCTGACCAGGGGCTCATCGAGGCTGTGGGACAGCCATCGGCGATCTTCTTCCAACTGGTGTTGTTGAGATTGCGTTCGCAGCGGGCAAGGTAGCGTGTTGATGAGCCGATCTGGAGGCAGACCACTCCACCTTCCTTGACCTTCTGTCCATTGCCAACGCACTCGCACTCTTCGCCGGCTGCGGCGGGTGAAGCTGCAAGGATCAGCGCGGTGAAAAGACCAATGCCGATCGCTGTGAATCGTGATTTCATTCTCATCATTTGAATATAATGCGCCCACTTTTGGCCGTTGGCAAGCTTATGCCACGAACGGTGAGAGGAACGCGTGGAGAGCGGCCAAGCCGCTGAAACACTTGTAGCGGCGGCTCAAAAGCCGAGCGAGATTGCGACCGGCACGTGGTCGGAGGGTTTTTCCCAGCCGCGGACGTGTTTTTCGACATTGGCCCATTCCAGATTGTCTGCGGCCTCTGGCGAAAGCATGAGGTGGTCGATGCGAATGCCGTTGTTTTTGGGCCAGGCACCGGCCTGGTAATCCCAGAATGTGTAGGTTTCGGCCTGGTCATTGGCCGAGCGCAGAGCATCGGTGAATCCGAGGTTCTCCAGCCGCCGGAAGGCTGTGCGCGATTCGGGACGAAACAGAGCGTCGCCCTCCCAGGCCTTGGGATTGTGGCAATCGACGGGTTCGGGGATTACATTGTAGTCTCCGGCCAGCACCAATGGTTCTTCCAGCGCCAGCCGATCCTCGGCAAACGCCTGAAGCCGTTCCATCCAGCGCAGCTTGTAGGGAAATTTTTCGGTGTCGACCGGATTGCCGTTGGGCAGGTAGAGCGACACCACCCGCAGGACACCGCTGTCCTTTGAGAAGACCGCTTCGATGAAACGGGCCTGCTCGTCGGTGTCATCACCAGGCAATCCGCGATTGACCTCTTCCGGGCTTTGCTTGGACAGGATTGCGACTCCGTTGAAACCCTTCTGGCCATGGGTTTCAACGTGGTAGCCCAGCGCCTCGAGTTCCAGCCGGGGAAATCCCTCATCCACGGACTTGATCTCCTGCAGGCAGGCGATGTCGGGATCACTCTCCCTGAGCCAGGCCTGGAGATTTTCGATCCGCGCCTTGACGCCATTGATGTTCCAGGTGGCGATTTTCAAGGCTGAGATCCTTTGAGGTTGTCGGTTGGCGAACGGCGAGTTCAGACCGAGAAACTGGTGCCGCAGCCGCAGGACGCGACGGCGTTCGGGTTCTTGATCTGGAAGGCCTGGCCCATCAGGTTGTCGACAAAATCGATTTCCGAGCCCGCCATATAGACCAAAGACACCTGGTCGATGAGCACCCGCGCATCGTCACGTTCGAGAACGATGTCATCCTCGCCGGGTTCATTGTCGAGATCGAACTTGTAGGAAAAGCCCGAGCACCCGCCGCCTTCGACGGAGACGCGCAAGGCGGATTTGCCTTGTTCGGCGGAGACGATCTCCTTGATGCGCCGCGCGGCCGATTCCGACAGCGTCACAGTAGCTGTTTCAGTCATTGAACCTCCTGGCCGGGTTCAAGGTCCGGCAGAGATGTGTTTCAAATCAGTCTTACTATAGGTATGAAGGCGCTGGCCCGGCGTCAATGCTTCGATGCAACTGCTTGCAAGGCGTTGTGTGGGGAGCGGGGTGATTTGAATGGCCCGGGCGGTGCGGGCAGGGCGGAAATGCAGAAGGTGGGAAAAGCGCCTGCCAACGGGATTGCCATGAGTTACGACGTCAAGCAGCTTGGTTTTGGAACCGGAGCGCGTGCGCCCTGGGCCGCCGATCCCTGGTCCAGCCGCGGACGGCTGATCGCAGAGCCTGTGAGCCCGACCCGGTCGGAGTTTCAGCGCGACCGGGACCGGATTGTCCACACCACGGCGTTCCGCCGGCTCAAGCACAAGACCCAGGTGTTCATCGCCCATGAGGGGGATCATTACCGTACCCGGCTGACCCATACGATCGAGGTGGCGCAGATTGCCCGGTCACTGGCCCGGGCGCTCCGGCTTGACGAGGATCTGGCCGAAGGCGTGGCGCTGGTTCATGATTTCGGTCACACGCCATTCGGCCATACCGGCGAGGACGCGCTGTCGGAACTGCTCGCGGATGCGGGCGGGTTTGATCACAATGCCCAATCGCTCAGGATCGTCACCGAGCTCGAGCAGCGCTATGCCGAATTTGATGGTCTCAACCTGACCTGGGAAATGCTTGAGGGGCTGGTCAAGCACAACGGGCCGCTTACCGGGGATGGCAGCGATGGCAAGGCCGTGCCGGAGTCGATTCTACGTTACAATGAGCGTCACGATTTGTGGCTTGGCAGCCATTCGAGTCTTGAAGCCCAGGTTGCAGCCATTGCCGATGACATCGCCTACAACACTCACGACATCGATGATGGATTGCGCTCCGGGCTTATCACAATGGACATGCTCGAAGACCTCCCGCTGATCGCGGGCTTGCTGTCTGAAGTACGTGGCCGCTATCCGGGTTTGGAAGAGCCGCGGCTGCTCCACGAAATCATGCGCCGCCAGATTACCGCGATGGTTGAGGATGTCATTGCCGTCGCCCAGGCCAGTCTCGCAGACATAAAGCCCGAATCCGCAGATGATGTCCGGCTTGCCGGACAAACGATGGCGCATTTTTCCGATGAATTCGTTGCAGCCGATCGCGACATCAAAGCGTTCCTGTACAGGCATCTCTACCGCCACCCCGATGTGATGCGGGTGCGGGC
The DNA here is from genome assembly GCF_000154705.2 of Hoeflea phototrophica DFL-43. Lineage (NCBI taxonomy): Bacteria > Pseudomonadati > Pseudomonadota > Alphaproteobacteria > Hyphomicrobiales > Rhizobiaceae > Parahoeflea > Parahoeflea phototrophica. The sequence continues at coordinate 2,458,137 of NZ_CM002917.1, read as the reverse complement.
CAATGCGACCCGGATTGTGAATGACCTGTTTTCTGCCTTCATGTCCGATCCGGCAGCAATGGGTCACAAGCACGCGGGGACCGGGTTTTCCGATATGGCTGAGGCCAAGCTTGCGCATCGCGTGCGAGATTACATCGCCGGGATGACCGACACCTATGCGATCGCAGAGCACCGGCGTTTGTTTGACCGTACACCTGAATTGCGATAGGCAGCGGCAAGCTCGCCTCCAGAGCCAGAGATGGCGCCATAGCGCCACGTTCCCTGCCATATCCGGATTTCGACCATGAACGTGTTCAAAGACTTTGAAGAGAGAATCAAGACGGCTGTTCAGGCGCTTGATGCCGTGAGGGAAAAGGGCGAAGCGGTTGACTTCGCACGGCTTGCGGTGGAGCCGCCACGCGATCCGGCGCATGACGATATCTCGACCAATGCGGCCATGGTTTTGGCCAAGCCGCTGGGAGTGAACCCGCGCGCTCTTGCCGAGCAAATTGCAGCGCAGTTCTCTGGTGATGCGGATGTTGCTGAGACCTCTGTCGCAGGCCCCGGATTTCTCAATTTCCGGCTGACACCAACATTTTGGCAGCGTTTGGTGGCCGATGTCATTGGCAAGGGCGTTGATTTTGGCCGCTCAAATCTTGGTGACGGCCTCAAGGTCAATGTTGAATATGTTTCCGCCAACCCGACCGGTCCGATGCATGTTGGCCATTGCCGCGGTGCAGTTGTTGGTGATGCCCTGGCCAATTTGCTGGCATTTACCGGTTTTGATGTGACCAAGGAATACTACGTCAACGACGCCGGTTCGCAGATTGATGTCCTGGCCCGTTCGGTCTTTCTGCGGTATCGCGAAGCCCTTGGAGAGGACATCGGGGAGATTCCGCCCGGGCTTTATCCGGGCGATTACCTCGTCCCGGTGGGCCAGGCGCTCGCCGCTGATTTCGGGCCGCGCTTGCACAATATGCCCGAAGAAGAATGGCTTGGCATCCTCAAGGACCGCGCAATTGATGCGATGATGGTGATGATCCGCGATGATCTTGCCACCCTCAATGTGCACCACGATGTGTTCTTCTCGGAGCGTTCCCTGCATGCTGGCAGCGCGGCCAAAATCCGCACCGCCATCAACGACCTGACCTTCAAGGGGCACGTCTACAAGGGAACGCTGCCGCCACCGAAGGGGCAATTGCCTGAAGACTGGGAAGATCGCGAGCAGACGCTGTTCCGCTCCACCGAGGTGGGGGACGATATCGACCGTCCGTTGATGAAATCGGACGGTTCCTACACCTACTTTGCCGCCGACGTTGCTTACTTCAAGGACAAGTTCGACCGTGGCTTCTCGGAAATGATCTATGTCCTAGGCGCCGACCATGGTGGTTATGTCAAGCGCCTCGAAGCTGTGAACAGGGCCGTTTCGGAAGGCAAAACAAAACTCACGGTGCTGCTGTGTCAGCTGGTCAAGCTCTACCGGAATGGCGAGCCGGTGAAGATGTCGAAGCGTTCTGGCGACTTCGTGACCTTGCGCGACGTGGTCGAAGAGGTCGGCTGCGATTCCGTGCGCTTCATGATGCTCTACCGCAAGAGCTCGGAATCGCTGGACTTCGATTTCGCCAAGGTGACGGAGCAATCCAAGGACAATCCGGTTTTCTATGTCCAGTACGCACATGCACGCTGCGCCTCGGTGATGCGGCAGGCGCTTGAAGTGTTTCCGGACCTGGATATCTCACCCGAGGCGCTTGGCGCAGCGGACCTGTCAGAACTGAGCCATGAGAGCGAAGTGGCTCTGATCGCAAAGCTCGGCGAATACCCGCGGATGCTTGAGGCCGCGGCATCTGGCCAGGAGCCACACCGGGTTGCATTTTACCTCTATGATCTTGCCAGTATGCTGCATGCGCACTGGAATAAGGGGCGTGATGAACCAGGTTTGCGGTTTGTTAACGATAAAAACCGACACTCCACAGTTGCCAGGTTGGGTTTGGTGTACGCAGTCGCGTCGGTGTTGAAGTCCGGTCTTTCGATTACTGGGACTGATGCTCCGGAAGAGATGCGCTAAACGTCACCTTTTCCCCACATTGCTCTGGCAGTAAAATGCTCTAGAGTATGTGAGTGAAGAATGGCTGATCAATTGGAACGCAACACACGGGCTCCCAATCCCGATGTCGAAACCGACGACCCGCTGGCGGAGCTGGCGCGGATCATTGGCTATGAGCGGCCGGAGGACAAGGATGTTGCCCCAGAGGCTTCGCGCGAAGCCGAGGCGAGCGACTTCGATCTCGAATCCGAGTTGATGCGCGAACTCGATGTGCTTCCGCTGGATGGTTTTGACGAGCTTGATGAAAGCAGGGATTTGCCGCCCAGCGTGGCTGTGGAACCCGAAGCTGCCGAGCTTGATGTTGCACCGGAAAATCAGCCATTTGATGAGGGTTTCGAGCTGGATTCGTCGTGGCTAGACAACAAGCCCGAAGATTCATCCGAAGTTACACTCGAAGATCCCTTTGAAGGTCCGGACACTGACGCCGCTGCGCCGCTGGCAGCAGGCTTGGCTGAGGACGACGGGAGCAATGCCGAAGCCGGTCTTGTTGGCTGGGATGCGGTCGATGCCGATATCAGCGGAGACGCAGAAACCGGCGGACCGGACCTGGAGGCGTTTTTTGAGCCCGAACAGGATCAGACGGCCATAACCGGCATGGAGGCTGCGCAGCCTGCCGATGCGACTCCGGTTGCAGAAGATTCCCGTCAGGACGTCGCACAGCCCGCCGCGCCGTCTTCGCCGGATTTGTCGGACGATGATGTGCTGGCCGACATATTCAAATACGAACTGCCCGACCATGGTGACGGTTCGGAGAGTGCGCCCAAGGCTGCTGCGGAGTCTGCAGGCCAGGTAAGCCAGGCAGAGCCAGCGGCGATGGTGCCCCAGGCACTGGGGTCGGCTTCAGAGCCGGAATTGAATGATGGTGCAGAGTGGCCTGGCGCGGAAGCGGAAGCGGGTCCTGTCGAGACTGCAGATGCCTCTGAGTTCTCCGATGTTGCCATCCCTGATGGAACTGAGCGCGATGTCCGTCCGGCTGAAATCGATTTTGAGGATTACCTTTCCGCGGAACTCGACGTGTTCGAGCATCAGGTCAGTATGGATCCTGCCAATTATGCGCCGTTTGGTGGCAACGATGAACCTGTTGAGCAGACGGGTTCCGCAACAGCTCCTGTCGGACCGGAAGGGACCGGATATGAAGCAGATGCCGTGATCGAGGCTGGCGTGGCCGGTGATGCCGACACGCAGCTTGACGACCCTTTTGCACTTGAAGACGATTTCCTGTTTGACGAAGCCGCAGAGGATTTGCTTGCCGATTTCGCCCAGGATGATGCCATAGCCCGTGCCGCCGTTGAGAACGAGTTTGTGGAGGACAATTTCGAAGCTGGCGTCAGCGAAGAGATGAGCGATGAGCTTGAAGATCTTTTCGGAGCACCTGAGCCTGGAGCGATTTCGTCCGGCGATGATGCTGGGCGAGGCGGTGAGCTTGAATTTGATCTTGAACAGGTGCTGGCTGAGGCGGTGGTCGACCCTGAACTCGCCGCAGCCAATCCGGTGTCTGACGGTGCGCAAGCTGCCATGGCGATGGTCGAAGAGCCTGCGGTCGCCGAGACCTTGGATGATTACGGCTACGAAACCGACAAAGACGAGATGGCTGAGGCCTTCAAGGATTTGATGATGGAGGAAACCCCTGGCAACCAGGTTGTCAACAATGCTTCTCAGCCCGTCGAAAGCATGGACCAGGTTGATGGCGATTGGCTTTCGGGCATCGAAACTGAGCCAGATTCAGAAAGCGCCGCTGATGAAGGCTTCTTCTTTGATTCAGGGATGATCACGGAACCCGAAGAGACGGTCGAGGCCGTCAATTACATCGACGTTCCCGATCTTCCAGATGATGAGCCGCAGTCGGTCGATCCGGATTTCGAAAGCGAAATTGAACGTGATTTTGCGGACATCCTTGAGCCGGAAATTGCGCCTGTGGCCTCACGGTCGAACCAGGCCGCGGTGGGCGGTGTTGGCGCTGAGTCAATGGTTGAACCCGGTTGGGGGCAAAACGTTGATGCGGCAGCCCGCGCCGAGCAATCGAATGATTATGCCGCGCTCGAACGTGAGCTCGGTGACGGCGATCTCCATGTTTCCCCGCCCTATCAAACCGCTGGGGACGGCGTGGATGCCCCCAGGTCTTCGGGCAGCGGTTTTGACGGCGGTCCGCAAGAGAGCGAGGCTGCGCAACAAAGTGGTTCGCGTGGCCCTGTGGTGGCGTTGGCTGTTCTTGGTCTGGCTGTCTTGGCAGGCGTTGGCGCATTCGGCTGGTCAATCATGTCGGGCGGCGAAAGCGCTGTTGATGATGGTCCGCGGATCATCCGGGCGGATAAGGAGCCGGTGAAGGTTCTGCCGGAAAATCCGGGCGGAGTGACCGTGCCCAACCAGGACAAGGCGGTTTATGATCGCGTGGCCGGCGGTGACGGAACACAATCGGGCCAGCCTTCGCTGGTCAATACAGCCGAAGAGCCGATCGATGTGGTTCAGCGCACGCTCGATCCGGACGTGCTGCCTCTTGAAGGTCGCAACGAGGAGCCGACCGTCAAATCGGAAGAGCGTCTGACTGCTGATGGTGCTTCTGATGCTGCTGCCGGCGTGGCTGCCGGTGCTCCAGTGGTGTCGCCACGGCGGGTCCGGACCATGGTCGTAAGGCCCGATGGGTCAATCGTTGCGCGCGAGGAGGGTACGCCGGAAACTGTTGAGCCGGCCGCAGAGACTGCCGGGCAGGCAGCTGAGCCGGCCGCTGGAGCGGCCGAGACGGCGCAGGAGACGGCGGCTGCTGCTGATCCGGTTCCGACTGCCCCGGCGACCGCGGCACCTGCTGGGGAAAGCACGGAAGTGGCTCTCGCCGAGCCAACGGCCCAACCGTCGAGCGAAGGAACAGTCGCCCCTGTCCGCGTCGTGACCACGCAGCCGATCCGGGCTCCTGTGCCTCAGGGCCGTCCGGCTGAACAACCGGTCAATGTGGTCGGAACGGTTACACAAGGCGGCAATGTGGCGGCGCCGTCCGCAACGGCGCCTGCTGCACCAACGCAGCCAGTCGAGGCCGCAACGCAGCCAGTGGAAGTTGCCAGTGCGCCGGCAGCACCTGCCGCCAATCCCGGCGGCTATTATGTGCAGATTGCCTCACAGCCGACTGCGGAAGGCGCACAGGCATCCTGGCAGACCCTGTCGAGCCGCTACAGCAGCGTGCTCGGCGGGCGCAGTGTCGACATCCAGCGGGCCGATATTCCGGGTAAGGGCATTTTCCACCGGGTTCGCATCCCGGCTGGTGAGCGCAGTGAAGCCAATGCGCTGTGCAATCGCTACAAGGCTGCCGGTGGAAGCTGCTTCGTGTCCCGCTAACGGATGAAGCGCAGGCAACGCAATTTGACAAAGGCCGTGCAGCGATGTGCGGCCTTTTCACGTGTGCTGGAGACCGGGCGGCCTCGCTTCCGCAGTGGGGGTTTAGTTTTGTTCGCGACCGGATCCGGGCCGAGGTCAACCTGATGGACCAAAGGGGTTTGAAGAACGATTCCCTTTGATGATGATTGCCCGTAACATCAGCAGATGAGCGAATCAAACGCAGTCATTTTCGGTTGTTCCGGGCCCGTTCTTTCGGCGGAAGAAGCCGCTTTTTTCAAGGATACGCGGCCTTGGGGTTTTATCCTGTTTGGGCGAAACATAGAAAGCTTCGACCAGGTTCGGGCGCTGATCGACAGTCTGCGCCACAGCGTGGGCCGCGCGGACGCGCCGGTGTTGATCGATCAGGAAGGCGGCCGGGTACAGCGTTTCAAGCCGCCCATGGTTCCACAGTATCCCTCAGGCGCGGATCTTGGAGCGCTCTACAGCAAAAACCCTGATGCAGGACTGCGTGCTGCCTGGCTTTTGTCGCGGCTGCATGCCTTCGATCTCCTGCCTCTGGGGATTACCGTCAATTGCCTTCCGGTGCTCGATGTGCCGTCCCCGGGCGGTCACGAGGTCATCGGCAGCCGGGCCTATGGAATGACCCCGGAGATCGTGGCGGCGATGGGGAAGGCGGCTTGTGACGGCTTGAAGGCCGGCGGTATGCTTCCGGTGATCAAGCACATTCCAGGCCATGGCCGTGCGGGGGCGGACACGCATTTCGAGCTGCCGCGCGTCGAAGCCTCGCGTGCGGAGTTGGCAGAGCGTGATTTTGCACCGTTCAAGGCGTTGGCGGGCGAAGCGATGGCGATGACGGCTCATGTGGTCTTTGCCGACATCGATGCGGCATCTCCCGCCACGACCTCGAAAACGGTGATTGATGATGTGATACGCTCGGAGATCGGTTTTGACGGACTTTTGATGTCCGATGACGTCTCGATGAACGCGCTTTCTGGGGATTGCGGGCAGAGGGCAGGTGCAATTTTTGCCGCAGGATGCGATGTCACTCTACACTGCAATGGCGGGCGGGCGGAAATGGAGGCCGTGGCCGCTGTCACGCCGGAACTTTCGGGCGAGGCGTTGCGCCGGGCAAATGCGGTCAGCGCTGCTTTTATGACGCCCGATGACAGTGACGAGGTGGCATTGCGCATGGAATTTGAGGGGCTGATGGCGGCCTCCTGAGGGCTGAAAGGCGATCGAGGTGAACACAAGCAACCGGCAAGCCGGCAGCGACGCGAACAAGGCGAAGTCAAGCACCGCGCCGATGGACGCGATGTGGGACAATGCAGCCTCGACCCGCGCGACGGGCGATCCTTCTCTGGTCATTGATGTGGATGGCTTTGAGGGCCCGCTTGACCTTTTGCTGCATCTGGCGCGGACCCAGAAGGTCGATCTGGCCAAGATCTCGGTGCTGGCGTTGGCCGAGCAATATCTTTTGTTTGTTGAGAAGGCGCGGGCGCTTCGTCTTGAGCTTGCGGCCGACTATCTGGTGATGGCGGCCTGGCTTGCCTATCTCAAGTCCCGCCTGCTGATCCCGCAAAGCCCCAAGGGGGATGAGCCAAGCGGTGAGGAAATGGCAGCGCAACTGGCCTTCCGGCTCAAGCGCCTGGAAGCCATGCGCGAGGCTGCGACGCGCCTCGTCAACCGCAACCGTCTGGGCCGCGACGTGTTTGCGCGCGGTGCGCCGGAAGCGACCATCACCGACAAGACCTCGAGTTTTGAGGCGACACTCTATGATCTGCTGACGGCCTATGCGGCACAGAAGCAGCGGCAGATGGTGACCCAGGTGACCATCGGCAAACGCCGGGTCTGGTCGCTTGGTGACGCCCGCGTCATCCTCGTCCGCCTGATTGGCGAATTGAAGGACTGGACGGCCCTAGACCAATATCTGGTGCGCTACCTCTCCGATCCGGAAGAGCGCGTCACTGCGATTGCCAGTTCCTTTGCCGCAAGCCTGGAAATGGTCCGTGAGGGACGGCTCGAAATCCGCCAGGACGGCGCCTTTCAACCTATCTATATGCGCCGGCCGGTTGAGGCCGTAGCAAGCGCAGGGAGCAAGCCATGACGATGGATCCCGGTCATATGAGTGCGGTTGCCTATGATCATGACGCCGAGCAGGCGGAGGACGTTTCGGTGGCGCATCAGAATGGATCTGAGGCAACGGATGGCCTTGATGCGTTGAAAGAGCGTGCGCTGAACGAAGCCGAGCGGATTGCCGAGGCGCTGGTGTTTGCCTCCAGCACGCCGGTGGCGGAAAAGCTGATCGCCGGCAAATTGCCGGACAATGTGCCTGTCGATACGGTGATGGCGCGGCTTGGCGAACGCTACGCGCATCGCGGCGTCAATCTGGTCCGGGTGGGCGATGGCTGGGCGTTTCGCACGGCAGCGGATCTCGGCTTCCTGATCCGTCAGGAGGAAACCGAGGTCAAGAAGCTTTCGCGCGCCGGGCTCGAGGTGTTGTCGACCATCGCCTATCACCAGCCGGTCACGCGGGCCGAAATCGAGGATGTGCGCGGGGTCGCGACATCAAAGGGCACGCTGGATGTGCTGATGGAGACCGGTTGGGTGCGCATGCGTGGCCGCAGGCGGTCGCCGGGACGACCTGTGACCTATGGCACGACGCCCGCATTTCTCGACCATTTCGGGCTGGAAGACCTGCGCGATTTGCCTGGTATGGATGAGCTCAAGGGGGCAGGGTTGCTTTCCGGGCAGGTCCCGTCGAACTTTCAGATTCCGATGCCGCTCAATGATGATGAGTTGCGGGAGGATGAAGATCCGATCACGCAAATGGATCTTGAGGAACTTGGACTCTTGACACCGATGGGTGAAGCGGAGGACTAAGCAACCCAACCCGGTTTTTGCCGGGCTGGGCAGGCTAAGGATAAGGGTTCCCGCCATCGCAAGGCAGCAGGCAAGAGCAGCGATCGCACGCAGAACGGCAGGCGTCACCTTTGCCGCACGGCTGGCGTTTGAGAATGTGGACCACTTCTATGGTGACCAGCAGACGCTGCGCGATGTCACTCTCGCGGCTGAGCCGGGTGAGGTGCTTTGCCTGCTTGGACCTTCTGGATCGGGCAAGACGACATTGCTGCGGATCGCGGCGGGGATCGAACCGCTTGCTCGGGGTCGGCTGTTTCTCAATGATCGCGAGATTGCAGGGCCCAATACCCATCTTCCGCCAGAGCGCCGCGGTATCGGCCTCATGTTTCAGGATTTTGCGCTGTTTCCGCATCTGAGCATTCTCGACAATGTTCGCTTCGGTCTCACAGCGCTGTCATCCAGCGATTCCAAGGGTGAGGCGCTGGCGGCGCTTGAGCGTGTCGGGATGGTCGACTACGCCCAGAATTATCCGCATGCGCTGTCTGGTGGTGAGCAGCAGCGGGTGGCGCTTGCCCGGGCGCTGGCCCCAAGGCCGGCGGTGTTGCTGATGGACGAGCCGTTCTCTGGGCTTGATTCACGCCTCAAGGACAGTGTGCGCGCCGAAACGCTTGCGATCTTGCGCGAGGCACGCGCGACTGCGGTCGTGGTGACCCATGATGCGGAAGAAGCCATGCGCATGGGGGATCGAATCGCGTTGTTGCGTGACGGGGCGCTGGTGCAACTGGGCACGGCGGAAGACCTTTATCATCGGCCGGCCAATATTTTTGCCGCCGGGTTCTTTTCCGAGATCAATGTTTTTGAATGCCGGGTATCCGGTGGCGTTGCACAGACCCCGGTCGGACCGGTCAAGGCTTCGGCTTTTGCCGATGGATCCCCGGTTTGCGTGGCGGTCCGGCTTCCCGGGATAGAAATCACTGAGACGCCATGCGGGGTTCCGGCGCGCGTTGTGGCGCGTCGGTTTTTGGGTGTTGAAGAGCTGATCACGCTTGTTGTTGCGGGCGGGGAAAAGCCGATTGATGCAAGAATTCGAGCAGGGCAGTTGCGTTCTGGCGCGCGCGATGTTTCTGTCACCGTTAACGAGCGTGACATTTTGGTGTTTGAAAGAAACGGATAAACACCTTACATCACGGTGAGATCCTTAAAGGAGAGTTCCATGGGTACATTCAGTATTTGGCATTGGGTTATCGTTCTGGTCGTTGTTCTGCTGCTTTTCGGCCGCGGCAAGATTCCGGAATTGATGGGCGACGTGGCCAAGGGAATCAAGAATTTCAAGAAAGGCATGGGTGACGAAGAAGCCGCACCTGAGACCAAGACGGTCGAAAGCAAGGCCGAAGAAGCCAAGGATCGCGGCTGATCCCCCATATCCATTGCCCCTATAGAGGGTGAGGAGACGCCTGAATGTTGGATATCGGTTGGCCAGAGCTTCTGGTCGTCGCAGTTGTGCTGATCGTGGTGGTCGGTCCCAAAGACCTGCCACCCATGTTGCGTGCCTTTGGTCGCACCACCAAGAAACTCCGGGGCATGGCTTCGGAATTCAGGGGGCAGTTCGACGAGGCTTTGCGCGAAGCGGAGCTTGATGACGTCAAGAAGACCTTTGATGACGCGCGCAAGCTCAATCCGATGCAGGGCCTTCGTGATGCGGTGAACCCGCTCAAGGATACCGCCAAGGACATCAAGGCGGATCTGGAAAAAACCATGAACCCGCCGGCGACGCCAAGCGCGCCGGCCAAGGTTGCGGTGCCGGATCCGAACTGGAAACTTCCGGACAGTCCGCCGAGTGTGGATGCGGCCAAACCGGCTGCCTCTGCGGCCGGCAAGGCGAAGCCTGCCACAGGCAAAAGCCGTTCGGCCAAAACCGCCACGTCCAAACCCGCGGCAAAAGCGGCCCCTGCAACGAAGAGCACCGCCAAGGCGTCGGCGGGCAAGGCAGCGCCTGCCAAGGCACCTGCCAAAACGCCGGCTGCAAAAACCGCAGCCAAGGCGGCCCCTGCAAAGGCTGCTGCCAAAGCCGCACCTTCCGCTGCCAAGCCGGCTGCTGCGAAAGCTGCAACGAGCAAGGCTCCGGCTTCAAAGCCAACTCCATCAAAAGCTCCGGCGCGCGCGCGAAAAGCCAAACAAAGTGAGGGCTCGGCTTGAGCGACAACATCGAAGACAAGCCGCAGCCCCTGCTTGAGCACCTGCTGGAGCTTCGCAACCGCTTGATGTGGGCGTTGGGCGCGTTTTTCATTGCGTTCCTGGTTTGCTTTGCCTTTGCCAAGCCGTTGTTCAACATCCTGGTTGAACCGTTTACCTGGGCGGTTGACTGGGCCGGTATGAGCGACCGCAAGATCGAACTGATCTATACGGCGCCACAGGAGTTCTTCTTCACGCAAATCAAGATCGGCATGTTTGGCGGTCTTTTGTTGGCGTTCCCGATGATCGCTGCACAGGTCTACAAGTTCGTCGCACCTGGCCTGTACAAGAACGAGCGCTCTGCGTTTTTGCCGTTTCTTGTCGCATCGCCAATGCTGTTCATGCTTGGTGGCGCACTGGTCTATTTCTTTTTCACCCCGATGGTGATGTGGTTCTTCCTTTCGATGGAACAGACCGGCGGCGGGGGCGAAGCCTCAATCATGCTGTTGCCCAAGGTGTCGGAATATCTCGGCTTGATCATGACGCTGATCTTCGCCTTTGGACTAGTGTTCCAGCTGCCGGTTGTGACCACGTTGCTGGCCCGCGCCGGCCTCGCCACCAGCGAGGGGCTCGCGAGCAAGCGCAAATATGCAATTGTTGGCGCATTCATCGCGGCTGCGGTGCTGACGCCGCCCGACCCGGTCTCCCAGATCGGGCTTGCGCTGCCCACCATCCTTCTTTACGAAATTGCCATCTATTGCGCCCGACTCGTGGAGCGCCAGCGCGCTGCTGCACAGGCCGAAAGGGAAGCGGAAGACTCGGCTTCAACAGCGTCTTCTGCTCCTGAAAACGACGCCTGATACAAGCGGATCGGGATCTGTATTTTCTTGCTCTGCCGTCCCAACCGGGATGGCGGCGGCCATCTGATTACCGGAACCGGACATGCTCGACATCAAATGGATACGTGAAAACCCCGCAGCGCTCGATGCGGCACTGGAAAAACGTGGGGCAGAAGCGCAATCGTCCAGACTTGTTGCACTTGACGAGGCCCGCCGCAGCCATGTCGGCCTGGTTCAGGCGCTGCAGGAGCGCCGCAATGCGGCTTCCAAGGAAATCGGCAAGGCGATGGCGGCCAAGGATCAGGCCGCTGCCGACGCGCTGAAAGCCGAGGTGGCGAAGCTCAAGGATGAGCTTCAGGCCGGAGAGGCCAAAGAGCGCGAGCTTGACGAAGAACTCAAGCACGCCTTGTCGGTGTTGCCCAACATTCCGCTCGACGAGGTCCCGCTGGGTGCGGACGAGGCCGATAATGTCGAGGTGCGCAAGGTTGGCGAGAAACCCGATCTCGGATTTGAGCCGAAGGAGCATTTCGAACTCGGCGAAGCGCTTGGCATGATGGATTTTGAGCGCGCGGCCAAGATGTCGGGTGCGCGTTTCACGATCCTGTCGGGTCCGCTGGCCCGGCTCGAACGGGCGCTGGGTCAGTTCATGCTCGATCTGCACACCGGCGAACACGGGTATACCGAGGTCAATCCGCCGCTTCTGGTCAATGATGCGGCGGCCTATGGCACCGACAAGCTGCCGAAATTTGGCGATGATCTCTTCCGCACCACCGATGGTCGGTGGCTGATCCCGACTGCCGAAGTGCCGCTGACCTATATGGCCGCGGGTGAAATCCTGGCCGAAGATGAATTGCCCAAGCGTTATGCGGCGCATACGGCCTGTTTCCGGTCGGAAGCGGGGTCCGCCGGCCGCGACACCCGCGGCATGCTGCGTCAGCATCAGTTCTCGAAGGTGGAGCTGGTGTCTGTCACAACGCCCGAAACCTCGCTTGAGGAGCATGAGCGGATGACCGCCAGCGCGGAAGCCGTGCTGACCCGTCTTGGCCTGCATTTCCGCACCGTTGTGCTGTGCACGGGCGACATGGGGTTTGGCGCACAGAAGACCTATGACATCGAGGTCTGGTTGCCGGGTCAGAATGCCTATCGCGAGATTTCCTCCTGCTCGGTGTGCGGTGATTTTCAGGCGCGCCGGATGAATGCGCGCAGCCGCAAGCCTGGCGACAAGGCGACCCGCTTTGTCCATACGCTCAATGGTTCAGGCGTGGCCGTTGGCCGGGCATTGATTGCGGTGATGGAAAACTACCAGAACGCCGACGGCTCGATCACCGTGCCCGACGCGCTTCGATTCTATATGGGCGGGCTTTCAAAAATCGAGAAAACCGCCTGATTTCAGACCGGGGGCCAGAAGATGCGCATTCTCATCACCAATGATGACGGCATTCATGCCGAGGGACTCGAGGTGCTTGAGCGCGTCGCCCGGACACTGTCAGACGATGTCTGGGTGGTTGCTCCCGAGACGGACCAGAGTGGGCTCGCGCATTCTCTGACGCTGTCTGAGCCGCTGAGGCTGCGCAAGGTTCGCGACAAGACCTATGCGCTTCGCGGAACGCCGACCGACTGCGTGATCATGGCGGTCAAGAGCCTTATGGACCCAGGCCCGGACCTGGTGCTTTCGGGCGTCAATGCCGGACAGAATGTGGCCGATGACGTGACCTATTCGGGCACGGTCGCCGGGGCCATGGAAGGCACGTTGCTTGGTATCCGGTCGATCGCGCTCAGCCAGGCCTACAATTGGAGCGAGGATGGCCGGCTGCTGCCCTGGGATGTGGTGGAGACGCTGGCGCCGGAACTGCTGCGCAAGCTGATCGCGATTTCGCTGCCCGCTGGAACGCTGCTCAATGTCAATTTTCCAAATTGCCCGGTGGACGCAGTGAAGGGCGTCCTGGTGACCGAGCAGGGGCAGATGACCCACGGCTTGTCGATCGACGAGCGCAAGGATGGCCGCGGCTTTCCCTATTTCTGGCTGAAGTTTGGCCGGCGTGATTTCGCCCCTGATGCTGACAGTGACATCAAGGCGATTTCCAACGGCTATGTCTCCGTAACGCCGCTCAAACTCGATCTGACCAACCATGCGGTTCAGGATCAGATTGCCAAGGCACTGGAAGCCTGAGCGATGAATGTACGGCTCGCAGAGAAGGAAGGGTGTGCCGGCCTGTTCCTGAGGTTGCGGGCCGAGGGCATTGCCAACACGGCGTTGCTCACGGCGATCGAGCAAACGCCGCGCACGGTGTTTCATTCCGCAGCCTATGCTGATGCCGCCTATCATGACCGGTTGCTGCCGATCGATTGCGGCGGATTTGCCGAAAGCCCCGACCTCGTGGCGCGGGTTTTGGCCTGCGCTGAAATTGAGCCTGGCCACAGGGTTCTCGACATCGGCACCGGTTCGGGGTTTCTGGCTGCTGTCGCGGCACGTCTTGCCGAGCGGGTGATCACTGTCGACCGCTACAAGACATTGGTGCAACTGGCCCAGCAACGCTTTGCGCATCTCGGGCTTGGCAATGTCATTGCCCGGCAATTGGACGGTCTTAAGGGCGTAAGCGGCGAGGGGAGTTTCGACCGGATCATCGCAACCTGTTCGTTTGATGGAATGCCAAGGCAGTTCGTTGACCTGCTGGCATCAGGCGGGGTGATGCTGGCGCCCATCGCAGGCGAAGAGGGCGGGGCGACCCGCATGGCGCGGCTGACCAAGATCGGAAGCCGGTTCGAGCGTGAAGACCTTTTCGTTGTTCCCTATACGCCCTTCATACCGGGGCTTGCGGCCGCGCTCTAGCAACATCATTGACCTAAAAGCGGTCAAAAATTGCCAACCTTAACCGATGAGTAACACTAACGCGCTTTAATCATCATCAGTTGGTATTGCGTTGATGGGTAGTGTTATGCGTCTCGAAAAGACTGTTGTTCCCTGTATTTCGGTTGCTCGATTGCTCGGCGTTGCGCTGCTTGCGAGCTCGGCGGCCGCCTGCAGTTCGGACGTGAACCGTTTTTCCTACAAGGCCGCGGATCAGTTCTACACCGCATCGGTGCCGCAGCCATCCTCTTCATCTCTTGCTCCCCTGGCCGCAGTTGGCGGGAACCCGGTTCCACCCGGTGGAGTGAATGGCGCCTACCCGCAACAGCCCGGCGGGTACCCGCAGGCCGCTGCCTATCCGCAGAACAATGGTTTTCCGCAGGCTCCCGCGCAACAGGCTTATCCTGCTGCACAGGCTTATCCTGCTGCACAGGCTTATCCTGCTGCGCAGGCTTATCCTGCTGCACAGGCTTATCCTGCTGCACAGGCTGGAGTGTCCCAGGCCTTCCCAGGTGACTATCGTGCGCCGGTCACGCAGGGCTATGACCCTACGTCAACCGGGTCGGTTCCTGGTGCTCTGGCCCGGGCTTCCGCTTCGCCGGCAAGCCTGATTCCTGCACAGGTTCAGCGTGCGCCGGTCATGCAGCCCGCGCTGGCTGCGCCGACCAGAAACGTGGCAAGCCCGGCAACGGTCACTCAGATTCCGAATGTGACGGTGCCAGCGCAGCCGCGCCAGGCTGTTCTCGCGCCTGCACCTGCCGCCCAGTCTTTCCCTGAACGGCCACAGAACCTTACGGCCTCCGTTCAGCCCGCTTCGGTCTACAAGCAGAATGCCGATCAGGTGCTCGCGCCTGATCCCATTGTGACCGGCAGCGCTCCAAAAGGGGCAGGGTGGACCACAGCCGGAGCGACCCGCATCACTCTCGGTCCCGGTGAAACGATTTACAACCTGTCCAAACGCTATGGCGTGCCGGCCAGCGAGATCATGAAGGCGAACAACATTGCCGATGCCTCGAAGGTGTCTGCAGGCCGGCAATTGCTGATCCCGGTCTATGTCTATTCCCGCCAGGCGCCAGTTTCGGCTCCGGACAACAATCCGAATACAAGGGCTGCCAATTCCGGAGCAGGCCTGCGCGGCGAAGCCCGGCATGAGCGGATCCCGGTTCCTGTGCCTGCGCCGTCGCGCGATGTGGCCGTGTTGCCAAATGCGCCGTCGCTGCGCAGCCCGCAAAACAGCTCGGCTGAAACCGCAAACAGCGCAACGGTCACCACCCGTGCGGGTGATGCAAGTTCTGCTTCGAGTTCAGGCGGGGTGTATTCGGTCGCCAGCGGCGACACGCTGACCAAGATTGCACGCAATCATGGCGTCAGTGTTGATGCGCTTAAAGCGGCCAACGATCTTAAGGGCTCGAATATCCGGATCGGGCAAACGCTTTCGATTCCCGGTCGGGATGCAGGTGCCGTTGACGCCACCCGCACCGCGTCGGTAAGCAGCGAACCCGCGCCGCGCTCTTACACACCGCCTGCGCCGGCAGCTCAGGTGGGTGCCGGGACATCGCAGGATGGCGTTGCCGCCAAAACCCGTGCTGATACGGCATCCGTGGCACCGGCTGCCACCGGCATTGACAAGTTCCGCTGGCCGGCCAGGGGTCAGGTGATCACCGGCTTTGCCAAGAACGAAGATGGCAAGCGCAATGATGGCATTGATATCTCGATGCCAACCGGGACCCCGGTCAAGGCAGCGGAGAACGGTGTCGTGATCTATTCCGGAGACGGTTTGAAGGAATACGGCAAGACTGTCCTGGTCCGGCATGATGATGGGCTGGTCACTGTCTACGCCCATGCCAATGATCTGCACGTGAAGCGCGGTGACAAGGTGGCTCGTGGTCAGGTCATCGCCAGCTCAGGCATGACCGGTGTCGCCAAAACCCCACGGCTTCATTTCGAAGTGCGCAAGAATGCCTCTCCGGTCGATCCGATGGGCTATCTCGAATAACTGCCCCTCCAGGCAAAACGGAAGAAGGCCGGCGCCCTGAAGCGCGGGCCTTTTTTCGTATGCGGTCTTGGAAAGCGCTCATTGGTTCTTCACTGAGCAGGCAGTTACGACCTGATCTCTGTGTCAGGTTTTCTGGCCAAGCCGGCCGGCAAGGTCCTGAATGAATTGCCAGGCGACACGGCCGGATCTCGAACCGCGGGTTGTCGCCCATTCGAGCGATTGGGCGCGCAGGGCTTCCGGTTCAATCTCAAGCTGGTAATGCGCGGCATAGCCATTGACCATGTCGAGATAGTCATCCTGGCTGCATTTGTGAAAGCCCAGCCAAAGCCCGAAGCGGTCAGACAATGACACCTTCTCCTCGATGGCTTCGCTCGGATTGATCGCGGTGGAGCGTTCATTGTCCATCATGTCACGTGGCAACAGGTGCCTTCGGTTCGATGTGGCATAGAGCAGGGCGTTGTCGGGCCTGCCTTCAATGCCGCCGTCGAGTGCTGCCTTGAGCGACTTGTAGGCGGTGTCGTCATGGTCGAATGACAAGTCGTCGCAAAACAGGATGAAGCGCGCCGGCGCCGGTCGCAGCAGGCTCATCAACGCGGGCAGCGAATTGATGTCTTCGCGATGAATTTCGATCAGCTTGAGCGGCGCAGACAGACCAGGGTCGTTGGCCAAGGCTGCATGGACGGACTTGACCAGTGACGATTTGCCCATGCCGCGTGCGCCCCAGAGCAGGACATTGTTGGCCGGCAAGCCCATGGCGAAGCGCCTGGTGTTGTCGAATAGAATGTCGCGGACGTGGTCGACCCCCTTGATCAGATCGATCTCGATCCTGTTGGGCTTGGCTATGGGGACCAGATTTCCGCCTTCGGCGTTCCAGACAAAGCAGTCAGCCGCGTGAAAATCGCTGGGCGCGGGCTCAGGCGCGGAAAGTGATTCCACCGCCCGCGTCAGGCGCGAGAGTTCGGTGAGGATTTGTTGGGCGATATCATCTTGCATGACGGTGTCCGGTTTGGGTGAGTGCCAGTCTGCGGCAAGCATCGTGCCGGTAGCATGCCGACGGCTTATGGAAAAGCGCCCTGAAGCCGAAAAACGGGCTTGATAGGGCCATGTTTGCGTTGCAATCGGCCCGACTGCCACTATATTCCGCTCGACTGTTGGCCCCTTGTTTTGGCCTTCCTACACATCCTTGAGGAGTTTTTGATGTTTGTAACCCCGGCCTATGCCCAAACCGCTGGCGGTGGTGGCGAGATCCTGATGTCGATCCTGCCATTCGTGCTGATCTTCGTGATCATGTATTTCCTGATCATCCGGCCACAGCGCATGCAGATGAAAAAACGCGAGGAAATGCTCAAGAACGTGCGCCGTGGCGACCAGGTGGTCACCGGCGGTGGTGTGCTCGGCAAGGTCACCAAGGTGATCGATGATGCCGAGCTGGAAGTCGAGATTGCCGATGGCGTCAAGGTGCGGCTGATGCGCAGCCTGATTGCCGACGTGCGCGCCAAGAGCGAACCCGTCAAGGAATAGCCGTAAAGATTGGACAGGGATGTTCCCTGTCCATCGCCGCGCCAGGCGCAATGCCACATAAATTGGTCTTCTGGGCCAAACAGAGAGCGACATGCTGTACTTCTCCCGTTGGAAAACCACCCTGATCTGGCTTGCGGTTCTCGCCGGCGTTGTGTTCGCCGCGCCCAATCTGCTGGACCGGCAGCAAGCGGCAAACCTGCCCGAATGGCTCCCGTCAAAGCAGTTGACCCTTGGCCTGGACTTGCAGGGCGGTTCCTACATGCTGCTGCAGGTGGAACGCCAGGACATCATCAAGGACCGGCTGACGACGACCGTGGATGATGTGCGGCGCCTGCTGCGCGAGGCGGGTATCGGCTACACCGGTCTGTCCGGAACGGGACAAATCGTCCAGGTGCGCATTCGCGACGAGTCCCAGATTGAAGAGGCCAGGAACATCCTGGCCGAACTGACAGAACCTGTGGCGTCAGGTCTGCTTGGTGGAGGGTCGATTGTCGAGGCGACGATCGAGGAAACCCAGTCGGGGCAACTCCGCATCGTGCTCACCGATGACGGCATCACATACCGGGTCTCCTCGGCAGTGGCACAGTCCATCGAGGTGGTTCGCAAACGTATCGATGAACTTGGAACGACCGAGCCGGTGATTCAGCGTCAGGGTGCGGATCGCATCCTGGTTCAGGTTCCGGGTCTTGACGATCCCGAGCGGCTCAAAAGCCTGCTCAACCAGACGGCAAAGCTTGCATTCCGGATGGTCGATACATCGATGCCTGTCCAGGAAGCGATGGATGGACGTCCGCCGGCCACCTCGGAAGTGCTGTTCTCCACCGATGATCCGCCAATTCCCTACCTGATCCAGCGCAGTGTTCTGGTGTCGGGCGAAAATCTGGTGGACGCGCAGGCTGGCTATGACCAGCGCACCAACGAACCGATCGTGTCCTTCCGTTTCGATTCCAAGGGCGGACAGCGCTTCGGTCAGGCCACAACCCAGTTTGTCGGGCTGCCTTTTGCGATCGTGCTGGATGAACAGGTAATTTCAGCACCGGTGATCCGCGAGCCTATTCTTGGCGGCAGCGGACAGATTTCGGGCAATTTCACGGTTGAGAGCGCCAATGACCTGGCGATCCTGCTGCGCGCAGGCGCCTTGCCGGCGACGCTGACCGTGATTGAAGAGCGAACCGTCGGGCCCGGCCTTGGAGCGGATTCGATTGCCGCAGGTGAAATTGCAGGCCTGATCGGTGCTGTGCTGGTGCTGGCCTTCATGTTCGTGGCCTATGGCATGCTTGGTTTCATCGCCAATCTGGCGCTGATTGCCAACGTTTCGATGATCATTGCACTGCTGACCATGCTTGGCGCGACGCTGACCTTGCCGGGTATTGCCGGTATCGTGCTCACGGTCGGCATGGCCGTTGATTCCAACGTGCTGATTTATGAGCGTATCCGCGAGGAGCACCGGTCCGGACGGTCGCTGATCCAGGCGATTGACGCGGGCTTCAGCCGCGCTTTCTCGACCATCTTGGACGCCAACGTCACCACGCTGATCGCTGCAATCATCCTGTTCTATCTCGGCACCGGACCGGTGCGTGGTTTTGCGATCACTCTGGCCATCGGTATCGTGACGACTGTGTTCACCGCCTTCACCTTCACCCGCTGGATGGTGGCAGAGTGGGTGCGCCGCAAGCGCCCGAAGACCATGCCGAAGGGCATGCTCGACCGGGTCATCCGCGATTTCACCTTCCGCTTCATGACGTTCCGGCGTTTCACCTTCGTTCTGTCGGCGGTGGCGTCGGTGACGGCGATGGTGCTGTTTGCGACCGTCAACATGAACTACGGCATCGATTTCAAGGGCGGATCGATGATCGAAGTGCAGGCCAAGGACGGAAACGCCGATGTCGGTGACATTCGTGCGCGGCTGTCCGAGCTCAATCTCGGCGATATCCAGGCCCAGGAATTCGGCACGCCACGCGATGTTTTGATCCGGGTTCAGGCCCAGGGCGGTGGAGAGAATGCGGAGCAGACGGTGATTACCCTGGTCCGCGCGGAGCTTGAAGGCGATTACGATATCCGCCGTGTGGAAGTGGTGGGACCCACGGTTTCCGGTGAACTGGCACAGGCCGGTACCATCGCGGTGATCGCGTCGCTGATGGCGATCCTGGTCTATATCTGGTTCCGGTTTGAGTGGCAGTTCGCACTCGGTGCTATCATTGCAACGGTGCACGATGTGGTGCTGACAATCGGTATTTTCGTGATCTCGGGGATCGAGTTCAACCTCTCGAGTATCGCGGCGGTGCTGACGATCGTCGGCTATTCGCTCAACGATACGGTGGTTGTCTATGACCGCGTGCGCGAGAACCTCAGACGCTACAAGAAGCTGCCGCTGACCCAGTTGCTTGATCTGTCGATCAATCAGATGCTGCCGCGCACGATTCTGACATCGGTCACGACGCTGCTGGCCTTGCTGGCACTGTTCATCTTTGGTGGCGAAGTGATCCAGTCCTTCACCTTCGCGATGATCTTCGGCGTTCTTGTGGGCACATACTCCTCGATCTTCATCGCGGCGCCTGTCCTCATCCTGTTCAAGCTCAGGGCGGACAATTTCCGCGTCGGCCTTGATTCGGAGGATGCCGGTGAGCTTGAAGTCGACGGAAAGAGCACGGCCTGAACGTGGGCCAGGGTATCGAGATTCGCGAAGCTCATTTCCCGGGCCGGTCCGGCATCGATGCCTATGGCAATGGCGGGTTCCGTTTTGCCGACATGTCGCACCGCGGCTCGATCCTTTGCCTGCCTTCGGGCATCTATGGCTGGGACGCTGTGGAAGGTGACGTGCTCGATATCAAGCTTTTCGAACGGGTTCTGGCCGAAGCTGCCGACATCGAGTTTCTGCTGGTCGGGACGGGACTGTCGATCAGACCATTGCCGGCGGAGCTGAAGACAGCGCTTCGCGGTGCCAATGTGTCTTCTGATCCGATGAGCACCGGAGCGGCGGTGCGGACCTTCAATGTGATGCTGGCCGAATCGCGCGCGGTGGCCGCCGCGCTGATTGCCGTCTGAATTATGGCCGGCGCCGGTCTCTCGCAAAGTCAGTCAACCGAACTCAGGCGGTCGCGATTCGAAGCGCTTCGCGCGGTCGATATCGACCGGTATCTGGCGCTCTTGCTGGTGCCGGAGGCTGCTCAGGACGACATCGCAACGCTGCTGCTGTTCAATGCCGAGATTGCCGCAATCCGTGACCGGATCCGCGAACCGTTGCCGGGAGAAATCCGCTTGCAATGGTGGCGCGAAGTGCTGGACGGCGAACGCCTTGGGGAAGCCGAAGCGCATCCGTTGGCGTCGCAGCTGCTTGAGCTGATCGCGCGCCGCCGACTGCCGCTTTCGCCACTTGCCGGCATGTGCGAAGCGCGGGTGTTCGACCTCTATGACGATCCGATGCCCGACCGCTCCAGCTATGAGGGCTATGCCGGTGAGACCGCATCAGCCTTGTTGCAGCTTTCCGCATTCCTTCTCGATGCGGATGCCTCGGCAAAGACTGCAACGGCCAGCGGACATGCGGGGGTGGCGCAGGCCGTGGCCGGGCATTTGATGCTGTTGCCGATCAGCCAGGCACGCGGGCAGGTGTTCATCCCCGGGGATCTGCTGGCGGCGACCGGGCTTGACCGCGACAGCCTGCTCGCCGGTGAGAACAGGAAGGCCATTGACGCGGCGGTTCGCGCTTTTGCGGGTTTTGGCCGTGATCACCTTTCAAAGGCGCATGACGCCCTGCGCGATGTTGCTTCCGAAATGCGCCCGGCTTATCTGCCGATGGCGCTGGTTGAGCCTGTGCTCAAACGGGCGGAAACACTCGGATCCGGCTGTATGGAAACGTCGCCACGTCCGTCGCAATGGCGGCGGCAGTGGCGGCTGTGGCGCGCAGCCCGCAGCGGACGCATCTGACATATTTGGTGGCGCGATTGCGGCCTCGGGCAGGGAGCATGTTTGTGGTTTCCTGCTCATGGCTTGCTTGACGCGTAGGCTCGCTGCATAGTTTCTGGAAATACGCGGCTTGGGGCTGCGTTGCATGGAGGAATTGAATGAGCCTTGGTGTTCTGGTTGTCTTGGTCACCTTTGGGGTGCTTCTGGTGATCGGTGCGGTGCATTACACCAGCGCATCGCGGGAGAGTGACAACCGTGACCCAGGTGAGGCTCTCATAGAGTTTGCCCGCGCCTATCCCGGCGAACCGGTACGTTCGGTCACTATGACAAAGGATGGGGAGGCAAGCTTTCTCAGGCTTGCTGACGGCAAGACCGGCTTTCTGCAGGCGATGGGGCGCCACTATGTTGCGCGATTGATTGTTCCGGGCACGCTGAGCGTGGAGGTGCTTGAGGACAAGCCCGGGCTCAGGATCGAGTTCAATGATTCGACCCTTCGTGGCGGCGAGTATGTGTTTGCCTCGACCGAGCAGGCGGCGGAGGTGTCGCTTTGGCTGGTGGACAGCTTGGCGCTTGCAAGCCCGAAATTCGCAGATCCGGAGGAAGAGGAAGGAAATGCCTGACCTCAAGGACTTTCCGGATGTCACGCAGCTGGCGATTCCGTTCTTTGTGATCGCGATTCTGCTTGAGTTGGTGGTGATCCGATTTCTCAAGCGCCGCGGTGACTACGAAACCCGTGACACGCTGACATCATTGCTGATGGGCGTGGGAAATGTGGTCTCCGGCCTGCTGCTCGGCTTCATCGCCTTCGGCGTGCTGATGTGGGCCTGGGAGTTCCGGATCATGGATCTGGGCACCTCCTGGTGGGTGATTGCCTTGTGTTTCGTACTCGATGACCTGCGTTACTACTGGTACCACCGCATCGCGCACAGGTGCCGCTGGGTCTGGGCGGAGCACGTCAATCACCATTCCTCGCAGCACTACAATCTCTCCACCGCGCTGCGCCAGAGCTGGACGGGCACATTCACGGGAATGTTTATCCTGCGGATTCCGCTTGCGCTTCTCGGGTTTCATCCTGTGTTGCTGCTGTTCGTCGGGGGGCTGAACCTTGTCTACCAGTTCTGGATCCACACCGAGGTGATCGGAAAAATGTGGAAGCCGATTGAGGCGATCTTCAACACGCCCTCGCATCACCGGGTGCACCATGCCACCAATCCGCGCTATCTTGATTCAAACTATGCCGGCACGCTGATCATCTGGGACAGGATGTTTGGCACGTTCGTGCCCGAACTCGACGAAGACATGCCACATTACGGCATCGTCAAGAACATCGGCACGTTCAATCCCGTGAAGGTTGCGTTTCACGAATGGACAGACATGTTCAAGGATGCATTTCAGCCAGGGCTGTCGGTGACCGAAAGGCTTGCCTATCTGTTCGCCCCACCTGGCTGGAGCCATGACGGCTCACGCAAGGATTCGGAGGCGCTCAAGGCCGATTATGTCGCGCTCAACCCTGACGCTGCGGGAATGCCCGGGCTTCCGGCGCTTGAGGCTGCCACGGGCGTCCGCCGGGTTGCGCCAGCACAATAATCGCTATTCGGCTGCGTCGCGAATGCCGGGTTGATCCAACCATGTGCCAAAATCTGTGAGAGCGCGGCGAGCCAGCGCCTGCTTTTTTGCTCTTGCCTTGTCCTTGCCGCGAAAACGGCCGCCGCCTTCGGGGCGGACAATGGCGCCGGGGTCGAGTGGCGGGAAAAGGCCGAAATTGACATTCATCGGCTGGAACGAACGCTTGCCCGGTTCATCGTCGCTGAGAATGTGTCCGCCGGTGATGTGGTTGAGCAGCGCTCCGAAGGCGGTTGTCGGCGGCGGCGGGGCCAGGAGTTCGCCATTGCGCTCTGCTGCGGCGAAACGGCCGGCAAGCAGTCCCATGGCTGCACTTTCGACATAACCTTCGCAGCCTGTGATCTGTCCGGCAAAGCGAAGCCCGGGGCGGCTCCTGAGTTGCAGGCTGCCGTCAAGCAACAGCGGCGAGTTCAGGTAGGTGTTGCGGTGCAGGCCACCCAGCCGGGCGAACTCGGCGTTCTCCAGGCCTGGAATCATGCGGATGATCTCGGCCTGCGCGCCGTATTTCAGTTTCGTCTGGAAACCGACCATGTTGTAGAGCGTGCCCAGCGCATTGTCCTGGCGCAGCTGGACCACCGCATAGGGCTTGATGTCCGGCTGGTGCGCATTGGTCAGGCCCATCGGCTTCATCGGGCCGTGGCGCAGTGTTTCGCGGCCGCGCTCGGCCATGATCTCGATCGGCAGGCAGCCATCAAAATAGGGCGTGCCTTCCCATTCTTTGAAGCCGGTGACGTCGCCTGCGATCAGCGCATCGATAAAGGCGTCATATTGATCCTTGTCCATCGGACAATTGATGTAGTCCTTGCCAGTGCCGCCGGGGCCGACCTTGTCATAGCGCGACTGGAACCAGCACACCGACATGTCGATGGAATCGGTGTGGATGATCGGAGCGATCGCGTCGAAGAAGGCCAGCGCATCCTTGCCGGTTTCCGCCCGTATGGCCTCGGCGAGGTCAGGCGCCGTGAGAGGGCCGGTGGCAATGATGGTCTGGTCCCACTCAGCCGGTGGCAATCCCGAGACTTCCTCCCGGGCAATGGTGATCAAAGGCTCGGCCTCGATCGCGTCGGTGACCGCCCGGGCGAAGCCTTCACGGTCAACTGCAAGCGCGCCACCGGCCGGCACCTGGTTGGCGTCGGCACATTTCATGATCAGCGAGCCTGCCATGCGCATTTCCGCATGGATGACGCCCACCGCATTGTTCTCGGCATCATCGGAACGAAACGAGTTCGAGCAGACCAGTTCGGCAAGACTGTCGGTCTTGTGTGCATCGGTGCCGCGCACGGGCCGCATTTCGTGCAGGACAACCGGCAGTCCGCGCCGGGCAATCTGCCAGGCGGCTTCAGAGCCTGCCAGGCCACCGCCGATGACATGAATGGGGGAGTTGGACGTGTCGCTTTTGTTCATGGCGTCCGTTTAACACGAGCAACCGGGCCGCTCAAAGGTGTTTTGTGGCAGTGGGTGGGATCGGGTAACAGGTGGGTCGTCTGCGGGCGAAGGGGGGCCGGGCCCGGCAAACAAAAACGGCGCCCCGAAGGACGCCGCTTTCAAGCAGTATATCAAACTGTCTTAGCGACGGATGCCGCGTGCGACGTTGTCGATGTCGAAACGGGTCAGGCCGATGTCAGCCAGGGTTTCGTTGGACAGGTTTGCAAGCTGCTGGGCGGTCTGACGGGTCTTCATCCAGCTGCGGGCTTTGCTAATGATGTTCATTTCGGTTTCCTCGGGTTAGCCCCCATGCGGGGCTGTCAATCTGATGCATCATATATAGGCGATTGCACGTGAATTGTGCAGAGCAATAAACACAAGCCAGATATGCAATGGCAGAATGGCTCGATCCTGGTGGAGGCAGGTTCAAGCTGTGCTGAAAATTTGTGCGGTCTTGTTTGGTGGGACAATCATGATTTTGCGGCGAGGCGTGGCCCGCTGGATCAGCGGCTTGCGAAGCAGGCCCCGAAACAGAAACAGCGCCCTGTCTCCAGGGCGCCGTTTTGAGTGACCGGCAGGGCCGGGCAGTTTTCTTTGGTCTTAGTTGCCGGGACGGCGTGCAACGAAGGGAATGTCGCCGCGGGAGATGCCGAGGTCGTTGAGTTCACGCTCAGACATGCGGGAGAGTTCGTTGACGGTGTTACGGTATTCGCGCCAGTCCTGGTAAGCCTTACGGAAGTTCATTGGGTTGGTCCTTTCGGTTGTGGGCTGATCGCTCAGCTCTGTGTTTTGTTGATCCTAATATAGGGGGCTTTGATCGGATTGTGCAGTGCAAAAGATCGCATAGGGGGCATGCGTCTGATGCAAGGCACATTAACAAGAGCTTGTTCTGAAACGTAAAAATCCGGTCTTTGCGGGCTTGGCCTCAAGAGCTCATGTTGTCGGGTATGCCCGCACAAGAGGATCGCCCTTGTGGTCGGGGCCACGGCATGAATGGTCTATCGGAGTTGAACCGGAAGTCGTGGAGAGATCAGAATTTTTGGAAGCTGAAACAAATAACGCCCACCGGGGGAGGAGGATCCGGTGGGCGCCATTTTGGAAGACTGACGCTCGGGAGGAGGATGAACGTCAGTCACATCGAAGCGGCTATTGGGAGGAGGAGGAGGCCGCTCCGAATTCTTGAATTTCTATACTGCCCGGCGCGCTACGAAAGGAATGTCCTCCCGCACCATGCCGATGTCGCTCAACTCGCGCTCGGAAAGCTTGTTCAGCTCGGCGCAGGTTTCGCGGTATTTCCGCCAGCTGGCGAAGGAGTGGGTCAATTTCATGTCTGCGCTCCTTTGTTCCGGCTGTTTCCGATTTGCCCTGTGGCGTTTCGATGATTTGAAGATAGGTCGATTCAATCGATTTGTGCAGTGCAAAAAATTCATAGAAGACATACGCCCAGTGCATAGCTGAGTGTTGTTTCGTACATTTTTGCCTTTGAGCTGTGCAATTGCCTCATGGGCTCGGCGAAAATGCCTTGATTGTCGGCATTGCTTGCGTCCGGCGGTGATGTAAGCTCTCCGGAGCAAAATACGAGGGTACTCAAAGTGTTGCGCAGATATCTTGCTCGGGAGATCGAGCAATGGAGCCAAAACGGGCTGCTGGAGCCGGGTCTGGGGGAGCGTCTGCTTGCTGATCACGACCGCAGACATACCGGTTTCAGTCTCTCCGGTGTTCTGGCGGTTTTGGCTGCAGTGCTGCTTGGGGCTGCGGTGATCGCATTGGTGGCCGCCAACTGGGAGGCCATTGCACGGATCTACCGGGTGGCAATGATTGCGGCATTGATCCTGGCTGGAGTTGTTGCGGCGGTGCTGGCCAGGCAACGGGACGCGAAGTGGATCTGCGATTCCGCACTGATCTTCACGCTCCTTACCTATGGCGCCGGCATCGCCCTTATCGGTCAGATGTACCACATCAGCGGTGATGAAGCTGGCTTCATGCTGGCGTGGAGTGTCGGCGCCCTGGTTGTGGCGCTCGGTTTTTCATCTCCGCTGGCGTCTATCGGGGCCGGGCTTCTGGGACTTGGGTATCTGCTTGCAGAAGTCACCGCCTATGATTTCGGTGCCACAGATGTCCTTACGGCATCCCAGGCCGTTGCGACACTGGCTGTAAGTTTGGGCTGCGGCATTGCCGCGTGGCGTTCTCGTTCGGTGATTGCAGGCCATCTGGCCGCTATTCTGTCTGTCTTTTGGGTCCTGTGGGTTTGCTACAACCTTTTCGGTGTCCCGTCTGAGCATTTGCTGATTGGTTTGGGCGCCCTGGCATTTCTCTTGGGTGCGTTCCCGCCGTCAGGGCTTGGCGCGTTGATAGATCGGCACGGGTCCGTCGCTGCCTATGGAGCGGTGATGCTTCTTTCCGGGCTGGCGATCCTTCAGATTGATCTGAACGCTTCCAGCCTTGCCTATGAAATTGTCGTGGCGGCGGTCATTCTCGTCATCAGCATTGTGGTTCTCATGGTTTCGGGGCGCGCCAACAGGTTGATCCGGCGCTTTGCCTATTTCGCTTTTGCAGCGGAGACACTTTATGTTGTCTCCGAAACGCTCGGCTCGCTGCTCGGGAGCTCGGGCTTTCTGTTTGTTGGCGGTGTGTCCCTGGCGATCATCGCATTCCTGGTCATGAAAATCGAAAAACGCTTCCAGGCCGGGCAGGAGGGCAATTGATGGACTTCGTTGGAGTGTTACGTGCCCCGTTAAACCCGGTGATTGCCGGCGTCATCGCTTGTTGCTTTCTGATCGGGACGCTGGCGCTGATGATAGAGAGCCGCGCCGCCATCCTTCGAGACGGCAAGGAGATCCTATTGCAGGTCGAGCCGATCGATCCAAGGGATCTGATGCGCGGCGATTATGTGAGGCTGCGCTATGGCGGCGGCATATCGTCAGTCGACGAAAGCCTGGTTGAAGGTGGCTGGCCGGCCAGAGACACCGTTTCAACGGTGTGGCTGGTGCTGGCGCCGGATGACAACGGGATCTTCTCCACAAGATCGGTGCATTTTTCCGCGCCCACAGGGCTTGCAGATGAAGAGGTTGCGCTGCAGTCGAGGCCGTTGCGGATTTGGGTGCCTGAACCGTCAGGGAGGGTCAATCAAGTTCCCAATCTCAGGTTTGGCATCGAGCGGTACTATGTGCCCGAGGGTGAAGGGCTGGAAATCGAGAAGGCGCGCAATGAAGGGCGCACCACTGTCGCCGTCCGCGTTTCAGATCGGGGTGAGCCGCAAATTGCCCGCCTGATGATCGATGGTGAAACTCTTTATGAAGAGCCGCTCTACTGAAGCTGGCGAGCAAGGGTGCAGCCTTTGGTTTGTCGTGGAAGAATGCGCGCTGCCTTTGCGTGATTTTGGCTTTGACCTCCGCGATGCCGGTGATATAGACGCCTCCGCGAACAGGATGTGCTTGCTCAGATGCGGGCGTGGGCTGTTTCGTGCGGGTATGGTGAAATTGGTAGACACGCCAGATTTAGGTTCTGGTGCCGCAAGGCGTGGGAGTTCAAGTCTCTCTACCCGCACCATTTTCTTTCCATTTGGTTGTTGATTGTGCTGCCTCGCCTTCAGGGGAGGAGGGGCTGGCATATTTTGTCTTGGCGCTGTCGGCTTTTTCCACGCGGCAGGAAAGCGTTTGGTGATACAATGCTTCAGCTTTATGCGGTTTTAGCCCGGCATGGCTTTTCCGCTTGCAGCCCGGCAACACAGGGCGGGTTAGGCTTGCCATTTCAGGTGAAATCGCATAGGTGCGGGGGCTAGCTGGCGGAGCCTTGCTTCGCCGGGACGGCTGATTGTGGAAATGTGGGTATGTTTTGCGGAGCAAATCATGCCCCGGACTGCAAAAAGCTTGGTTTTCGAAGCTGCGGACAACACCGCTGATCGACCCATTGCCGCCGGATTGGCGGCGGCTGTGGATGCGATGAAGGCGAGGTGGCCGCACCCCTTTTGGTTCGTTCCGGCCGCCACGAAATGGCAGTCCGGCCCGATCCGGACAATGTGGCGTCAGCCGGCGCTGCCGGTCCGGAGCCAATCAAGAAAATGCCACAAGCGACGCCGGATAACCGGCCCAGTCGCGGGGCCAACCCGAACGGTCGCAGTCGCGAGGAAATGAAGGTTTGAACATGCAGGTTACCGAAACGCTTGCCGAAGGGCTGAAGCGCGAATTGAAGGTCATTGTCCCCGCCAAGGACATGGAAGCGCAGCTCAACGAGAAGCTCGCGGATGCCAAGGGCAAGATGCAGATCAAGGGCTTCCGTCCTGGCAAGGTGCCGATTTCGCACATCAAGAAGGTCTATGGCCGCTCGATGATGGCGCAGATGGTCAACGAGATGATCCAGGAGAAGCCCACCTCGATCCTTTCGGATCGTGGTGAGAAGGCTGCGACCCAGCCTGAAATCTCCATGACGGAAGACGAGAAGGAAGCCGAGAGCATCCTCAAATGCGAGGCCGATTTCGAATTCAAAATGGCTTACGAAGTCATTCCCGAGTTCGAAGTGGCTGATCCCTCGAGCTTCAAGGTTGTCCGCGAAGTTGTCGAAGTCTCCGATGAAGAAGTCGAGGAGCAGGTGCTCCGGGTGGCTGAGAACAGCCGTTCCTACGAGCCCAAGACCGGCAAGGCCGCCGATGGCGACAAGGTGACCATCGATTACCTCGGCAAGGTTGACGGAGAAGCCTTTGATGGCGGCGCCGATCAGGATGCCGAACTCGTGATCGGTTCCAACCGGTTCATTCCCGGCTTTGAAGAGCAATTGGTTGGCGTCAAGGTTGGCGACGAGAAGGTCATCACCGTTTCGTTCCCGGCCGATTACCAGGCCGCACATCTGGCCGGCAAGGAAGCGACCTTTGACATCAAGGTCAAGGCGATCGCCGCACCGGGCGCACTGGAAATCAATGATGAAGTTGCCAAGTCGCTTGGTCTCGATTCCGCTGAAAAGCTGCGCGAAATCGTCAAGTCGCAGATCGAGAGCCAGTATGGCCAGATGACCCGGCAGAAGGTGAAGCGGCAGATCCTTGATCAGCTCGACAGCGCGCACAAGTTCGAATCGCCTTCGAAGCTGATTGATGCCGAGTTCGAGAACATCTGGCGTCAGATCAATCAGGAGCTTGCCGACAACGGCAAGACCTTTGACGATGAAGGCACCACCGAAGAGGCAGCCCGCGAGGAATACCTCAAGCTTGCCGAACGGCGTGTCCGCCTGGGCCTGGTGCTCTCCAAGATTGGCGAAAGCGCGGAAATCCAGGTCAGCGATGAGGAACTGCAGCGTTCGCTGTTCGAACAGGTCCGCAAGTTCCCCGGCCAGGAGCAGGAAATCTACGAATATTTCCAGAAGACCCCCGGTGCAGTCGCTTCGCTGCGTGCTCCGATCTTTGAAGAAAAGACCATTGATCACCTAATGACCGTCATCGACGTGACGGACAAGACGGTGACCAAGGAAGAGCTGATGGCTGATGATGAGGCCGAGGCCGAAACGAAGCCCGCGCCGAAGAAAAAGGCGCCTGCCAAGAAGAAAGCCGCAAAGAAGGACGACGCGGCGGCCGAATAGGCCTTCTGACTTGGAACCAGACTGAACGCCGGGCCTTGAGCCCGGCGTTTTTCGTTTGGGGCCGTTTTTCGTGTCAGATCAGGGATTTAAGTTTCGTGCGCGCTTGAACCATTGTGCAGCGGACTGCGTAACCGAGGGCAGCGGCGGTTGTGACGTCGCCCAGGTGACGCAACGCCGGTGCTCAAACAGGAGTCCAGAACATGTCGGAACGTCAGGTCTTGCGCTTTGTGCTTGGGGATCAGCTGTCTCGCGGTCTCTCAAGCCTAGCGGATGCGGATCGCGGGCGCGACATCATCTTCATGGCGGAAGTCATGGACGAGGCGACATCAGTTCGCCATCATAAGAAGAAGATTGCATTCCTGTTCTCTGCAATGCGGCATTTCGCTCAGGCCTTGCGTGATGATGGTTTCACCGTCGATTACCTGGCGCTCGATGCCCCGGACAATCCGGGGAATTTCGGTGGCGCGCTTGCACAGTCCGCCAAACGCCGTGATGTGAGCCGCGTGGTGATGACAGAACCGTCGGAGTGGCGGGTGCTGGAGGCTGCGCAGAGCTGGCGTGAAGAGCTGGATGTGGATCTGGAAATTCGGCCGGATGACCGCTTTCTGTCAAGCCACGAGGACTTTGTCGCCTGGGCAACCCGGAAAGACGGCTCGCATCCCAAAACGCTGCGGATGGAGTACTTCTACCGCGATATGCGTCGGCGCACCGGCTATCTGATGGAAGGGGATGAACCGGCGGGGGGCGAATGGAATTTCGATTCTCAAAACCGCAAGGCGCTTCCTGACGGCATTTCCATCCCACATCGGCCGAGCTTTGAGCCGGATCAGGTCACCCGGGAAGTGATTGAGCTGGTTGGAAAACGCTTTTCCGGGCATTTGGCGACCTGGAGCCGTTCGATTATCCGGTGAGTGGGGAAGACGCTCAGTCTTATCTTTCATGGTTCATTTAACATGGTTTGCCGGGATTTGGCGACTGGCAGGATGCCATGAAGCAGGACGAGCCACTGCTGTTTCACAGCCATTTGTCGGCGTTGATCAATTGTGGTCTTCTCGATCCCCGCCTCTGCTGCGAGCGCGCCGAGGAGGCCTGGCGGAACGGCAACGCGCCTCTCAATGCGGTCGAGGGTTTTGTCCGTCAGATCATAGGCTGGCGCGAATTCATCCGCGGCGTGTATTGGCTCAAGATGCCTGATTACGCGCACGCCAATGCGTTGTCGGCGTCGCGGCCGCTGCCGGACTTCTTCTGGACCGGCGAGACTGGGATGAACTGTCTGGCGCAATCAATCTCCGAGACAAGGGCCAATGCCTATGCCCACCATATCCAACGGCTGATGGTGATCGGAAATTTCTGTTTGCTGGCGGGCATTGACCCGCGCGACGTACAGGAATGGTTCCTGATTGTCTATTTCGACGCCTATGAATGGGTGGAGATGCCCAATGTCGTTGGGATGGCGCTGTTTGCTGACGGCGGATTCCTTGCATCCAAGCCCTATGCGGCATCGGGTTCCTACATCAACAAGATGAGCGATTACTGCGGTTCATGCCGCTACAAGGTGAAGCAGAAGCAAGGTGAGGATGCCTGTCCATTCAACTACCTCTACTGGAATTTCCTCATTGAGAATCAGGAGGTTCTCAGCTCCAACCACCGCATGGGCCTGATCATGGGCTCGCTGGCGAAGATGCCCGAGGCAAAACGGGAGGCGATTGCTGCGGATTCGCAACGGTTTCTGGATGGACCGGAGATGAAGGCCGCCTGAGGGGCGTGCAGGCCCTCTAGACGGAATTTGAGTGCTCAGACCAGCTTCATACCCTTGAGGCTGGCGTGACCGTCCCTGCCGATGATGATGTGATCATGCACGGTGATTCCCAGCGGTCTGGCCGTTTCGATGATCAGCTTGGTCATCTCGATGTCGGCACGCGACGGGGTAGGGTCCCCCGAGGGGTGGTTGTGCACCAGGATGATTGCGGTGGCGGAGAGTTCAAGAGCGCGCTTGACCACCTCGCGCGGGTAGACGGGCGTGTGGTCGACGGTTCCGGTCTGCTGGACTTCATCGGCGATCAGGGCGTTCTTCTTGTCGAGAAACAGCACCCGGAACTGCTCGCGTGTTTCGAACGCCATCGCGGCCCGGCAATATTCAATCACCGATGACCAGGACGCCAGCACCTTCCGGCCCTTCAATTCACCCTTGAGCATGCGATGGGCAATGGAGGCGACCAGCTTGAGATCGGTGGCGACGCTGTCACCCACGCCCTTGACCTCGGTGAGAAGCTGCACCGGGGCGCCTAGCACTTCCGGCAAAGAGCCAAAACGGGCCAGAAGTGCCTTGGCGATCGGTTTGGTGTCGCGGCGGGGAATTAGCCGGAACAGCAGCAGTTCCAGCAATTCGTAATCGGCCAGCGCCCGATCGCCGCCCTCGCGGAAGCGTTGCCGGAGCCGGTCGCGATGACCATGATAGTGTTCGTCCTGGCTTTGCGATCCGTCGGATTTGAGGCCCGCTGCTTGCGGGCCGCGCTGCGTGCCCGAACCGGTCTTCGCCGGGCGGGTTTCGGCAAAGAAACTGCGCTCGTCCTGGTGCACGGGGTCGTGCATGTCGTCCGGGCCTTGATCGCTGAGGCCCTCATTGAGACCTTCATTGTTCAGACCGGGGCGACGGCGTGATATCATGCAGGCAAACCGGGGCGGTCGAGCCCGGCTGGCGAAAGGGTGAAGATTTCACAACCGGTCTCGGTCACGCCGATTGTGTGCTCATATTGTGCAGAGAGCGAGCGGTCCCGGGTCACAGCGGTCCAACCGTCAGAGAGCACTTTGACATGCGGTCGACCCAGATTGATCATCGGCTCGATGGTGAAGATCATGCCGGGGCGCATTTCCGGGCCTTCGCCGGCGCGGCCGTAATGCAGGATGTTGGGCGCGTCATGAAACAGTTGCCCCAGGCCGTGTCCGCAGAAATCACGCACCACCGAGCAGCGTTCGGATTCGGCGTAGGTCTGGATTGCCTCTCCAATGGCCCCGGTGCGCGCGCCAGGTTTCACCGCCTCGATGCCGAGCATCAGCGACCTATGGGTGATGTCGAGCAGGCGCTCTGCGGCACGCTTGATCTCGCCCACCGGGTACATCCGGCTTGAATCGCCATGCCAGCCGTCCAGCACATAGGTCACGTCAATGTTGACGACCTCGCCTTCACGCAGCGGCTTGTCGTTTGGAATGCCGTGACACACCACGTGGTTGATCGAGGTGCAGCAGGATTTGGTGTAGCCGCGATAGTTCAGTGTCGCGGGCAGGGCGCCGTGGTCCTGTCCGAATTCAAACACGAAGGCGTCGAGTTCGTTGGTTGTAACCCCGGGCTTAACGCGTGAGACCAGTTCATCGAGGCAGCGCGCTGTCAACTGGCTGGCCTTGCGCATGCCTTCGAAGCCTTCCGGGCCGTAGAGCCGGATTTGTCCGGTGTTTTTCATCGGGGCCGAATTGGCATCGATATAGGTGACCATGTCTGGCTCGCTTTGTCTTATTCCGCCGGTCCGTTCCGGCTCGGGTTCAGTTTACGCTGTTTACACCGGGTTCCTCAATGGAGACCATCGTGTCGGCAAGAATTTGATTGGGTGTGATTTTGCATCGTATTGCGCAAGCTTCAACCCCGCGTTTCATGGCACGGTCGAAAGCAGTGGCGTAGGCCGGGTCAAGATCACGGCAGATCTTGAGCCGATCGATGTCATTGCGCTGGATCAGATATACCATAATGGCGCGGTGGCCTGCCTCGGCCATGTCGCCGAGTTCTTCGAGATGCTTGGCGCCCCGGCTTGTGACGCTGTCGGGGAATTCTGCCAAACCCGGGGCGCGCCTGAAATGGACATTCTTGACCTCGACATAGGCCATCCCAAGACTTGGATCCTCAAGCAGGATGTCGATGCGTGAGTTCACACCGTATTTCTGTTCGCGCTTGAGTATTTGGTATGTGCCCAGCGATCCCAACAAGCCATTTGCAATGGCTTCTTCGACAAGCCGGTTGGGCCGGCCGGTGTTGATTCCAACCAGGGTGCCATCTGCCTCAACCAGTTCAAGCGCATGCCGGTATTTGCGGGTGCCGCCCTCATGCTCGGTGAGATGGATATTTGAACCCGGCGTCGTCAGGCCGAGCATGGATCCGGTGTTGGGGCAGGAGCCGGTGATTGCCTCTCCGCTTTCCAGATGGGCATCGAAAAGGAAGCGCTTGTAACGGCGCACCAGGGTGGCGGGGATCAACGGGCTGTCAAATTTCATCGGCGGCGGATAGCAGGCTTTGCTCCAAGCGGCAAATCCGGCGCATCGGGTGTTTGGCCCGGATGGTAACGGACGTGGGATCCCTTGCGTGTGGCCTTTCAGACCCGGGCCCTGACATAGGAGCCGGGCGCATCCTCGATCGGCTTGAGCTTTTTGCCTCCGGGTGCTCTGGCCGGCACTTCATCGGAGTTGTTGGCCCGGATCCATTTCTGCCAATGCGGCCACCAGGAGCCTGGTGTTTCGGTGGCGCCGGCAACCCAATCATCAAATTCGGCGTCTTGGGGGCCATCGCTCCAGAACTGGTACTTCCCTGCCGCGGGCGGATTGACCACGCCGGCGATATGGCCCGAACCGGACATCACATAGGTGACGTTGCCGCCAAACAGCTTGCCGCCGATATAGGCCGAGCGGGCAGGGGCGATGTGGTCTTCTTTGGCCGCGAGATTGTAGATCGGGATCTTGACGTCGCCGAGATCAAGCGTCTTGCCGGCCATTTCCATCTTGCCTTGCGAGAGATTGTTCTCGAGGTAGCAGTTCCTGAGGTAATAGGAATGATTGGCGGCGGGCATCCGGGTTGAGTCGGAATTCCAGTAAAGCAGGTCAAAGGGCATTGGATCCTTGCCCTTGAGATAGTTGTTGACGACATAGGGCCAGATCAGATCGGAGGCGCGCAGCATGTTGAAGGCGGTGGCCATCTTTGATCCGTCGAGATAGCCGTTCTTCTTCATCGCCGTTTCGATCGAGCTTATCTGGGCTTCATCGACGAAGACCTTAAGGTCTCCGGCATAGGTGAAGTCGGTCTGGGTGGTGAAGAAAGTCGCCGTGGCGATCCGCTTGTCCTTCTCCTGTGCATGCAGGGCGAGCGTTGCGGCAAGCAGCGTGCCACCGACACAATACCCGATAGCGTTGACCTGTTTTTCTCCGGTCGCCTTCTCGATGGTCTCGAGCGCAAAGGAAATGCCCTCGCGCGAGTACGATTCCCAATCCTTGCTGGCGTGGCGCTGGTCCGGATTGACCCAGGAGATCACGAACACGGAGTGGCCCTGTTCGGCGGCCCATTTGATAAAGGACTTTTTCGGGTTCAGATCCAGAATGTAGAACTTGTTGATCCATGGCGGGACAATCAGCAATGGCCGTTTCAGGACATTCTCGGTTTTTGGGGCATACTGGATGATCTGGCAGATATCATCCTGAGCGATCACCTTGCCTTCCGAAACCGCTATGTTCTCGCCAACAGCGAATTTCGACGCATCGGACTGACGCAGCTTCAACTCGCCCTTGCCGGCGGCAATATCTTCGGCCAGCATCTTCATGCCGCGGACCAGATTCTGGCCGTCCGAAGCCACCATCTCCTTGTAGAGTTCGGGATTGGTGACCAAAAAATTGGCCGGGGAGAGCGCACTGGCAATCTGGCGGACATAGAATTGTGCTTTTTGGCGCGTGTGTTCGTCCAGCCCGTCACTCTCCGACACCAGCTTGTTTGCCCAGTCAGACGTGATCAGATAGGCGTTCTTGAGAAATTCGAAGAACGGGTTTTTCTCCCAGTCCGGGTCCGAGAAGCGCTTGTCAGCCTTGGCCGAGGGCGGCTTCTCCTGAGCTGACATGTTCTGGATCGAATCGCTCCACAGCGTGAAATAGCTGGTGAGCAGCGATGTCTGCGCTTCGATCGCGCGTTTGGGGTCGGAGAGCCAATATTCGCCGACCTTGGAAAAGGTCTTGACCATATCGGCCATGGGTTCGGAAACGGTGTCTACAACCTCGCCTTTCTCGCGTGGTTCGATCCAGGCAGAGGCCGCCTTGCCCAGTTCCTCGAGCATGCGGGCGACATTTCGGGCGAAGGCTTCAGGGTCCTTGACGATGTAGGCTTCGGCAGAGGAGCCATCGTCGGCCGCCTTGTCGTCTTTCGCTTTGCTTTCGCCCCTGTCCGCCATTGCAGCGCCTCCTCTCGCAGTCTGGAGGTTGCCTCCAAACCCTCTTGTGCCTTAAACCGGCTTTCTTGATGTGTTTTATAACACCTTGAAGCTTATTGTGTTGTTGATACGGTCATTTTTTTGTCGTTGTCATGACAAACACTGGGCCAGACCGGAAAAGAACGTGAACCTTCAAAGAAAAAACAGTCCGTGGTTTGGCCTGCTTGCGGCAATCGTTTTGGCGGGTTGCCAGACAGCGTCCCTTGAAGATGCCGCACCGACCGTCGTTCCAGCCTCCGAGCCCGCGGTCATAGGGCAGGAGACGGATGCAGAAGCGGCAGCAGTTGCTTCCTCCGCGGATCAGGATTCGGTGACGCGGCGGAATCCGGGCATCGCTTCGATCATCCCGATTGAACAGACGGCCCCGGTCGAGAACAAGGAATTCGTCACCACTGGTGCCCGCCGAACGGGACAGTTTCCCACGTTCGGGCGCGTGCCGACAGCAGCCAATACGCAATTGAGTGAGGCTGAACGCATCGCTGCTGAAGCCGAGATGACAGAGCTGTTGCGAGCGCGGGCGTCCACTCCGGATGCGCGCGCTCAATACGATGCGCGGCTGCGGCAGTTGCGGGCACTTGCAGACAGCCATGCACGCGATACCCAGTCAAAAATCGAGAATTAAATCTTGCGTTCGGCCTGAATTGGCCGCAAACCGTCGGTAACACCGCGCCCAATCGCCCAGTATCAACGGGGAATTCCATGGAAGAATTTCACAAGGTCCGCAGACTGCCTCCCTATGTTTTCGAACAGGTCAACCGCCTGAAGGCATCGGCCCGGGCTGGAGGGGCGGACATCATCGATCTGGGAATGGGCAATCCCGACCTTCCGACGCCGCAGAGCATCGTCGACAAATTGTGCGAGGCGGTTCAGGATCCGCGGACCCATCGTTATTCGACATCGCGCGGCATCCCAGGCCTCAGACGTGCACAGGCGGCCTATTACCAGCGCCGCTTTGGCGTCAAACTGAACCCTGACACTGAGATCGTTGCTACGCTTGGTTCAAAGGAAGGCTTCGCCAATATGGCGCAGGCCATCACCGCCCCGGGCGATGTGATCCTGTGCCCGAATCCGACCTATCCGATTCATGCGTTTGGCTTCATCATGTCGGGCGGCGTGATCCGCTCTCTCGACGTGGTGCCCGATGACAGTTTCTTTGCACCCTTGGAAAGAGCGGTCAGGCATTCGATTCCCAAGCCGCTGGCGCTGATCCTGAATTATCCGTCCAATCCGACAAGCTTTGTGGCGTCGCTTGATTTTTACAAGGATGTCATCGCGTTCGCCAAGAAACACGACATCATCGTGCTGTCGGATCTTGCCTATTCGGAGATCTATTTTGACGGCAATCCACCCCCATCGGTGCTTGAGGTTCCCGGCGCGATGGACATTTGTGTCGAGTTCACCTCGATGTCGAAGACCTTTTCCATGCCGGGCTGGCGCATGGGGTTTGCAGTCGGCAATGAGCGGCTGATCTCGGCGCTGACACGGGTGAAGTCCTATCTCGACTATGGTGCGTTCACGCCGATCCAGGTGGCTGCAACGGCGGCACTCAATGGTGAAGGTTCGGAGATCGAGCAGGTCCGCTCGATCTATCATCGCCGCCGCGATGTGCTGGTTGACAGTTTTGGCAAGGCCGGCTGGCAGGTTCCGCCGCCGCCCGCAACAATGTTCGCCTGGACGCCGATTCCGGAGCAGTTCAAAGAACTGGGGTCGCTCGAGTTCTCCAAGCTGCTGGTGGAAAAGGCCGATGTGGCGGTGGCGCCGGGTGTGGGCTTTGGCGAACATGGCGATGAACATGTGCGCATTGCGCTGGTGGAGAATGAACACCGGATCCGCCAGGCGGCGCGCAACATCAAGAGGTTTTTGTCATCGGCCTCCGATGGCGGCAATGTGGTCTCGTTGGCAACGCGCCGTTGACCCTTTGAGCGCTCACGGTTAAACCCGCAGCGTCATTACCCTCTCTTTGCCTTTGCGGGCGGAGATCTCCCAGACAGGTGGACTATCGACATGACTGATGCCCTCAAGATCGGCATTGCAGGCCTGGGGACCGTTGGCGCGGCCCTGTTCCGGGCAATATCTACACGGCACAACAGCCTGGCCGAAATCTGTGGTCGCGAGATCATCATCACCGCAGTGAGTGCGCGTGACAGGACCCGTGATCGCGGGCTCGATCTCGATTCCGTCGCCTGGTTTGACGACCCTGCCGCAATGGCGCGCGAGGCCGATATCGACGTGTTCGTGGAACTGATTGGTGGCGATGGCGATCCGGCCCATGCAGCGGTTCTGGCAGCGCTTGGCCGCGGCCGGCATGTGGTCACTGCCAACAAGGCGATGCTGGCCAAACATGGTGTCGAGCTGGCGCGGCTGGCGGAGAGCAACGGCGTGCTGCTGAATTTCGAAGCCGCGGTCGCCGGCGGGATCCCCGTGATCAAGGCGATGCGGGAATCACTGACCGGGAACTCGATCCAGCGCATCTATGGAATTCTCAACGGCACCTGCAACTATATTCTGACCCGGATGCAGCGGGACAATATGGGTTTTGCCGAGTGCCTGTCTGAAGCGCAGCGGCTTGGTTATGCCGAGGCGGATCCTGCTTTCGACATTGAAGGTAACGACACCGCCCACAAGCTCGCAATCCTGACCAGTCTGGCTTTTGGCACTGAAATCGCCTCTGACGAAGTCTATGTCGAAGGGATCACCAATATCTCCATCGACGACATTCATGCGGCCGATGAGCTCGGCTATCGGATCAAGCTGCTGGGTGTCGCCCAGCGCACGGCGTCGGGGATTGAGCAACGCGTTCACCCCACCATGGTGCCGAAGGGCTCGATGATTGCGCAGGTGGAGGGGGTCACCAATGCGGTGACCATTGAAGCCGATATTCTGGGCGAGTTGATGCTCTCGGGTCCGGGGGCGGGTGGCGACGCCACTGCATCGGCCGTTTTGGGCGATGTTGCCGACATTGCCAAGAGCCGGCCTGGGCATCAGCATGCTCCCGCACTGGGCCGGCCTGCAACGCAGCTTGAGCCGTATCGGCGCGCCCGGATGCAAAGCCATGAAGGTGGCTATTTCATATCGCTCAAGGTCGAGGACCGCGCCGGCGTGTTCGCTTCGATTGCCACCCGGATGGCCGAAAACGCCATCTCGCTGGAATCAATCGTTCAACGGGCGCGGCCGGGCCGCGCAGCAGTTCCCCAAACAGTCATCCTGGTGACCCATGCCACGATGGAGTCGAATGTTCGCGCCGCTGTTGATGCCATTAAGGCTGAAGGCTACCTTGCTGGCGAGCCACAGGTAATCCGCATCGAGCGCACGCGCGAGAGCTGATGGCCGACGTGGTGCCGTTGCACATTCTGACCCTTCGGGTTTGTGACAATGGCTCTATGCGCGCTTTAATCGATTTAGTTTGGGAGCAGTCGATTATCGTTTGAATTCATGGGTTTTCGATGGTGTTTTGACATTGCCTTGCGGGGCTTGAACCCTGTATGAGCGAGCAATCGATAGTCCCCGGGAGCAAAGCGCCATGGCTGGCAAGCAAACTGACGCAAGCGGTCTTGACCGAATTCTTACGCTTGAGATTGCGCGTGTGACAGAACGTGCAGCGGTTGCTGCGGCGCGGTTGCGCGGCCGCGGCGATGAAATGGCTGCCGACCAGGTTGCCGTCGACGCGATGCGCCAGGAGCTCAACCGGCTACCGATCGATGGCGTGGTGGTGATCGGCGAGGGTGAGCGCGATGAAGCGCCGATGCTGTATATCGGTGAAGAGGTTGGAACCCGTGATGGTGCCAAGGTCGACATCGCGCTTGATCCGCTTGAAGGCACCACCATCTGCGCCAAGAACATGCCGAACTCGCTGGCGGTGATCGCAATTGCGGAAAAAGGCAGCCTGCTCTACGCGC
Source organism: Hoeflea phototrophica DFL-43 (assembly GCF_000154705.2). NCBI lineage: Bacteria > Pseudomonadati > Pseudomonadota > Alphaproteobacteria > Hyphomicrobiales > Rhizobiaceae > Parahoeflea > Parahoeflea phototrophica. The sequence continues at coordinate 2,417,853 of NZ_CM002917.1, read as the reverse complement.
CCGACGTCTACATGGAAAAGATCGCCATCGGCCCGGGCTACCCGGCCGGCACCGTTTCGCTCGATGCGTCCCCGACCGAGAACATTCAAGCCATCGCGCGCGCCAAGGGCGTGCCGGTCAGTGAAGTGACCGCCTGTATCCTCGACCGGCCACGCCACGCGCGGATGATCGAAGAAGTGCGCGCCACGGGTGCAGCGATTTACCTGATCGGCGATGGCGATGTTGCCGGCGTGATCCACACCACAGATTCAGAAGAGACAGGTATCGACATCTATCTCGGTATTGGCGGCGCGCCTGAAGGCGTGCTGGCTGCGGCCGCGTTGAGGTGCATTGGCGGCCAGATGCAAGGCCGGTTGCAGCTCAATACCGAGGAAAAGATTGCCCGAGCCAGCAAAATGGGGATCTCCGACCCCATGAAGGTCTACAGCATTGAAGACATGGCGAGCGGAGATGTCTTGTTCTCCGCGACCGGTGTCACCGATGGCAATCTGTTGAAGGGTGTGCGATTCGCACCGGATGCGATCACCACCCACACCATCGTGATGCGGTCCTCGTCGCGTACGGTTCGCGAAATCAAGGCGCGCCACCAGGATCTCGACAAGTTCAACTGATCCTGAACGTGCCGTTGCCTTTTTGGCTTGAACGTCTCAGCCTTGAGCGAGCCGGCGGATTGCGGCGGCTTTTGCCGCGTCTGCAAGTTTGCGCTATGTGCAATCGAGCGTGGGCCGCATCATTGGCTGCGCGCTGGCAGCACAGGTAGATCTTGCAATGACAGGCAGCGGCGAAACCGAACGGGCATTTCTGGGCGTCGAACAGTCGCTCTCGGGGCAGAAATGGGTCGCGCGCCTCGATCAGGCGGGTGAGAACAAGGCGATCTCGATTGCCCAGACCACAGGATTGCCGGATATCGTGGCGCGCGTGCTGGCCGGGCGTGGCGTGGCCATGGGAGACGCGGTCGCGTTTCTGGACCCGACCATCAAGGCCTTGATGCCTGATCCTTCGCGTCTTACCGATTGCGACAGGGCTGCAGAGCGTCTGGCACTTGCGATTGCGCGCAGGCAACGCGTCGCCATCTTCGGGGACTATGATGTCGACGGTGCGGCCTCTTCGGCGCTGATGCAGCGCTTTTTCAACCATTTCGGGCTTGAGAGCGAAATCTACATTCCCGACCGGATCTTTGAAGGTTACGGGCCGAATGCACCGGCAATCGCCGAGCTGATCGAGCGCGGGGCCGGGCTCATTGTCACCGTCGACTGTGGCTCCACCAGCCATGAGGCGCTCGGGGAGGCGGCGCAGCGCGGTGTCGATGTGGTGGTGATCGACCATCATCAGATGGCCGCAGAACTTCCTCCTGCCCATGCGCTGGTCAATCCCAACCGGGAGGACGATCTGTCCGGGCTCGGGCATCTGTGTGCCTGTGGCGTGGTGTTCATGGTGCTTGCCGGCACGCTCAGGCTGCTGCGTCAGCAAGGAGACGCGCGGGTTTCAGGCTTCGATCTTCTTTCCTGTCTTGATCTGGTCGCTCTGGCGACGGTCTGCGATGTGGTGCCACTCAAGGGGCTCAACAGGGCCTTCGTGGTCAAGGGGCTGCTGGCCGCCCGCGGGCTTGGCAATCCCGGCCTGGCGGCTCTGTGTCAGCGCGCCGGTGTCAATGGACCCATCTCTCCGTATCATCTGGGTTTTCTGATCGGCCCCCGCATCAATGCGGGCGGGCGGATTGGTGATGCGGCCCTTGGAAGCCGCCTGCTTGCGCTGGACGATCCGGCGGAGGCACAGGCGATCGCCGAGCGGCTTGAAGAGCTCAACCGAGAACGTCAGGCCATTGAGGCAGCCATGCTGGAGGAGGCGGATGCGGAAGCCGCAACCGAGATGCAGAGCGGCGAGGGGCCGGCGGTGATCGTGACCGCGCGCCAGGGCTGGCATCCGGGTGTGGTGGGGCTGCTCGCGTCGCGGCTCAAGGAGCGCTACAGGCGGCCAGCATTCGCCATTGCTTTTGACGGGAACGGCAAAGGGACCGGGTCAGGCCGTTCGGTGCCGGGTCTCGACATCGGTCGTCTGGTGCGAAAGGCCGTAGAGAGTGGTCTTCTCGCCAAGGGCGGTGGCCATGCGATGGCGGCAGGTCTGACAATCGAGAAAGTGCGTCTGGGGGATCTGCGCTCGTTCTTCGAGGAGGAAGCCGCCGATACAGTGGCACAGCTCGACGCGGCGCACCGGCTCAAGATTGATGGCGCGCTCGCGGCCTCGGGGGTGACGCTTGATCTGGCGGACATGATTGAGCGGGCCGGTCCGTTCGGGGCAGGGCATTCCCAGCCGGTCTTTGCGGTCCCGAACCACATTTTGAGTGATGTCCGGGTGGTGGGGCAGAATCACGTCAAGCTGACACTGTCCGGCCCCGACGGGGGAAAGCTGAACGGTATTGCATTCCGTGCTGCCGATACCGAGATGGGCGCCGTGCTGCTCGGCGGGCGTGGTCTGGCGTTCCATTTTGCGGGGTCGATTTCAGTCGATCACTGGCAGGGTGTGAGGCGGGTGCAAATCAGGGTCACGGATGCTGCCAGCGTGCGTTAAACGCGGTTTGCGAGACCTGCCGCTGGCTTGTCTTGTGCGGCAGACGGTGTCTGCAAGGCACCAGGATGCTTCGGGACGACCTTCACTCTTCGTTTGAATTCGGGCTCGTGAGCGGTGCCGGCAAAGGCATATTTGCAAGCCAAGCGGAGGCTGGCTTCAGACTTAGAAAATGGATGAGAAAAACAAGCGAAGTGCTTGAAAAAGGTGGCACGCCCTAGGGGAGTCGAACCCCTCTTTCCAGAATGAAAATCTGGCGTCCTAACCGATAGACGAAGGGCGCGTGCAATGTGGGCGTCTTATAATCAGACCAGTTTGCGACCGCAAGCGGATAATTGGGGTATGGTGCAAAAAAATGTCATCTGATTGTCACCGGTGAGAATCTGCTGCGACGCCGTGGGCGGCCGCGGCACATTTGCTGGCTGTTTGTGGCGTGTTTGACTTACTTGCGGCGGCGGCAGCGCCAGTTCCAGTCGCGGGGATTGCCGATATCGATGTGGACCGATTCGGTATGGCAATAGGTGCCCACGCCACCGCGATTGGGCATGGTGCGGAGGTACTTGGCAAGCTGCCACTTGGAAACGCCTTCAATCTGGATATCGGCAGCTTCGCATGAGGTGTGGCGAGATCCGGACGCGCCGCCGATCCGGCGGTTGCGCTTAGGGCTGCGGTAGCCGGATGTGACGACCACCGGGCGGCCGTAATGCTGTTCGACGGTTTTGAGCACACGAACGAGCTGTGGCTTGAAACAGTCGACCTCAACCCTGTCGGTCTGGATTTGCAATCCATTCGGCGCGAGTCTGGCGAGTCCGGCGGCCGATGCGAGCTGGATCTCGGCCGGAGCGCTTTGCGTCTGAGTGTTCAGCGAATCGGTTCCAAGCGCTCTCTTCAGATCGACGCCTGGCAAAGCGCTGGAGGAGGAAGCCATGGCAATGCGTGTGGGCTCGGTCGTTGCAATGCGCTTGGTCGTCCCCGATGGTGCATTGCGTTGGGCTGTTGGCTGCTGAGCAAACAGCCGAGAGAAAATGGACTGCTTTTTCGGTGGGGCCACTACAGCCAATTCCTGAATTTGCGGCACGCTGGCCTGACCTGGCTGACTCTGTGTCGCAGCCATGGCGTTTGCGACTTGCGCATCAACAACTGCCGGGGTTGGAGCCGGGATTGCTGCGGGCAATTCTGCTGTCACAGGTTGGGGCGTGGCCGCGGCATAGATGTTCGCGCCAGTCTGGTTTGGCATGCTCTGGGTAATGCCGCGGTTCAACGCATCAACCCCGGTCGAAGCCATCACAATGGTTTGTCCGGACGCGGCTTGGCCGGCGGGTAGGCGTGCAGCCGCATCCTGGGCTGTTGGTGAGGGGGTTGGCAGCGGAACGCCCGACGAGGTTTCGGTCGCTGCCGGGCCGTAGGAAAAATCGCCCGCAAGCTGTGTTGCGGCGCCGCTTTCAGCCGGACCTTGAGGACTGGAGGCGAAACCTTGAACGGATGTGAACATCGCCGGGTCGCCGCCAGACACGCAACCACTCAAGGCGAGCGCCATGCCCGCCAGAATGAAGCCACGAGTAAATCTACGGCAGTCGGCTGTTTTGTTCCCGCCCTGATGCAATCTTTGCAGCCCCCGGCCTGTTGCAATTGCAGGCCCTGAAGGCCAGCTTTGTTGCGTAGTCATTTGCACCGTTTCTGTAAACGGCCAGATTTTGGAACCTGAAGGCAAGACTGACCAGCATGATCTAAGACATGCGTTGCGGCGCGAATGCGGCGAAAGCATGACAATTGCATTTTCATAGCGCTGGATGTTTGCGCGAGCCTTGCGCTGGATAAATTGAACATCGAAACATCCGGGCCTTTGCGTGAAGCCATGATCATGTTCAAGGTTGCCTGATGTCCCGTCGGCTTGGCCCCCGGCTATCGGGTCGGCGCGATGTTACCAGGAACCCTTGTTTTCCATGGAGGCCCAGGGTTCTGCGGGCTCGAGTCTTTCACCCTTCTGGAGAAGTTCGATCGAGATTCCGTCCGGTGATTTCACAAAGGCCATGTAACCGTCGCGTGGCGGGCGGTTTATGGTGACTCCCTTGTCCATCAGGGATTGGCAGAGTTCATAGATGTCATCGACGACATAGGCGAGATGTCCGAAATTCCGGCCACCCTGATAGTCTTCGGGATCCCAGTTGTAGGTCAGTTCCACCATTGGGGCCTTGTCGGCGAGAGCCCGCTCTCTATCTTCAGATGCGGCCAGGAAAATCAGTGTGAAACGACCGGCTTCGCTTTCATGGCGGCGAATTTCCACAAGGCCCAGCTTGTTGCAATAAAAATCCAGCGAGGCGTCGATGTCGCTAACCCGGACCATTGTATGAAGATAACGCATTGGCTTTTCCCGTGATTCTTAACTGCCAAAACGATAGGCCGATTTGTCAGCGAGGCAATGGCGACATGATAAAAGTGGATGGATCAACAAGTTTTGCAGTGGGGCTTGCAGAAACTGCGCAATCCAATGTTAATGTTTTACAAGAGAATCACTTCTTTTGTTAGCGGCGCGTACCGGAGAGGCATCCTGATGGGGGACAGTTCCTCACATAAAAATGAACTGGAAGCTGAGGCACGCGCCGATGCTGTGGATCTCATTGAGATTACCGGTGTCATAAAGTGGTTCGACGTTGCAAAGGGCTTCGGCTTCATCATTCCAGACAACGGTATGGAAGATGTACTCCTTCATGTGACCTGCCTTCGCCGCGACGGATATCAGACCGTCCTCGAAGGAACCCGCATCGTCTGTGAGATCCAGAAACGCGAACGCGGATATCAGGCCTTCCGGATCATTTCAATGGATGCATCGACGGCTGTGCATCCGTCACAATTGCCTCCTGTGCGCACCCATGTTCAGGTCCAGCCTTCAAGCGGGCTTGAGCGCGCGATCGTCAAATGGTTCAACCGCACAAAGGGCTTCGGCTTCCTGACCCGCGGTGAGGGCACCGAGGATATTTTTATCCACATGGAGACGCTACGGCGTTACGGTCTGGCAGAATTGCGACCCGGGCAAGTGGTGCTGGTGCGTTTCGGTAATGGCGAAAAAGGTCTGATGGCGGCTGAAATTCATCCAGATATCGATGCACCGCTTCCAAAATCCCACTGAATCAAGAGAAATTTTCGCTCAGCGTGTTGCTGCGGCTTTCCTGGCTGCGTTGCTGTTTTGCTTTGTCCTGCCCGAGTCAGGTGTCGCCAAGACTTTGCCGACAGACGGTGACCCGATCATTGTCGAGACAGGCTCTGGGCCGGTCGAGTTCTCCGTCGAACTGGCGTTGACGCCGGCAGACCGGTCGACCGGCCTGATGAATCGCCAGAGTATGCCTGCGACGCATGGCATGCTGTTCCGGTTCGAGCGGTCCCGGCAGGTTTTGATGTGGATGAAAAACACGCCGCTCCCGCTTGATATGGTGTTCATCAACGAAGAGGGGGTGGTGGCGGGAATCGCGGCTGACACGACACCCTTCTCCGAAGCGATCATCCCATCACCGGGTCCGGTGCGTTACGTTCTCGAGTTGAATGCAGGGACTGCTGCGCGCACTGGAATTCGTGCCGGGGACAAGGTTCGTCACCGCGTTGTGGGGACACAATCAGATTGATGTTCGACTTTGGTCGATTTGCAGTTGCGGGATGTCTCGTTCCGGTGTATCCGGACCACGCCTTAGGGCATCGGAGCGTAGCGCAGCCTGGTAGCGCATCTGGTTTGGGACCAGAGGGTCGCAGGTTCGAATCCTGCCGCTCCGACCAATTTCAAGGCGTTGTCTGATATTAAGTCAGCGTCGGGGCGCTTGGGTTGGCCCTTCGGTGGGCCCCGTCCAAAAAGGGAAAAGGGCCATGACTGCGAGAATTTTCCGCCCGGCAAAGACTGCCATGCAATCAGGCAAGGCCAAGACCCAGGATTGGGTGCTCGAGTTCGAGCCGGAAACCGCGCGCAGCATTGATCCGATCATGGGCTACACGACTTCCAGCGACATGAAGAGCCAAATCCGTTTGCGGTTTGAGACGCAGGAAGCGGCTGTGGCCTATGCCACACGCAATGGCATTGCGTTCCGCGTCATTGAACCCAAGGAGAGCAAGCGGCGCAAGGTCGCGTATTCGGACAATTTCCGTTTCGATCGTCGCCAACCCTGGACCCATTGAGGCACTGCTGATCACCGGCGGTGGACGTCGAACCAGATCGGCCCCGTAGCTCAGCTGGATAGAGCGTCGGTCTTCTAAACCGAATGTCGCAGGTTCGAGCCCTGCCGGGGTCGCCATACATGGTCATGTCATGTCCGTTGAACGGCTATGCGATTTTGGTCAGTTGGCGGCTAACCGCAGCAACCGAATTGCCTTGCTAGCCAAGCATGCCGTCGTCTGGTTGCAAAACTCTCAGCTTTTGACTTGGTCATTGCGATGCACTTGAGAAGATGTGATCAATGCATATTGTGGTCTTAATAATGGCCATTGCGCATCAACTGTGAGATGGATGTTGTCATGAGGTGGCAAGGGTGGGAAGCTAAGTGGCATGCGATTGCCTGAATCGAAAGTGATATCATGCTAGAACCAGATACTTCTTTTCACTTGGGGACTGAACTCGACCGTGCCGTGAACCGGATGGATTTTTTCCGGTTGTTCAAGGCGCTTGCGGCGGTTCATGACAGCGAGCATTTTGTTCTGGTCGAACTTTCGACTGACGACAAGCCGCTGGACTTGAACCGGGGGCATTCGCTGCACAATGTCTCTGATGCGTTTCTGGATGCGGAAGCCGTCAGTGCCAAGCGTGATGATCCATTAGTTGCGTGCTTGCTGACATCAACCGCGCCAAAGTCTTTCGATGCAACGACAACGAAGACCCCGCTGATTGCCCGGTGTGGTTCCAAGTCGGCAGTCGTTGTGCCCCTGCATACCGCTGTGGGCAAACGTTTCGGTCTGATCTTGCTGAGAAATCGCGAAAGACCTCTGCACAGCGAAGTGGCGCTGATTGCCTATGACGCATCCATCGTGTTCCAGCGGTATTTTGAAGTGGTCTTGTCCCTGGATTCAATCAGCGGCTTGAGTGAGCGCGAAATACAGATTGTGAGTTGGACATCCGAGGGCAAGACTTCGTCCGAGATTGCCATAATTCTTGGGCTTTCCGAGCACACCGTAAACTCCTATATCGCTGCTATCTTGCGTAAACTGCAAGTTGTCAACCGTGCCCAAATGGTGGCTTCGGCTCTGCGTAATGGCTTGATCAACTGAGAGGATCAGGAGGCAGTTGTGATGAACATGAATTCTAACAACCTCACATCGATCTTGTTGGTCGATGACGATCCGATCGAGTATACGATCTGGAAGCGGAAGCTTGAGAGTTTCGAACGGCCCGAATTGCGTCTCGAGCATGTCGGGGACATTGACGCCGCAATCAATCGTATCACCGAGGGCGGGGTGGATCTCATCTTTTTGGATAACCGGCTTTCGCCGGCTCAGGATTTTCGTGACACTGCGCCGAGGCTTCGCAAGGCCGGATATACAGGTCCGATCGGCATAATCTCGTCGGACATCAGCGGTGCGTATTTTCGCGAGTTCCGAGAATTTGGCGTCGATTTCCGAGTGGGAAAAGACGAGATCGACGCAAATATGATCGCCTTCATCATTGCGGAATACACCCGAAGCCAGCTCTCCGAGGTCTGTGCCGAAGACCTTCGTTGAGTGTTTGTGTCTGATTGGCCTGACCGCCAGACCGCAAGAGCTCCATTGTTTGAAACCAGCCTTCGCCGACAATTCGCGCTCAATCGGGGTCGACCCCGCCTGCGATCTTGATGTTTATCTACCAGGAGTTGAAACAGCGTTTGCCAACTCAAAGCCAGAATTATAGTTATTCCTGAATGTTGCATTTCCGAAAGACACTTCGTTGGGTCCTGATTTCCGTTGGCGCAACGGTGCTGTCGCTTTTGATCATGTCGCAGTTTCCCAACATGGCTATCCCGGCACGTTATTGGATCGCTGCCGTTCTGCTTCCCGCCGTGATCTCCTATTTCGTTTCGAGAAAGCTGATTCAGCAGACTGAAGATCTGGCGGTTCTCAATGCGGCATTGATGGAGGCCAACGCGACTTTAACGAGTAAGTTGCGGGCCGAGAATCTTCTCAATATGGCTTTTTCAACAATCTCACAGGGGTGTTCCATCTACGATGAGAATGACTGCCTTGTGTTTTGCAATGACGCGTACCGCGAGATCTACTCGCTGTCGGCAACGGCCATTTTGCCTGGGCGATGCTTCGGGTCCATGTTGCGCCATGGTCTTGAGGTTGGGCAGTATCCCGAAGCCGGAACCACGCCTGAGGATCAGGAGGCATGGCTGCAAAAGCGTATGGGACGCCACAGGAACCCAACGGGGCCGTTTCTACAGAAGATCGGGCCGGACAGCTGGATTCAGGTGGAGGAGTACGTCACCAAGGAGAATTACCGGATCGGACTGCTGACCGATGTAAGCGCATTGCTCCAGGTCAAGTCTGAAGCGGAGCAACTGGGGCATATCATCGAGGCTGTTGCCCAGGAGGTCTATCTGATCAGCACAGCCGATGGAAGGATTGTCAACGCCAACAAGGCGGCACGTACCAACCTGCAATACAGTCTGGAGGAACTCCGCGGATTGACCGCGTTGGACGTCAACTCGGGACACAGTTCTCTCGAGATGGCGGAGACGATTGCGCCGATCGTCGCCGGCGAGCGCAAAGTGGTCAAGATAAATACCGAACACCGGCGTAAGGATGGAACGACTTACAAGTGTCGCGTCCGGCTTGAGCGCCTGGATGATCTGTCGGAGACGGTGGTGGTGGCGTTTGCTGAAGACGTGACTGAGCGGTTGGAATTCGAGCATGCAATTGAGCGGAAGCAGCAAGAACTCGAAACGCTTGTGCGCAACCTCCCCGATGTTATTTCCCGCGCCGAGCCAGACACGACGCTGACCTATGTCAACGCCAATTATGCCGAGTTTACCGGTGTTCCGGTTGAAGACATGATAGGTTGCAAGTTCCTTGAGTTTTCCCCGACGGAGAATCTGGACGAGCTTACCTCGCATATCGAGAGCCTGACCCCGGAGCAGCCGATACGGCTCATCGAGCAACCGATGTACAACAGTTCCGGCGAAAAGCGCTGGTACTTGTGGTCAAACCTGATGGTTTTTGACGAAGGCGAGCCGGTGGAACTGGTGTCGGTCGGCCGCGACATTACCGAAAGCCGGAAGGCGCAGGAGAGGATCGCCAAACAGACGCGCGAGTTGGCTTTGCGCAATGATGCCCTGGAACAATTCGGCGGGATCATATCGCATGATCTCAAAGCGCCATTGCGCCAGATCCGGGTTTTCTCCGAGATGATCAAAGAAGATATTGAGCTCGGGAAGACAGACGAACTGGCGAACTGGTCAAGCCATGTTGTCAATCGCGCCCGTTCAATGGAGCAGATGATCTCGAGCCTCTTCGCCTATTCCAGGCTCGCTTATCAATCTGTCCATCTGGAGAAATTCCTGCTTTCCGAAGCGATCTCTGCAGCATGGGAAAATCTGTCGGTGTCCGTTGCGGATTCGCGCGCGCAACTTGTCGACAGGTGCGATCTGATGGTCACTGCGGACATCAATCTGATGACCCAGCTTCTGCAAAACATGTTCGCCAATTCAATCAAATACACCGAGGATGGTGTCGCGCCCCAAATCCGGGTGAGCGCGGAAACTGTCGGCTGCGCCACGGTCATTGTTGTCGAAGACAATGGAATCGGCATCGCCACGGTTCATGCGGAAAGCATCTTCGGTGTGTTTGAAAGGCTGCATCCGGATGAGACCCGATATGCGGGAGCCGGTATCGGTCTGGCCCTGTGCCGCCGTGTGGTGGAGAGCCACGGCGGCACAATTGCGCTGGACAGCAGCTATGTCGACGGCGCCCGCTTTGTGATCCGGCTGCCGGCCTTGTCGCTTTAGTCTATTACGGCCATTGGGGCCTCAGGCCGCGGCCGCCGCCGCAAGGCCTCGTTCAATGTCTGCCAGCAGGTCGGGGCAGTCTTCAAGCCCAATCTGAAGCCGGATGACGGGCCCTTCCTTTGGCGGCAGGGCGATGGTGCGGTCGGAGAGATTGACCGCGACTGCCAGGCTTTCATATCCGCCCCAGGAATAGCCAAGCCCAAAGATCTCGAGCGCGTTGAGAAACGCATGAGCCTTGGCCCGGTGCTGCGATCCATCGGCGACGTCAAGAACAATTGAGAAAATCCCGGATGAACCGCAGAAGTCGCGTTTCCAAAGGGCGTGGCCCGGGAAACTTTCCAGCGCTGGATGCAGGACCCTCGCGACGCCGGGAACGGATTCCAGTGTCTTGGCGATTTCGAGCGCGCTTTTCTGATGACGTTCGAGCCGCACACCCATTGTGCGCAGGCCCCGGAGTGTCATGTAGCTGTCGTCGGGAGCAGCGCATATCCCCATCATCGTGAATGTCTTCCACAATGCCGGCCACGCGGTCTCATTTGCCGAAACCGTTCCGATGAGCACATCGGAATGGCCGGCGGGGTATTTGGTCGCGGCATGAATCGAAATGTCGACTCCGTGGTCAAGTGGCTTGAAGAACAGCGGAGTGGCCCAGGTGTTGTCCATGGAGACCAGCGCGCCGTGTGCGTGGGCAACCTCGGCGATGGCAGGTATGTCCTGCATCTCAAAAGTGTTTGAGCCCGGCGCTTCGGTGTGAACCAGCTTCGTGTTGGGCCGCATGAGCTTTTCGATGTCGGCACCGATCGCGGGATCATAATAGGTGGTCTCGATGCCAAACCGCGCCAACATGCCGTGACACAGGTTGCGTGTCGGGGTGTAGACCGAATCAACCACCAGCAAATGGTCGCCAGCGCTCAGCGCGGCCATGAAGGGCAGGGTGATCGCCGCAAGGCCTGAAGGGACAGCAACAGTGCCCGCAGAACCCTCAAGTGCATCCATCGCTTTGTTGAGGGCATCTGTGGTCGGGGTGCCATAGGTGCCGTAGGTGTATGGCTGATTGCGGCTCTCGATCGTTTCAGCGTCGGGAAACAACACGGTCGAAGCGTGCACAACCGGAGGATTAACGAAGCCATAGAAGCTCCGTGGATCATTTCCCGTATGTGCAAGCCGAGTGTTGACGCCGTGGTTCGAGCCCGTTTTGCTGTTGGTCATTTTGTGTCCGTTTGTATCTGGTCGGAAGGCAATTCGGATGTGAATTTGACTTAACCCGCGAAAACCATCTCGGCAATCACATGGTCCTAAAACCATGCTTTAAGCCTAAAAATGATGAAAATGCCATCTCCGGCTGATGCTTCAAATCTAAACCATGCGGAATTATGCTGATTTTTGGGCATCTTGTCGCAATGCCGAATTTTGCGGCTTGACCATAGTTGGATTTCAGCATGGTATAGGCTGGTGCGTAAACAATGAGGCGCAGACCTCAAGCATGAGGTCGTGCCTTTCCTGGCGCACCCTAAACAGGGCAACAGAAAAAAAAGGTTGTATCAAATGAACAAAAAGATTCTGTCGGCTGTCGTTGGCGTAGCCGCCGTTGCAGGCATGGGAGCCGCTTCGGCATCCGCCGCAACGCTGGATGACGTCAAGGCAAAGGGATTCGTCCAGTGTGGCGTGTCCACGGGCCTCGCCGGCTTCTCAGCGCCGAATGACGCAGGTGAATGGTCGGGTATCGACGTTGACCTGTGCCGTGGCGTTGCTGCTGCCGTCTTTGGTGACGCATCGGCTGTGAAATTCAGCCCGCTTTCGGCCAAGGAGCGTTTCACCGCTTTGCAGTCGGGCGAAATCGATGTGCTGTCGCGCAACACCACCTGGACTATGAGCCGCGACACGCAGCTCGGTCTCAACTTCGCTGGCGTCAACTACTATGACGGTCAGGGCTTCATGGTTCGTAAGTCGCTTGGCGTGACTTCGGCCCTGCAGCTTTCGGGCGCTTCGGTCTGCGTGCAGACCGGTACGACCACCGAGCTGAACCTGACCGACTACTTCAAGGCCAATGACATGACCTACAATCCGGTCGTGTTCGAAAAGCTTGAAGAAGTGAACGCTGCTTACGACGCCAACCGTTGCGACGTCTACACCACCGACCAGTCGGGCCTGTATTCAATCCGCCTCGGCCTGTCGGCTCCGGATGAGCACATGGTCCTTCCTGAAGTGATTTCCAAGGAGCCGCTTGGCCCCGTGGTGCGCCAGGGTGACGACCAGTGGTTCAACATCGTCAAGTGGGTCCACAACGCGATGCTCAACGCTGAAGAAATGGGCATCACATCGGCAAATGTCGATGAGATGGCTGCCTCGGCCGACCCCAACGTGATGCGTCTTCTGGGCAAGGAAGGCACTTTCGGTGAAGGCATCGGTGTCAGCAATGACTGGGCCTACCAGGTGGTCAAGCAGGTCGGTAACTATGGCGAAGTGTTTGAGCGCAATGTCGGTGCATCGACACCGCTCGCGATCGACCGCGGTGTGAACGCACTGTGGTCTAAGGGTGGTCTGCAGTACGCGCCGCCAATTCGCTAAGTCCTTTGGACGGAAGGCGGGCTCCCCTTGCGGGGCCCGCCTTCTTCAATTGTTTCGTAAAAAAAAGACCTCTCAGCCTGACGCAACGACGACAGGTTAAAAAGATCCGGTGCCACAAGGCCTGGACGAAAAGAGTTGGGGACAGACATGGCTCATCAAGAAGGCGTCTCGGCAGGCGCCGATGATTCCGGTCGCGTATCAATGATGAATGATCCCAAGGTTCGTGGCCTTGTGTTTCAGGGATTGTTGATCATTGCGGTTGGCGCGATGGTGTGGAGCGGCATAAGCAACGCCGTTGACAACCTTGCCCGGGCGGGCATTTCTTCCGGTTTCGGCTTCTTCGGCGAACGCGCCGGATTTGATATCGGCCAGGCCTTTATTCCTTACACCAATGACAGCACCTATTTGCGAGCCTTCTTTGTTGGCTTGCTCAACACAATGGTGGTTGCGATCATCGGGATCTTCCTGGCCACCATCATCGGTTTCGTTGTTGGTCTGGCACGGCTGTCGAAGAACTACCTGGTACAGAAATTTGCCACCATCTATGTCGAAGTGCTGCGCAACATACCGCTGCTTTTGCAGCTTTTGTTCTGGTACAAGGCGGTTCTGTCCATCCTTCCATCCCCACGGGCGGCGGGCCTTGAAGCCGGTGCGGAGGTTGCGTTCAATATCAACAACCGCGGTCTATACATTCCGCGTCTGGTGCCCGAGGATGGGTCGTCACTGATTTTCTACGCTTTTGCGATCGCCGTGATTGCCTGGTTCCTGATCGGCCGCTGGGCCAAGAAGCGGCAGATGGCGACTGGTCAGCAGTTTCCGGTGTTTCTCACCGGGCTTGCGATGGTGATCGGCCTGCCTCTGGTGGCCTTTCTGGTGACCGGAATGCCGGTCTCGATGGAATATGCGAGCCTGCAAGGCTTCAACATGGTTGGCGGTTGGGTTATCCAGCCTGAATTCATGGCGTTGCTGCTGGGTCTTTCGCTCTACACAGCCGCCTTCATTGCAGAAATTGTCCGCGCCGGTATTCTTGCCGTTTCCCGGGGACAGACGGAAGCAGCCTTTGCTCTCGGATTGCGGCCGAACCTGACCAGCCGTCTTGTGATCGTTCCGCAGGCCATGCGGGTGATCATTCCGCCGCTGACCAGCCAGTTTCTCAACCTGACCAAGAATTCATCTCTTGCGGTGGCAATCGGGTATCCGGATCTGGTGTCGATTTTTGGCGGAACGGTGCTCAATCAGACCGGTCAGGCCGTGGAGGTGATCTCGATCACCATGCTGGTCTATCTCACGCTGTCCCTGTTAACGTCGGCCTTTATGAACTGGTTTAACTCCAGGGTCGCATTGGTGGAGCGCTGAACCATGGATGCAAATCAAAAAACCGTTGCCTATGTCCGTTCCGAGGAAAGCCCGAGAATGGCGCCTCCGGTCACCAGTTCTGGTGTTGCAGGCTGGCTTAAGGAAAACCTCTTTGCCTCGACCCGTGACACGGTCCTGACAATTCTGACCTTCCTGCTGTTGCTGTGGATGGTTCCACCGATTGTCGACTGGGCCTTTCTCAGCGCGGTCTGGACCGGTGAAAGCCGGGAGGATTGCATTGTCCCCGGCGCTGGCGCTTGCTGGGCTTTTGTCGAGGCAAAGTTCGGCCAGTTCATCTACGGGCGCTATCCCGTGGAGGAAAGGTGGCGGGTGGATCTCACCGGGCTGCTGCTGATTGCCGGCCTGGTGCCGATCGCAATCCCGTCGCTGCCGTACAAGCGCGAAAACGCGCTGTATCTGCTGGTCGTCTTTCCAATCCTTGGTTTCATCCTGCTCACAGGGCAGCTCGGCCTTGCACCGGTCGAGACCGCGCTTTGGGGTGGCCTGCTTGTGACTCTGGTTGTGGCCATTGTCGGGATCGTGGTGTCGTTTCCGCTCGGCATTCTGCTGGCGCTGGGACGGCGGTCGGAAATGCCGATCGTCAAGATGTTCTGCATCATCTTCATCGAGTTCTGGCGCGGCGTGCCGTTGATCACGGTGCTGTTCATGTCATCGGTGATGTTGCCGCTGTTCCTTCCCGAAGGCGTCACCTTCGACAAGCTGCTCAGGGCGCTAATCGGCGTTGCGCTGTTCTCGTCCGCCTACATGGCGGAGGTGATCCGAGGTGGCCTGCAGGCCATTCCAAAGGGCCAGTATGAGGCGGCCAACGCCATGGCTTTGACATTCTGGCAGGGCACACGCCTGGTCATCATGCCGCAAGCTTTGAAACTGGTGATCCCGGGCATCGTCAACACCTTCATCGGCCTGTTCAAGGACACGAGCCTGGTGCTGATCATCGGCCTGTTCGATCTTCTGGGCATCGTTCAGCAAAACATGAATGATCCCAACTGGATTTCACCCGCAACGCCGGCGACCGGATTCGTCTTTGCCGCGTTGGTTTTCTTCATCTTCTGCTTCGGCATGTCCCGTTACTCCGCTTACATGGAGCGGCGTCTGGACACCGGTCACAAATCATAACAGGGGACTGCAACAATGGCTGACAACAACGCAGCAGCTGCAACCGAAAGCGCTTCACCCTCGAAAATGACGGTGTCGGAAACCGACGTCGCTATCGAGCTCATCGGTATGAACAAGTGGTACGGCGATTTCCACGTGCTTCGCGACATCAACCTCAAGGTGATGCGCGGCGAGCGCATAGTTATCGCCGGGCCGTCCGGTTCAGGCAAATCCACGATGATCCGCTGCATCAACCGGCTGGAAGAACACCAGAAGGGCAAGATCGTCGTTGACGGCATCGAGCTCACCAATGATCTGAAAAAGATTGACGAGGTGCGCCGCGAAGTGGGCATGGTGTTCCAGCACTTCAACCTGTTTCCGCATCTCACGATTCTGGAAAACTGCACGCTCGCGCCGATCTGGGTTCGCAAGATGCCCAAGAAGAAAGCCGAGGAAGTTGCGATGCATTACCTCGAGCGGGTGAAGATCCCCGAGCAGGCCAACAAATATCCTGGCCAGCTTTCGGGCGGTCAGCAACAGCGTGTGGCAATCGCGCGTTCGCTGTGCATGAACCCGCGCATCATGCTGTTTGACGAGCCCACCTCGGCGCTTGACCCCGAGATGATCAAGGAAGTGCTCGACACCATGGTTGGTTTGGCTGAAGAGGGCATGACCATGTTGTGCGTGACCCATGAAATGGGCTTCGCCCGCCAGGTCGCCAATCGGGTTATCTTCATGGACCAGGGCCAGATCGTCGAGCAGAACGAGCCAGGCGAGTTCTTCGACAATCCGCAGCATGAACGCACAAAGCTGTTCCTGAGCCAGATCCTGCATTAGCAACAGATCCGGTTCCCTCATCGGGCATGTCCCATTGACAAAAGGCCTCGGAACATCGGTTCCGGGGCCTTTTTCTTGTATTTCTTATGTTTTGAGCTGCCGGTCTCTCAGGTTCCGTTCGGCCGGTAGCCGTAGAGCCAATCGAGATCTGCGGCGAGGCTTTCGGGACGCCTCAGTGCCAGGACGATGTTGCGGCCCAGCCGGATCGGGCCGCGGGCGTGATAGGCAAACTGGTTGAACGCCGCGCGTTGTCGTGCCTTGCCGACACGGGCGCGGCGATCGCTTTCATAGCGTTGCAAGGCGGCGCGCTGATCGCCGTCTTCTGTCGCGAGAGCCTGAGCCAGCTCATAGCCATCCTCGATTGCCATTGCCGCGCCCTGGGCTGCAAACGGCGTCATCGCATGGGCCGCATCGCCAATCAGCATGGTGCGTTCATCATCGAACCAGCGGCCGTCCGGCATTTCGAACAGTGGCCACCAGGTCATGCGCGGGGCGTCCTTAAGGATGGTGCGCATTTTGGGATGCCAGTCCGCAAAGGAATCCAGCAGCTCGGTCCGCGCGGCAGTGTTTTCGGCCGCAGCCCAGGTTTCGCCCGGGTCCTGTCCGTAGGCAATGGCCACGATGTTGATGGATCTGCCGCCCTCAAGTGGATAGGCAACCAGATGGGTGCGCGGTGCCAGAAACACGCTGACATTGGCGGAATCAAGCAGCGTCCGGGCCGCGTCCGTATCAATTCTGAAACGCCAGGCGACCTGTCCCGAAAAACGTGGCCGGGCGGCGCCGGAAACGAGCTGACGGGTTTGGGACCAGACCCCGTCAGCGCCGATGACAAGCGGCGAGGCACGGTTGCCGTCAGGTTTTCGAAGTGCGTGGAGATCTTCGGTCGTGATGCGCTGGCCAAGCTTGAGATGGCAGTTCGGGTTGGCCTGTACAGCATCAAGCAGCATCGCTTGAAGGTCGGCGCGGTGCATCACGCCATAGGGGGCGCCCCAGCGCCTGGCGGCAAATTCGCCGCAGGGCACATGGGCAATGGGGCGCAGGGAATGGCCGGAAATCAGAGAGATTTGGGCAGGGCGGGCCATGGCCTTGTCGAGCGCAGCGCCAAGGCCGAGCGCAATCAGGATGCGGCTCGCATTGGGCGACATCTGTAGCCCGGCACCCACTTCGCTCAGCGCAGGCGCCTGATCGACGATTTCGACCTTACGGCCATCGCGCGCCAGGGCGAGCGCTGTCGTGAGCCCGGCAATGCCGGCACCGATGATATGAATGTCTTGGGCCGGCACGGCGCACTCCCGTGGTCCGCGCGGAACCTTCAGGGCCTCAGGCGGCCTCGGTGGTCAGGGTGCAGCCTGCCGGGACAGTTTCGGTTTCAGCCAGTGCCGGATTGAACTTGTAGAGTGTCGAGCAGTAGGGGCAGACCTTCTCGGTTTCCGCGCCCATGTCGAGAAATTCATGCGGATGATCGAAGGGCGGGTTGGCACCTACGCACATGAATTCCTTGACCCCGATCTCAATTGCGGAATGTCCGGCATCGTTCTGAAAATGCGGGATTTTGTGGCCAGCCATGCATCTCTCCGTCGCGGCGTATCAGATTTTCCCGGACCATATACGCTGCGGGGGCAAAAGTGTAGCGGGTATTTGGTCGCGTTTTCCCCGCCGGATGCTGCAAACGCCCCGTGGCAGGCAATCCCGGTTGCGACATATGCAAGACCGGCGGTTTGGGGTAGGGAAAGGCAAAAGGAACACCAGATGAATCTCGATCGCCTGCAAGCAAGCCGTTTCACCTCCGCAGACATGGACATCGCCTGGTATGAGGCGGGATCGCCGGACGGGTTTCCGGTGCTCCTGATTCACGGGTTTGCATCGACCGCTCACGTCAACTGGGTCTTCCCGGGTTGGACAAAGACACTCGATCAGGCCGGATACCGGGTCATCGCGCTTGACAATCGCGGGCATGGCGAATCCGACAAGCCGCATGATCCGGAGGCCTATCATCCCGAAACCATGGCCGCAGATGCCGCCGGACTGCTTGATGAGCTGGGAATCGAGGCAGCCCATGTGATGGGCTATTCGATGGGGGCGAGGATTTCGGCGTTCCTGACGCTCTCGCGGCCGGATCTGGTTCGCTCTGTGGTGTTTGGCGGACTTGGAATGGGCATGGTGGATGGCGTCGGCGATTGGGATCCGATTGCCGATACGCTGCTGGCGTCTTCGCTTGATGACGTCACGGACGAGCGCGGGCGTATGTTCCGCGCCTTCGCCGAGCAGACCAAGAGTGACCGATTCGCGCTGGCCGCCTGTATCAGGACCTCGCGCACCCTGGTGGACCGCGGGCACCTGGCGGCGATGGTCACGCCGGCACTGGTCGGCGTCGGCACACGGGATGACATTGCCGGTTCGGCTCAGGAATTGGCCGAACTGATGCCGCATGGCGAGTGGCTTGATATCCCCAACCGGGACCACATGCTGGCGGTTGGCGACAAGGTTTTCAAGGCGGCCGTGCTTGAGTTCTTTTCGAAAGTTGACGCGGGGGCTGTCTCCGAGGCGCGGCGATGAATGACATGAAAGGGCAAACCGGATTTACCGGGGCTTCGAACAATCGTCTGATCGCCGATGAACATCATCCGCGCGGAACCAGTCACGGCAATCCCGTGGTGCTTTTGCACGGAGGTGGTCAGACCCGGCACGCCTGGGGTGGCGCCGCACGGCGGATCGCCGATGCGGGACATGTGGCCTTTACCGTCGACCAGCGCGGACATGGCGAAAGCGCCTGGGTTGATGATCAGGCCTACGCCTTTGATGACTATGCCGCCGATGCGATCGCCGTGTGCCGCGAGGTGACAGATCGCCATGGCATGCCGCCAGTGCTGGTGGGCGCGTCGCTTGGCGGCATCTCGGGTCTGATGGCCGATCATCTCGGAGGGCCGGATCTGCTTGCCGGTCTGGTCCTTGTCGATATCACACCGCATATCGACCCAGATGGCGTAAGCCGCATCCAGGGCTTCATGGCGGCTGATATGCGCGAGGGTTTTGCCACGCTGGAAGATGCGGCGGCGGCGATTTCCGCCTATCTGCCGCATCGCAAGCAGCCGCGTTCGCTCGATGGCCTCGCAAAGAACCTGCGCCAGGATGAGGATGGGCGCTACCGCTGGCACTGGGACCCGGCCTTTATCGATGGGCCGCGCAACATCAACACCGGTGCAGAGACCCTTCAGCAGCGTTTGGTCGATGCGGCATGCGGGACCACCGTCCCGCTGCTGCTGGTTCGCGGGCAGCAGTCCGAACTTGTGACAGAGGAGGCGGTCGCTGCGTTTCGCGAGATGGCGCCGCATGCCGAATTCGTGGATGTGTCGGGTGCAGGGCACATGGTAGCGGGAGATCGCAACGATGCCTTCAACGATGCCGTTCTCGGGTTCCTGGAGCGGCTTGAAGGCCGCGGCTGAGCTGGCAGGTTTGCTTATTTGCCAATGAAGTGCGGCGCGCGCTTTTCCATGAAAGCTGCTCGGCCTTCCGCGTAATCCTCGCTGTCAAAGGTGGCGTCCGCATGGGTGGCTGCTGTTCTCATGTCCTCTTTCAGAGCATTGGATTGCGTGGCGATGGCAGCCTTGGACGCGCGAACCGACAAGGGGGCAGCGGCTGCGACCGCCTGCGCGAGGGCGATCCCTTGTGCGTCCAGCGAGTCCGGGGAGCACAGGCTCAGCAGACAGCCACTTTCCATTGCCTCGGCGGCTGAGAATTCGCGCGCGGAGAACAGCGCATGCCGGGCGCGTTGATCACCCAGCGCGCGAACCAGATCCTGAACCGCGTCGACCGGGTAGGCGAGCCCGAGGCGGGCGGCCGGAATGGCAAACCGGGCCGTGTCATCGGCGATCCGGATGTCGGCTGCGGCGGCAATGCCAAAACCGCCGCCGAAGCAGATGCCGCGAATCATGGCGATGACCGGAACCGGGCAGGTGCGGATCGCAGCGAAAGCGGCCGAATTGCCTGCCTCGTAAACCCGCGCCGTGGCCGCGTCACGGCGCAGCGTTTCGAACTCGCCAATGTCCGCGCCAGCGGAGAAATCACGGCCTCCGGCGCCCTCAATGGCGACAACCCGTGCCGCTTTTTCCGCAACAAGCCAGTTCAGAGCCCGAGGAATGGCGCGCCACATCTGATCGGTCAGGGCGTTGCGTTTTTCCGGTCTGTTGATGGTGAGATGGCCAATGCCCAATTCAGTCAGAGTGGCGAGGATCGCACCGTCCGCATAGGATTTGTTTACGTCCATTTGACCCGCCCATTTGTTTTTGCTGGTTTTTGGCTTATCTTTCTTTGCACATAGCTTTCAATTGTCTTGATTTGCACGTCAACACAAGACGCACTATCTAGTTCTCAGCGGTCCGGCTCGCTGGGTCGAGCATGGGCACAAGCCGAGAACTTTCAAAGCCCGGAGGCGGCAATGGCAGCGAAATCTGATGCAAGGACGGACGGTTCGCTCAAGGTGATCGATCCGATTTGGGATTCGATTCGCATGGAGGCCGAGCGCTCGATCAACCATGATCCTTTGCTTGCTGCGTTTCTCTATTCGACCGTTCTCAACCAGCCCTCTTTGGAGGAGGCCGTCATTCACCGGGTGTGCGAACGGCTCGACCACCCGGATCTGCAGGCCAATCTTTTGCGGCAGACTTTCCTGGAAATGGTCAGTGACTGGCCGGAATGGGGCCGGGTGCTGCGGGTTGATATCCAGGCCGTTTACGACCGCGATGCGGCCTGTGATCGGTTCATCCAGCCGGTTCTCTACTTCAAGGGGTTTCATGCGATCCAGACCCACAGGCTGGCGCATTGGCTGTGGAACCGTGGCCGGATCGATCTCGCGCTCTATCTGCAAAGCCGCTCGTCGGAAATCTTCCAGACCGATATTCATCCCGCCGCGAAGGTGGGCAAGGGGCTGTTCCTCGATCATGCCACCGGTCTGGTGGTCGGCATGACCGCGACAGTTGGCGAGAATGTCTCGATCATGCAGGGTGTGACGCTTGGCGGTACCGGCAAGGAGTCGGGTGACAGGCATCCCAAGATTGGCGATGGCGTGCTGATCGGGGCTGGTGCCAAGGTTCTCGGCAATATCGAGATTGGCCATTGCAGTCGTGTGGCCTCAGGTTCTGTGGTGCTCAAGGCAGTGCCGCCCAATTCCACCGTTGCCGGGGTTCCAGCACGGGTGGTCGGGACAGCCGGTTGCGAGGAGCCGTCGCGCGCCATGGATCAGATGCTCAACGGCAACGGCTGAGCGCTCCGGGAATTGGCTCCCAGCGATTGTTTTTGAAAATCGGGAGGGCGGGTTTGATTTAGCCTGCCGTCCGTGCCAAAAGCGGCTCGACGTCATCTTGCCAGGAGAGCCATCGTGAAAGCCGCCGAAATCATCAAGCTCGAAGCTTATTTCAAGCGTATTTTCAATGACAATCTGGTGATCAAGGCCCGGCCGGCCAAGGATGATTCCGCGGAAGTGTATCTCGGGGACGAGTTTATCGGGATCGTGTTCCGCGATGATGAGGACGGCGACCTGTCCTACAATTTCTCGATGGCGATCCTCGACGTCGATCTCGACGACTAACCAAAATGTGTTTCTGGCTGCGGTTTAGCGAACCAAAGCAGCCTCAAGCCGGGTGCGGACATCGCGTTCGATCTCGCGCCAGTGTGGCAGGAGATCAATCGAGAACCGGTAGGTCACTGACATATCCGCTCCCAGAGAAATGTCGCGCTGGCAGCCCGTCCTTGTGGTGAATTCTTCGGCGCTATCAGCGCTTTCGACGAGACAGCGAACCGCATAGGGCTGACCGACGGCGTTGCGCTCCACATACATCAGCTCATTGGCGTAACCGGCTCCCGGTTTCAGTCGGACGGAGTTCAACCCGTTCGGGCCGGCAACTGCCGATCCCTCGGTCAGCCGTCCATAGATCGGGCCAACACGGCCGGACATGTCGCGGGACATGGTTGATTGGGTGATGCGCGCGAAAATCAGTCCGTCTGCTGACCGGGTCTGGTTGAAGATATCGCGGTTATTCTGCGTGTAGCCGCTCATGCCCGGCCAGGCGAAATAGGTGTCGACCGCGCCCTGGACCCCGGAGACACGCTGGCTTTCGAAGCGGATCACATTGGCGGGAAGCAAGAGCACATCATTGCCGATGACGATTTCGTGCAAGGAGTCGTCTGTTGTGTTGCCTGCCAGTGCGATGGTTCCGCCAATCATCCGCCCCGTCATGGCGATTGCCAGCGTGATCAGGCAAAGCACGGCAACGACTGCTGTCAACTTCCAGACGAATCCGGGAGACAACAGTGGCGCATGCTGAAGTGTTTCATGGGAATCGGACATGGGCAACCTGATTGCTAGCCTGTTTGAAGGCATGTGCCATAATGGAACATATTGCTGCGGCATGGACCTTGCTTGGCATCCTGACATCATCCAATTGTGCGCGGGATATGGTTAACCAATGATTTACTCCTTCGATATTCTGTTTTCGGTTTTCATAGCTTCTACCGGGTTTGCGACCTCCTGGATTGCGTTGGAGCTAGTCCGGTCTCTGGGATGGCGGGATGTCCAGGCGCCGGGTGATGAGGAGGGTGTGTTGCGGCGGGGCGCTGCCCTGGCGTTGACGGCTGTGATTGGGCCACGGCTCTTGCTGGCGAATGGCTATGAGCGCTGGCGCCATGGAACCGTTTCGCTACCACTCTACGCAGTGATCGCCCTGATCGCCGTGGGCTGGTCGATGTGTTCGGGCGTCCTGGTGCTGCAGGCGGCATTTGCGAGCGGGTATTTTCTGGCCTAAAAAATCAATCTGCTTGACCGCCAGTTCTCTTGCCGGTCCCGTCTTTGCTACGTCCCGAGTCCCGGGCGTTGCATATGCCAATGAGGAGATACGGCATGGCAATTTACAGTCTTGATGGCGTGCAACCCAAATTGCCCGAGGGGTTTTGCTTCGTGGCCGAGAGTGCACAGGTCATTGGCCATGTGATCCTGGGCGAGGGGGCCGGTATCTGGTTTGGGGCTGTTCTTCGCGGCGACAACGAGCCAATAGATGTCGGGGCGGGCTCCAATATTCAGGAGAACTGTGTGCTGCACACCGATATGGGCTTTCCGCTGGTGATCGGAAGAGGCTGCACGATTGGCCATGCTGCGATCCTGCATGGCTGCACGATCGGGGACAACAGCCTTGTGGGAATGGGCGCCACGGTTCTCAATGGCGCGAAGATCGGCAGGAATTGCCTGATCGGCGCGGGCGCGCTGGTCACCGAAGGCAAGGAGATCCCCGACAATTCGCTGGTGGTCGGCTCGCCGGCCAAGGTGATCCGGCAGCTTGGCGACGATGCAGTCACCATGCTTGAGTGGTCTGCGAAGCATTATGTGGAGAACGCCAAACGCTTTGCCAACGGTCTCAAGCGGATCGATTAAAAAAATAGCCGACCCCAGGGGACATTGGGATCGGCTAAAGGCCAGGTCGTTGCGGGGAAGCATGGGGACTCGACCTAGGCCCTTCCCGGTGCCGGACGCCAAGGCGGCCGGCAGGTCTGTGACAGTTCGGACGGCCCCGCGCCGTTGGTCCGAACCGGTTGTTTCGTCAGAACTTCACAGCGCCAACATTTGTGGTGGCTCCTGGACCAAGCTTGGTCCAGCGCGCTGCATGTTCAGGCGATTGGCGTTTGACAAATGTGTAGCCGGTTTCCGACCACAGGCGGACGTCGCCGCGCATGTTGTCGAGAATGTAGTCGCCATAATTGGTTCTTACCGTGAGCACCGCATGGCCATCACCATTTGGCTGAAGCACGACGGTGATCAGCAGGTCCGAAGGCGAGAAACCTTGCTGGATGAGCATGTGGCGCTTGAGCAGCACGTAGTCTTCGCAATCACCAACGGTGCGTGGATAGGACCACAGCTCTTCGACGCCATGAATGTTGATGTCGGTATCAGGCTGGATCGCCTGATTGACCCGGGTGTTTACCTCAAGGATCTGTGCCCAAGTCTGGCGTGTCAGTGCCATCGGTCCGCTGTCGCGGCCAAGCGACGTGCATTCGCCGGGATAGCTCTTGCAGAATTCGTAGTGGCCGATAGGCGGGTTAGTGTTCCCGGCAGGAACGAGATTGGCAGGCGCTGCCATCGCGGCGGTTGAGACTGTCAATGCCAGGCCGCAAGCGGTGGCGAAATTCCCCATTTTCTTGATGTAGTGTTTCATTGCTTTGTTTCCCCGTTATGGGCAAACAATGCCATTCATGCCTTGAAATCAGCCGAATTTAATCAGTAAAAACAAGTATTAAGTTATGTCTTGTTGTATTAAACATTGAATAGAATAAGTATAAAAATTGTATCGAAGGCAAGCGTGCTGGGTAGGGATTTGGATACCATGGTTTTGCGCTGCACATGGAGGCCATTGCAGGCCGGTGTTGGTCTTGCGAGATTTTGAGCTTGCGTTTCGGTTGCGTGGTCCGGGTAAAGCCTGGTGGCCAGGCAGGAGTGACCGGCGGCGCGCAGATCCGTAAGCCTCCGCCGCTCAGCACAAAAAAGCCGGCTGTTACAGCCGGCCTACCATTTCAAGTCCATTGGATTGTGTCAGGAGAGTTGTATGATCGCGTCTTCGGGTTGGACTGTTGTGAATTCCATAGCAATTCCTTCCTGGAAATGGCGGACAACGCGGCCGCGCATATTGCCCAGGATGACCATTGTGCCAAAGGCCGGTCGGACGTCGATCTCAATCGCTGCACCTGAAACCGACAGGTCGATAATGCGGCAAGGATAGCGGCGGCCATCCTCAAGCTGGATTTCGGAAGACGGATTGCTTGGGGCCACACGTTCGTGGTTGCGGTCTTCAGGCAGACCGAGTTCATGCTTGTTGGCAAGCCAGGTCAGCTGAGCCGACAGTTTGTCCCGCTTGCGGTCTGTGGCGTTGAGCGACATCGTAAATGTGCGCATGCCGGCTTCTGTGACAGCGCCTTCGATCCGCCCGAGATAGTCGAGATACGCAACGATGCGCTCGCCAACTGCGGGTTGGGCATTGGATGAGATGACCGCATCGAAAGGAGACATGGTGTCCACAACACAATCATGCTCGGAATGATCGGCGCGCATGAATCTGCCGTGGACGGAAATCGTGACACGATTAAACTGCCGCTCGGCGACGTTGGATGTTCCGTCCTGGTGCTGTGCAGTTGAAGCGATCAACGTGGGGCCCTGTCGATTCGATATTCACAATTGCCCTGATGTTACCTCGCCCATTGTTAACATAGCGTAATCATTTCTATTCGAATTGGACTTAGTCCAGACGGCCGCCGTCGAGAACGGTGAGATGGCCAATCTTCCTCGTTGTCCCGGTGACTGGAGTGTGCGGGAAGTCGCGACTCTTGCGGGAAAGGTCGATCTCAGGCCGATTGCCAAGAAACACCGGTTCGCGCGATTGGTCGAGGAAGCGTATGCCTGTTGTCGAGAGCCCGGCAATCGGATCATGACCGATCCAGTATGGCGGGTCGAACACCGAAATAAGGCCAATCAACCGGTCATGTTCGCCGGTTGGGCCGAAAACCGGCAGCATGAGCATTTCTGCATGGAGCACACGGCCGCTCTGGCTCAAAGCGTCCAGTGACAGAACAGCGGGCGTTGCGCCGGATGCAACCGCGGTCCCGGTGCGGTTGGCATTGCGGATTCCGCTGTCGAGCCATAATTCGCCAAATTGACAGCCTTTGAGTTCACGGCCATACAAATTGCACAGTCCGGTTCCGGCGAGGCGGAAGCTCAGTTGGTTCGTGTCGCTCAACTCGCAGATGAAAACACTTGGAAGCAGCGTGCGAATGTCACCGGGCTCGATGTCGGAGCGGCTCGGGGCCGGGCGACCAGCACATTTTGATGTCCAGTATTGATAAAGTTCGAGGCTGTGTTTGTGTCTCATCCTGTTTCCGCCTTGGGGTTTGCCACGGATTCAAATCGCTCAGGCTCGCCATATGTGCCGTTTTGGCACGGTTGGAAGCCACAAATGACCATTGCTGTTTACCTTGCGAAAACCATGCCACCGCCGCCCCGTTAAGGTTAACAAGGTGTTTCGATTGCAGCAGTGCGGTGGGCCGTGGCAAAACCGTTTCATAACTTCACGAAGGGAACGTCCTTCAGCACATCTTTGGACGAGGGGACTCGACCGGCCGTTCGCACATTGCGGACGGCTTTTTTTTGTCCGTTCGACGGTTGCCTGGGTCGGATGCGCGGCCTATTCATCACACTGGCCCTTTGCATTGCGCCAGTTGGATGTCGGGACCAATGAGATTGCCAAACGCACATCAGGCACCACAAGGTAACAGCCGGGGTTTTTGAGACCACCATGCAAGAACAATCGCCACCGCGAAACCCGCCGATTTTCAATATCCCCAACGTCGTTCTGGCGATGCTGTTGATCATGGTTGCAATTCAGGTGACGCTGGATGCCGCATTGCCGCCGGATACCGTCAATGCATTGTTCATCGAGACTGCGTTCATTCCGCAGCGCTATGCCTTTGACGCAGCCGGGCAGGGCGGCGCCTATTACTGGTCGCCGATCACCTATTCGCTTCTGCACGGAGGATATGCGCATCTGGCGCTCAACGGGTTCTGGCTCGCAGCCTTCGGCACCGTTGTTGCCCGGCGGATCGGCTGGGTCCGCTTTGTCGCGTTCTGGATCTTGTCCTCAATCGCAGCTGCGGCATTGTTTCTGGCGTTTCACTGGGGTGACCGGAGCGTGATGGTCGGCGCA
The DNA here is from genome assembly GCF_000154705.2 of Hoeflea phototrophica DFL-43. NCBI lineage: Bacteria > Pseudomonadati > Pseudomonadota > Alphaproteobacteria > Hyphomicrobiales > Rhizobiaceae > Parahoeflea > Parahoeflea phototrophica. The sequence goes on along the minus strand of NZ_CM002917.1, from coordinate 2,390,726 downwards.
TCGGGCGTCGTTTCAGCGCTGATGGGCGCGGCTTCACGCTTTGCCTTCTCCAGCGGTGGTTTTCAACGCGAATATGCCCATCTCAACCCGCGCATGAGCATCGCCCAATCGCTGTCGAACCGGACTGTTGTCGTGTTCCTGGCGGTCTGGTTCGGCATCAACATGCTTGCCGCATTCGGCTTTTCGTTCGATGCAGGGGAATCGGCGATTGCCTGGGAAGCCCATGTTGGCGGTTTTCTGTTCGGCTTCTTCATGTTCGCGCTGTTTGATCCGCTCAATCCACGGTGATTGCGCAAGACGGCTTCAGTTGAGGTCAAAGGCCCGTAAGTCTGCCGTCTTGCCCGCGCGCGGTGTCTCAAGCCGGTCCACCGTGGCAACCTGTTGTGGGCAATTGCGCACAGGGTTGCAAACCGAGGGCTTCAAGCGCACCATATGAGCAGTGCTACGGTATCGCGCGTTGAGGAGCGTGCGATCTTGCGGAAGGAGGACTGCATGACTGTAAAGCATATTCTGGATGAGAAGGGGCGTGAGGTGGTGACGGTCAGCCCGTCGATGGGAACCGCTGATGCCGTGCGTTTTCTCGCAGACAATAAGATTGGCGCGGTGGTTGTAACCGGGGCGGGCGGCAAGATTGCCGGAATCCTGTCCGAACGTGACATCGTGCGCGCGATCGCCTCCCGGGGCGCGGATGCGCTGTCCGCCCCGATCTATGACATCATGACGTCTAAGGTGACCACTTGCGGGGAAAGCCACACGGTCAACCAGGTCATGGAGCTGATGACCAAAGGCCGCTTTCGGCATCTGCCGGTCGAGGCAGACGGAAAGTTGATCGGCATCATTTCGATTGGCGATGTCGTCCGGCGCAGGATCGAGGATGTCGAGCGCGAGGCCGAGGAAATCAAAGCTTATATCGCGAGTTGAGCAATCAGCCCGATTGAAGCAGTGCACACAGGGCCTCCGGACCTCAAGCGGAATGTTGCACCGCTCTCAAAGCAGCCTGCCTGATTGGTATGTTGGACAACCGTGCCGCTTGTTTGCCGGTGTGTTCAGGCCATCCTCAGTGCAGCCTGCATCCGGGTGATTTCACCGAGTTTGGCCGAGGCTTCCTGATAGCCGCGGTCAATGGCTTCACTTGCGCGGTGAAACTCCGATAGACCGATGTCTGACAGCTTGGGGTGCAGCGACATGTCCGGCGGGTCACCGGCGAGCCGGGCACGGGAAATGCGGTCCTGAATGATGTTGAAGGCCTGCACCATCACCGAGGTCATGCCAATGCGGTCCCGGCGAGCCGGTTTGCGCATGGCTTCACCTTGCTGTTCCGGGACGGGTTCGCTGGCGGTGTGCTTGATCACGGCGGAACGGCCATACAGATCATAGTGCAGATTGACCGCCACAACGAGCGGCTGCTCATGGGCACGGCAGACCGATACCGGCACAGGATTGACCAGCGCTCCATCAAGCAGCAAGCGGTTGCCGCATTGGACAGGTTCGAAAATTCCCGGCAACGCATAAGACGCGCGAATGCCGGTGATCAGCGAACCGGAGCTGATCCAGACCTCATGACCAGTGTTGAGTTCGGCCGCGACGGCGACGAAGGGGCGCTCGAGATCCTCAATGTTGACGCCAACGAGATGCTCCTGCATCCGGTTGTTGAGGCGCATGCCGCCAAACAGGCCGCCGCCGCCAATGGCAAAATCCAGAAGACCGGCAATGCGGCGCATGGTCAGGCTGCGGGCGAAAGCTTCGAGTTCGTCAAGCCGGCCGGCGAGATAACAGCCCCCGACAAGCGCGCCGATGGAGGTGCCTGCAATCATCGAGACTTCGACACCAGCCTCGTCCAGCGCACGCAACACGCCGATATGGGCCCAGCCGCGCGCAGCTCCGCCGCCGAGCGCCAGGGCTATGCGAGGTTTTTGTGGAACGTCGTGATGCATGGGTCTCACTGGCGGTGCGGGCGTACCGGTCGTCTTGGCCTGGTGTGCCACCTGCGGCTCACCTGTATGGTTCGAATTCCAGTTCAGCATGCGAAGTCCTTCCCCGCTGAACACTCCCCCAAAGAGCGTGATCAATCACACCATCAATCGGTTTCAATTTGGTGAAGGCGCGGGAAATTGACCCAAAACGGAACAGAATTGTCACTTTTTTCCGTAGACCGTGCCCGGGTCAAACAGCGGCTCGGCCATGGTGAGCAGGCCGGGTTTGCCGTTTTGCAGATCCACTTTCCGGTAAAAACACGAACGCCGGCCGGTGTGGCAGGTGGCGTCTTTGCCTGCGACGCGGACCTTGAGCAGGACGGCATCCTGGTCGCAGTCGACGCGAATGTCCTCGACCATTTGCAGGTTGCCCGAGGTCTCGCCCTTTTTCCAGAGGCTGTTGCGCGAGCGGCTCCAATAGTGGGCAATGCCGGTTTCGATCGTCAGCTGCAGCGCCTGTGCATTCATATAGGCGAGCATCAGGATCTCGTTGTCGGTCGCATCTGCCACCACGGCCGTGACCAGGCCGGCGCTGTCGAAACGCGGCGAGAGCACCGTGCCCTCTTCGAGCACGGCCTTGTCGGAGGATGGAGCTTCAAAAAACGTCGTCATTTCAACCTCTGGCAACCTGTCCTTCCGTCAAAAGCGACGGCAAGACAGGCTTTAGCACCAGTTTCAGGAAACAGACAGTAGGCAAGGGCGGTTCAATGCCGAAGCCAAGCCGGCTTCCGCCCGGTCAGTCCCGGCCGCGGACCAGGGTCATGAAGCGGACCTGTTCATGCGGCTCGGTCTTGAAGGCGCCGGTGAATGTGGTGGTGATCGTGGTCGAGCCCTGCTTCTTGATGCCGCGCATCGCCATGCACATGTGCTCGGCTTCGATCATCACGGCAACGCCACGCGGATGCAGCGTGTCGTCGATGGAATGCGCCACCTGTGCCGTCATGGTTTCCTGGGTCTGAAGCCGGCGGCCGAAAATCTCGACGACGCGGGCAATCTTGGAAAGGCCAAGAACCTTGCCGTCAGGCAGATAGGCAACATGGGCCTTGCCGATAATCGGCACCATGTGGTGTTCGCAGTGCGAAAAGAAGGGAATATCCTTGACGAGCACGATGTCGTCATAGCCCGCAACTTCCTCGAAGGTGCGGCCGAGTTCCTCTTCCGCGTCCTGTTCATAGCCCGCAAAGAGCTCTTTGTAGGCCTTGGCCACGCGCTTGGGCGTGTCGATCAGGCCTTCCCTGGTCACATCATCGCCAGCCCAACGCAACAATGTGCGAACGGCTTCTTCGGCTTCGGCTTGGGTTGGACGGGCTTCACCGTCCTTGCCAGGAAAAGTTTTGACAATCGCATCCATGCTTTTGGTCTCCGTCAGGATTTTCATCCCTCTACGTTGCTCGCATTCTATCGGACCACGCGCACAGACGGTTTCGCGGTTGTTTCCGCATAATCGCTTCTGGCGGGCTCCGGGGCTTTCGGGCTTGTTCACCCTCCGGCACGGTTTCCCATCGTGCAAGGCAATCAGGTTTTGCCGAACACGTGATGCTCACTATATAATGTTCAAACCGCCAACGTCGAGGTGGTGTGTCGCCCAGATGTGTCGCAGCCTGACAAGAGCAGAGGCCGGAACCGATGATCGATGATGTTTACAATGCCCGGATTCTGGATTTTGCCGGGAATATTCCGCTGACGGGCGAGTTGGAAAATGCCGACGCGGAAGCGTCCGCGCACTCGAAATTGTGCGGCTCCAAGGTCAAGGTCTGGCTCAGCATGGATGGAGATGTGGTCTCGGCTTTCGCCCATGATGTGAAAGCCTGCGCTCTCGGGCAGGCGTCCTCCTCGATCATGGCGCGCAACATCATTGGCGCCAGTGCCGCAGAATTGCGTGCGGCAAGCGAAGCCATGCGCAAGATGCTCAAGGAAAACGGTCCTGCGCCCGAGGGCCGCTTTGCGGACATGAAATTTCTCGAGCCGGTGCGTGATTACAAGGCCCGTCATGCCTCGACGCTCCTGACCTTTGATGCGGTGATCAGCTGTCTTGACCAGATCGAAGCCCGGCGCGCCGCGGAAGACGCCGCTTGAGGGCAGCGACGGCAAAGGGCCGCAACTGGCGAGGGCCCTGGCGCAAGACCCCGGGGCGCTTGCTGGGAACCGGTCTCGTGCGGCTCTACCAGCTCACCCTGTCCGGTTTCATCGGCAATTCCTGCCGCCACCTGCCGACTTGTTCCGAATATGCCTATGAGGCGATCGCCCGGCATGGGCTCTGGAAGGGCGGCTGGCTGGCTTTCTTCCGCGTTGGCCGCTGCGGACCCGGTGGAACCCACGGAATCGACAATGTACCTGAAGCGCTCGATGCACGGCTGGTCTGGTGGGCGCCGTGGCGGTTTGTCCAGGCCACCAATGCCGGGAACGGGTAATCAGAATCCCGCGGGCGTGTATCCGGTTCATAGGTGGCATCACACGGCGTCCCGTGACAATCAACCGGCCTGACACCGAGGGTCGCCGGAATTGCGGGCAAACACTTGCCCGTCTTGCCCAAAGCGCGTAAACGCGTCCGCGCACACAAACAAACTCAACCACCCGCGTTCGTAGGCGGGACTGGACCAAGGAGAGACTGCCATGGCGTCCGCCATTTCCCTTACATTTCCCGATGGCTCCAAGCGCGAATACCCGGCCGGCACGACCGGCCGCGAGGTCGCGGAATCGATTTCCAAGTCGCTGGCCAAGAAGGCTGTCGCGATCGCGCTCGATGGTGAACTCACCGATCTGAGCGATCCGGTCCGCGATGGCGCGCTGGAAATCGTCACCCGCACCGATCCGCGCGCGCTGGAACTGATCCGGCACGATGCCGCGCATGTCATGGCGGAAGCGGTGCAGGAACTGTTTCCCGGAACCCAGGTGACCATCGGTCCGGTGATCGAGAACGGCTTCTATTACGACTTTGCCAAGAACGAGCCGTTCACGCCGGAAGATCTGCCGGTGATCGAGAAAAAGATGAAGGAGATCATCGCCCGCAACAAGCCTTTCACCAAGGAAGTATGGTCGCGTGATGAGGCCCGGCGCGTGTTTGCGGAAAAGGGCGAGGCCTACAAAGTCGAGCTGATCGAATCGATCAACTCGGACGAGGATCTGAAAATCTACCGCCAGGGCGACTGGTTCGACATGTGCCGCGGTCCGCATATGGCGTCGACCGGACAGATCGGCACCGCCTTCAAGCTGATGAAGGTGGCCGGCGCCTATTGGCGTGGCGATTCCAACAACACCATGCTGACCCGGATTTACGGCACCGCCTGGGCCGATCAGGCCGAGCTCGACGCCTATCTGCACATGCTCGAAGAGGCCGAAAAGCGCGACCACCGCCGGCTTGGCCGGGAGATGGACCTGTTCCACTTCCAGGAAGAGGGACCGGGCGTCGTGTTCTGGCATTCCAAGGGCTGGAAGATGTTCCAGAACCTGCTCGCCTATATGCGCCGACGGCTCGAGAACGACTATGAAGAGGTCAATGCGCCGCAGATCCTCGACAAGAGCCTCTGGGAGACCTCGGGGCACTGGGGCTGGTACCAGGAAAACATGTTCGCGGTGAAATCCGCCCATGCCTTTACCAATCCCGACGACGAGGAAGCCGACAACCGCATCTTCGCGCTCAAGCCGATGAACTGCCCGGGCCATGTGCAGATCTTCAAGCACGGTCTGAAATCCTACCGCGACCTGCCGGTGCGGCTGGCGGAATTCGGCAACGTGCACCGCTACGAGCCATCGGGCGCATTGCACGGGTTGATGCGGGTGCGCGCCTTCACCCAGGATGACGCGCATGTGTTCTGCACCGAAGAGCAGCTCGAGGCGGAGTGCCTGAAGATCAACGACCTTATGATGTCGGTCTACAGCGATTTCGGCTTCGAGGAAGTGGTGGTCAAGCTCGCCACCCGGCCCGAGAAGCGCGTCGGCACCGATGCCATGTGGGATCATGCCGAGGATATCTTGCGCAAGGTGCTCGACAAGATGGCCGCCGAATCGGGCGGTAGGATCAAGGTCGGTATCAATGAGGGCGAGGGGACGTTTTACGGGCCCAAGTTCGAATACACCTTGCGCGATGCCATTGGCCGCGACTGGCAGTGCGGCACCACCCAGGTTGATTTCAACCTGCCGGAGCGTTTTGGCGCTTTCTACATCGGGGCCGATTCGGAGAAGAAGCAGCCGGTGATGGTGCACCGGGCGATTTGCGGTTCGCTCGAGCGGTTCCTTGGAATCCTGATCGAAAGCCATGCCGGTCACATGCCGCTGTGGTTTGCGCCGTTGCAGGTTGTTGTGGCGACGATCACGTCTGAAGCCGATGATTACGGTGCGGCCGTCGCTCAGAGGCTGCGTGACGCCGGGCTTCAGGTGGAGACCGACTTCCGTAATGAGAAGATCAACTACAAGGTCCGTGAACACTCCGTGGCCAAGGTGCCGGTGATTCTGGTTTGCGGGATGCGCGAAGCCGAAGAGCAGACTGTCAATGTCCGCCGATTGGGCAGCCGCGACCAGGTGTCGATGTCGCTTGCTGATGCGATTGCGAAACTGGCCGAGGAAGCAACACCTCCCGACGTTCTGCGCAAGAACGCGGAGAAGGCTTCGCGGGCGGGCTGACAAACAGCAACCCGGCGCGATGGCGTTTGCTGTCGTGCCGGGTGTCACATGTCTGTCGCACCCGTGTGTCATTCGGCTTCCTGTTTCATCCGCAGGAAAACCGACATGCGCCTCGAACAGCTCAGCTACGCCAATCCGGACCATCCGCCTTTCAAGCGCTGGCTGATTCGCTCGATTGAAAGCATGTCCGGCCGCGACGACTATCTTAAGCTCTATGAGATCTGGCGCACCGATGTCGTGCCGCAGGGGCAGCGGGTGTTCTCCAGGATGCTCGATCTTGTCGACATCCGCCTCGACATCCTTTCGCAATGGCCTCCACGCAACGTCCCGGACGGTCCATTGGTGATCATCGCCAACCATCCTTTCGGCATTGGCGACGGAGTTGCGGTTCTCGCCATGGCCGAAGCGCTTGGCCGGCCGTTCCGGGTTCTGATCAACAATGATTTGATGAAGGTGCCGGAAATCGCTCCGTTTGCCTTGCCGATCTCGTTTGATGAAACCCGTGAAGCGCTCGAGATGAACATGCGCACCCGCCATGAGGCGGTGAAGCTGCTCAAGCAGGGCGTGACCATTGTGGTGTTTCCTGCCGGCGGCGTCGCGACTGCGCCCAAGGGCTTCGGCCGGGCCATCGATTTGCCGTGGAAGATGTTTCCCGCCCGTCTGGTGCAGGCGGCCGGGGCATCGGTGATCCCGATCTATTTTGGTGGCCAATGCGGGCGGTTGTTCCACCTGGCAAGCCGGGTTTCGATGACCTTGCGAACCTCGTTGCTGGTGCGCGAGTTCCGCAGGCTGTCAGGATCGGCAATTGTTGCACGGGTGGGTGATGTGCTCCCGGCAGACGAGCTTGCAATGCTCAAAGACCGCAAGCAGTTGCTTGCGCGGCTCTATGCGGCGGTGTTTGACATGGCCCCGTCGGTCGACCGGCCGCGGCGCAAGTTTCGGCAGCGTTATTTCAACAGGACTTCGATATCCGAGTTGCGCCCGGCGACAACCGTGAATTCGCGCTGATAGGTCTGGCTCTTGTTGCGCGCAATGGCGGTGTACTCGCCTTCGGCAAGCACGATGGTCGGGAATGCGCCGACGCTTTCGGAGACCACGTCGCCGCCTGATGTCAGGATTGACCAGGCCGTATCGGCGATTGCTTCGCCGCCTGCCTCGGACACAAGCTTGAGGGTGAGTTGAGCCGCGCGGTGCTGGATGACGGCTTCGGTGAGCTTGCCCGGCTCGACACGGATATCCGAGCGGATCACGGCATTGACGCCGCCGTATTCCGAGACAATGTGGTAGGTGCCGGCATTGAGCCGGACGATGATGTTGGGCTCGACATCTTCGACGACCAATTGCTGGTCCCCGTCGAGGCCTTCCTCGGCCTTGTAGATATTGAAGCGCAGCTGCTGGACCGGAATGCGCATATCAACACCGGAAACAGCGTTGAGAACGAGGCCTCCTGCTTCAAGCACGAGGCGCTGGGTATCAAGCGGTCCAGCTGCCGGAACCGACAGCTTCTTGGTCACGCCAGAGCGTCCGAAGGCAACGTGAATGAAATAGTCGCCCGGTTCGAATTCGAACTGTGCCGAGCCGCCTTCAGAGGTGGCCAGCAACGGCAATTTGCCATCTGCCCCCGGAATCGGATGGAAAACGCGCCAGGTGAGGCCGTTTTCAACCGGATCGCCATCTTCGGTCAGCACCGCCTGCATCTGGACATTGCGGCTGACAACAGCGTTTGCCCCTGCAGCCGATGCCGGTGCATATTGGCTCAGCCCTGGCAGGACGATGTTTGGATCCACGGTCTCACCGAAAGCATCTTGCGCTTTGGCGGGGGCGGCGATAGCGGCCAGCATCAAGGTGCAGAAGAAGGCGGTCGACAGTCTGTTCATGCGCTCCGGTCCGGTTGACTTCCGGGAGATGAGGGGTCACTTGAAACCGAGAGCCATGGCGATTTCATGGCTAACCCCAACCATTTGTGAATGCACGAGGAAAACATGCCGGTCAATGCTGCGCTTAAGTCCTATCTGGAAACCCGCCGCTCAACACCTGCTTTTCAGATGAGTGAACCCGGCCCATCGCGGGACGAGATCATGGAGCTGTTGGCGATCGCAAGCCGCGTTCCCGATCACGGCAAACTCGCGCCGTGGCGTTTTATTGTCTATTCCGGCGCTGAGCGCGAAAGACTGTCTTCGGAACTGGCCAAGGTGGCGATGGCGCGCAATCCGGCCATGGCGGAAGACATGATCAAGGTCGAGAAGAACCGGCTGACCCGGGCGCCGGTGGTGATTGGCGTGATTTCCTGCGCCAAGCCGCACGTCAAGATCCCTGAATGGGAGCAGGTGCTCAGCGCTGGCGCCGTGTGCCTCAACCTGTCCATGGCGGCCCACGCTCTTGGCTATGCATCGAACTGGTTGACCGAGTGGTTTGCGTTTGACGAGGGCGTCTTTCCGCTGCTGGGCGTCAAGCCGGGCGAACGTGTTGCCGGGTTCATTCATATCGGCACCCAGAAGATGCATCCCGGCGAGCGGGTGCGGCCGGAATTGGCAGATCTGGTCACCTTTTCGGGAGAGTGAGTTCCATGTTCTATGAGACTGCAACAAACGCGCATGGCCTGGCGCATGACCCGTTCAAGGCAATCGTGTCGCCACGGCCGATCGGATGGATTGGCAGCAAGGGCAAGGACGGGTCGGTCAATCTTGCGCCGTACTCCTTCTTCAACGCCATTTCGGACCATCCCAAAATGGTGATGTTTTCCTCCTCAGGCCGCAAGGACACGGTGCGCAATGTCGAGGAGACCGGTGTCTTTACAACCAGCATGGTCAGCCGCGAACTGGCCGAGAAGATGAACCAGACATCGGTAGCCGCGCCCTATGGCGAGAACGAGTTTGATCTGGCGGGACTGACCATGATGCCCGGCAGGCTTGTTGACGCGCCGTACGCCGGCGAGGCCCATGCTGCTCTTGAATGCAATGTGACTGAGATGTTCGAGGCCAAGGGCCTCGATGGAACGCCGAGCGGATCGTTTGTGGTGATCGGCCAGGTCATGGGGATCCATATCAACGAGGCAGCATTGGTTGGTGGCCGGTTGGACATGTCCGCTGTCGCGCCATTGGCACGGCTTGGCTACATGGATTATGCCGACGGCTCGCAGACCTTCGAGATGCGCAGGCCGACATGGGGCCGGGGATAATCAAAAACCGCAGTGGCGCGCCGAAGGTTTATGAGGACCTGCGCGGCGGAAACTGATCAGTTCGGCTCAGGCGCGGGCAGGGCGGCTGGATCCAGTCCCGCACGCCGCGCCACCCGCTCTGCCTGGCGCAGATGCGGCTTGTCGATCATCTTGCCATCCAGTGACAACACGCCCGCTTCCGGTCCGGCAGCTGCAAACAGGGCCAGAACCTGCACCGCATGCTCGACGTCTTCCGGCGCAGGCGTGAAGGCCGCGTTGATGACCGGGACCTGGCCGGGATGAATGGCCATCTTGCCTGAGAAGCCGTCGCGGACGGCTGCATGGCATTCGGTCTCAAGTACCGCCATGTGGCGAAAATCGGTAAAAACCGTATCGATTGCGTCGACCCCGGCGTGGGCCGCGGCCAACAGGGTCTGGCTGCGTGCCAGCCGGAACACATCTGTGTAGCTGCCCTGGTCATCCTTGTTGGATGTGGCGCCGATGTCTGCGGCCAGATCTTCAGCGCCCCAGGCAAGTGCGGCTAGCCTCTCGGATTTTGCCGCGAATGTTCCGGCATTGAGCAGTCCCTTTGCGCTTTCGGTCATCAGCGCATGAATCAGCACTGAGCCCTCAGCCAGGCCAGCGCCTGCTTCCTCGACCGCGATGCGGGCGCCAAGCGCCTGGAGATCGGCGCCCGATCCCGCCTTTGGCAGGAGCACCGCATCGGGGCGTGCCTTGATGACAGCGGCCAGATCCGCATCTGTCAGGCCGGTGTCGAGTGCGTTGACCCGTACGATCAGTTTGGGGGCCGGATACAGGCGCGAAGCATTCTCAAGATACCGCGCGACCATCTCGCGGGCTTCTGATTTGCGTGAAAGGGCAACGGAATCCTCAAGATCGAGAATCAGCGCATCCGCGCCGCAGGTTGCGGCCTTCTCCATCTTGCGTTCCGAATCGCCGGGAACAAAAAGCAGGGAACGCATCATCATTGCGGTTTCTTTCGCATCATTGCCTGGCGGACGCAGCGGGCCACCAGCTTGTCGTGTTGATTGAACGCCTGATGTTCAAACTCGACGATGCCGCGATCGGGCTTGGAGCGTGATTCGCGCACCGAAAGCACCTTTGTCTCGACCCGTACGGTGTCGCCATGGAACAGCGGATTGGGGAATGTGACGTCAGTCATGCCGAGATTGGCGATGGTGGTCCCCACAGTCGTGTCGTTGACCGAAATGCCGATCATCAATCCGAGGGTGAAAAGGGAATTCACCAGTGGCTGGCCGAATTCGGTGGACTTGCAGAATTCGAAATCGATGTGCAGCGGCTGCGGGTTGAGCGTCATGTTGGAAAACAACATGTTGTCCATTTCGGTGACAGTGCGCCTGAGCGTGTGCTCAATCAGCGTGCCCGCTTCGAATTCCTCAAGATACATTCCGCGCATTGCTCTGATTACCCTCTTTGGATTGGTGTCCCATAGTTGCCGCTTCTGATGACGGGTGCAAGGCGGGCCGCTGGCAGGTGATGCGGGTTAACAAAGATGGTGAACCGAACGTAAACCTTTGGCCGCTACACTGGCCATACAGGTATCGAGTGGGAATGCACGCACCATGATTGTGAAGTCATTTTTGAAATGGTTTGAAACCGCCACAGCAACAGACAGATGCTGCGCCACAGTGGCACTGACCAAGGCGTACGGTGAAGGGTGTATGGCCCCTGATGAACGCCATGCCGCAGAAGCAGCGCTTGCCTATCTGCTTGATGATCCTTCGCCGAAGGTGCGGCTCGCGCTTGCAGAAGGTCTCGCCCTGGTTGAGCACGCGCCGCGCAGCGTCATCCTGCGGCTGGCCGAAGACCAGTTCGAGGTCGCGGCACGGATCATCGCCTTGTCGCCGGTTCTCGGTGACAATGATCTTATCGAGATTGTCGCCAGCGGCCGGACATCGCTTCAGCAATTCGTGGCTTGCCGCCGTGACTTGTCGGTCCCGGTGAGTGCGGCTCTTGGAGAAATCGGTTCCGTTCAATCCATTGCCGATTTGCTCGACAATGCCCAAGCACCGATCGCGCGTGTTTCGTTGCGCAGGATCGCGGAACGCTTTGGCGATGAGCCCGAAATTCGTGGACGGCTGTTTGACCGCAGCGATCTGCCCGGTGAGGTGCGTCAGGGACTGGTGGAGAGACTGGGAGTGGCGCTAGCCGGATCCGATCTTGTGCGCTCGACCATTGGCGGCAGCCGCAGCCGCAAGGTGACCGAGGAGGCCTGTGTGAGTGCAACGCTGACGCTCGCCGATACGGTTTCGTCGGAGGAGATCCCCGCGCTGGTTGAGCATTTGCGCATGTCCGGCCGCCTGACACCCGCCTTCCTGATGCACACGCTGTGCGCAGGCAATGTCGATTTCTTCGCCGCTGCGGTTGTTGCGTTGTCGGGGATGAGCGACAGCAGGGTTCGCGGTATTCTCAATGACGGCCGCGAAGCCGCGATCCGGGCGCTTTATCGCTCGATCGGACTGGAGCGCGACCTGGCGCCGGTCTTCGTGACCGCCACCTTGATGTGGCGGGCCGCATCACGCCAGCGGGGCGGGATTGATATCGGGACTGTGACGCAGGAGTTGATGCAAAGGCATTCTGTGGATGCCAACCGGACGCCGGCCATTGGTGAGTTGTTGCGGCTTGTCGAGCACCTGCATCTCAATTGGCGCAGACAGGCCTCGCGCGATTATGCCCATGCACTTGCTGCGGAAGCTGCCTGAGGCAGTCTCTGTGACCTCCGGACAGGACAGACTCTGTTGGCTTGCAAGAGCACGTTAAAATTGTATAAAAATTGACAAATATTAAATTGGTTGTATTTTTGTCTCGTGATCAACTCTATGATGGAGTGAAGACGAGATGGCTTTCAATCCGAACACATCCGACCTGGCGACCTGCATTGCAGAGCTGCGAGAGATCCAAGAGAAGTATTCGATCAATCCCAAAAGGATAATCACCTCACGTGATGATACGGTGCGGGAACTTGCCTACAGTGTTCTTGCCGTGAAAAATGTGCCCGATGGCTTTACGAAGACGCGCCTTCCGGTGTTTTTCGACGGTGCGACCACGCTCTACATTTCATCTGCTGCACCAGGTGCGAAAGCGCCCAAGCATAGCCATGATGAAGGCGATGGAATTCGCTTCATGATTGGCGGATCTATCCATTTCGGCAAGGCTGAACTCACACAGGGGGACTGGATGTTCGTCCCCGCCGGTGTTCCCTACGAATTCGAAGTGGGGCCCCAGGGTGCGATAATGGCGTATTGCTATCAGTGTTGCTGTGTTTGATGTCATGGCCGCACTGCGAGAGGATACAGCCTGACTGAGCATTGATGGCAAGGCCTCTGCCACAAACCGGATCCGGCGTTGCGATGACGTTCAGTGCCGCCTCCCGGTCAGATGTCCAGATTGTCGGCGAAGGCCGCGTGTTCCTGAATGAAGCGGAAGCGGGCGTCGGCCTTGGTGCCCATCAGGTTGTCGACCGCTTCCCGGGTTGATTCCGGGTCGGTTATATCGACTGCGACCTTGAGCAGAGTGCGCTTGGCCGGATCCATGGTGGTTTCCTTGAGCTGCGCCGGCAGCATTTCGCCCAGACCCTTGAAGCGGTTGATCTCCACCTTTCCGCGTCCGGTGAATTCGGTCTCGAGAAGTTCCACACGGTGCGCGTCGTCGCGTGCATAGAGCGACTTGCCGCCCTGGGAGATCTTGTAGAGCGGCGGGACGGCCAGATAGAGGTGCCCCTGGCGGATCAGCTCCGGCATCTCCTGATAGAAGAAGGTGATCAGCAGCGACGCGATATGCGCGCCGTCGACATCGGCATCGGTCATGATGATGATGCGGTCATAGCGCAGATCTTCTTCGCGGTATTTCGATCTTGTTCCGCAGCCCAGCGCCTGAACCAGATCGCCGATCTGCTGGTTGGCACCTAGCTTTTCCCGGCCGGCGCTGGCGACATTGAGGATCTTGCCGCGCAAAGGCAGAATTGCCTGGTTCGAGCGATTGCGGGCCTGCTTGGCGGAACCGCCAGCCGAATCGCCCTCGACGATGAACAGTTCCGCACCTTCAGAGGTGGTCTGGCTGCAATCGGCGAGCTTGCCTGGAAGCCGCAGCTTGCGAACGGCGGTCTTGCGGTTGACTTCCTTTTCCTTGCGCCGGCGGACCCGTTCCTCGGCGCGGTCGATCACCCATTCGAGCAGCTTGTCGGCTTCGGCGGGAGAATCCGCCAGGAAATGGTCGAAGGGATCGCGCAAGGCGTTTTCGACAATCCGCTGAGCCTCGACGGTTGCGAGCTTGTCCTTGGTCTGGCCGACGAATTCCGGTTCGCGGATGAACACCGACAGCATGCCGATCGACGAAATCATCACGTCATCGGTGGTGATCGCGGAGGCGCGCTTGTTGCCGGTCAGCTCAGCATAGGCTTTTAGCCCCTTGGTCAGCGCAATCCTGAGTCCGGCTTCGTGGGTGCCGCCCTCAGGGGTGGGAATGGTGTTACAGTAGGAGCTGATCGCGGCATCGCCGCCGTACCAGGTGACGGCCCATTCCATTGAACCATGGCCGCCTGGCCGCTCTGTCTTACCGGCGAAGATTTCCCGCGTGACCCGATGCTCCTTGCCAAGCGAGGCTTCAAGATAATCCTTGAGCCCGCCGGGGAAGTGAAACACGGCCTTGTCCGGTGTCTCGGTGCCTTCAACCAGCGACGGGTCGCAGGACCAGCGGATCTCGACCCCGCCAAACAGATAGGCCTTGGAGCGCGCCATGCGGTAGAGCCGGCCGGGATCAAAGCGGGCCGCGGCCCCGAAAATGTCCGCGTCGGGGTGAAAGCGGATCTTTGTTCCCCGGCGGTTGTGGACTTCGCCGGCTTCTTCGAGGCCGCCCTGCGGAATACCGCGTGAGAACCGTTGCCGGTAGAGGCACCGGTTGCGGGCGATTTCAACCAGAAGATCGTCGGAGAGCGCGTTGACCACAGACACGCCCACCCCATGCAGGCCGCCCGATGTCTCATAGACCTTGCTGTCGAACTTTCCGCCGGCGTGGAGCACGGTCATGATCACTTCAAGCGTCGATTTGCCGGGAAACTTCGGATGGTTTTCCACTGGAATGCCGCGGCCATTGTCGGAACCGTGAGATAGCCTTCCGCATCAAGCTCGACTTCGATGAAATTGGCATGCCCGGCAACGGCTTCATCCATCGAGTTGTCGATGACTTCGGCAAAGAGATGATGCAGCGCGCGTTCATCGGTGCCGCCAATATACATGCCCGGGCGGCGTCGAACCGGTTCCAGTCCTTCGAGCACCTCGATGGCCGACGCGTCATACGCATCGCCGCTGGCGGGTGCACCCTTGGCGGCGGGCTTGGGCGCCTGGGGCTTGGCTGCCTTGGCTTCCGGCTGCTTGGATTGGGGTGCCGCTGCGGCCGGGATTTCCGTCTTCGGCTCAGCGCTTGCAGCCTGTGTGCCCATGGAGGAAAAAAGATCGTTGGAATCGTCCATATTGTGGTCGAGCCTAGTGTAGATTTGGGAAACGAATCACCCGGAGTGTGCCAGAATCCGAACCTTCAAGCGACTGTGTATCATGACGAATGAGGCTTTGCGCAGTGTTCTTGCACTTGCGTGCTCGGCTTTTGTGTCTTGTGTGCTGGCGCTGGCGGTGGCATCGCCCGCATCCGCGCTCGAGCTCCGAGGACACAAGGACCGGCTCTTCGCCTATCCCGGCATTCTTTCAGTGTCGGAAGATGGCGCGTTTGTGGTGGTCGATTACGACAAGAAGCGTGACATTCACCGACGCGACCAGGAGCCGGAACGGCGGGTGCGTTCGCGATATGTGTCGCTCGGGGTCAAACGTCACAGCCGCATTGCCGAACACCAGGCCAATGGCCGCGCCATCGAGACCGGCGTCGTCGGCGATTTTGCCGCAGCGCGCTTTACCGTCATCTTTGTGCATGGGCGGGGCGGGGACCAGCGTCTCGGCATGAACGACTACACCTTTGGCGGCAATTTCAACCGGCTCAAGAATCTCATGATCGCCAATGGCGGCGCCTATCTGGCGCCGACAATCACCAGTTTCGACGACACCGGGGCGCAAGACGTCAAGGCATTGGTCCTGGCAGGTCCCGCACCGGTGGTTCTGGCTTGCGCGTCGATGGGCTCGATCATCTGCGCCAAGCTTGCAAGGGATCCGGCGGTGGTGTCACGCCTGGCTGGTATGGTTGTGCTGGGGGGCGCACCGGACACGGGGATTTCACGCAGCGCGGCAGTGAAGGCAAGGGTGCCGATTGTGTTTACCCACGGCAGCGAAGACAGTGTCTATGCTTGGCAAAGCCAAAAGGCTGTTTTTGATCAGGTTCGCGCCACGTCTGCAAACTACCCGGCGCGGTTCATCCTGTTCGACACCGGTTCGCACGGCACGCCGATCCGGATGACGGACTGGAAGACGACACTGGAATTTGTGCTCAGCCGCTAGGATGAATGCGGCCTTTGCAGTCTGTCTTCCGCATCAAAACGGGATTGTTTTGGTTTTAAGTAAAAATTGACGCTGCATGTGAACCTAATGTTGGGGAAATCTGACTAGATCTTGTTCCATCCTAATTTGGAGCGGGACATGAAATACATCGTCTTTATTCTTTTCACAGTGCTTACCAATGCTGCGGCCCAGCTTATGCTTAAGCAGGGCATGCTGTCACTTGGGCCGCTTTCGTTCACCGCCGACACCATGATTGCCCGGGTCTTCCAGATCCTCTTCAATCCCTGGGTGTTTGCCGGCTTGACGACATTCGTGATCTCGATGGCGTCGCATCTTTATGTGCTGTCGAAAGTCGAGCTGTCCTTCGCTTACCCGTTCCTTAGCCTGGCCTATGTCGCAGTTGCGGTGTTTGCCTATTTCGTCTTTCGCGAGGATCTCAACAGCTGGCGCATCGCAGGCATTGCCTTGATCTGCGTCGGCACGGTTTTGATCGCGCAATCCGACCGCACTGGCTCAACCCAGGAAGTGGCCCTTAACCCAGCGTCCAAGCAAGCAAGCGAGTATACCCGATGAAGCATGTTATCTTCGGCGGCGACGGTTTCGTCGGCCGTCATCTTGCCAAGCAACTTATCGCCGATGGCGAGCAGGTCGTAATTGCGGATATCGTCAACGAGAACCTCGATTTCTACCGGGATGCGGAAATCATTCACTGCGATGTCACCCGCCCGGAAGACATCTCGAAGGTTCCGCTCACCGCTGATGACATGGTCTACAATCTGTCGGCCAAGATGCTTTCGCCGCTGCAGGTACGCGCCAAGCGCCATGAGTTCTTCTATCCTGTCAATTATGATGGGACCAAGAACATCATCGAGGCCATGGACAAGGCTGGCGCCAACCGGCTGGTTCATTTCACCACGGACATGATCTACGGCCATACGCTGACGTTCCCGATGACCGAAGAGCATCCGCAAGCTCCTCTGGGAGAGTATGGTCAGTCGAAACTCGACACGGAATTCCTGGCCGCCGAGTGGCGTGAGAAGGGGATGTCGATCTCGCTGTTCCGGCCGCGGTTGATCATCGGGCCAGGACGTCTTGGCATTCTCGAGAAACTGTTCAAGCTGGTGGATTACAATCTGCCGGTCCCCATGATCGGTTCGGGCAAAAATCCCTACCAGTTCATCTCGGTCTTTGACTGCGCCGAAGCGGCCCGGCTGGCCTGGAAGGCCGGCGTGCCAAACGAGGCCTACAATCTCGGCTCCGTGAACCCGCCATCGGTTCGCAAGCTGCTCGGTGACCTGATCAAGCATGCCGGTTCGAAATCGTTCCTGGTTCCGACGCCAGGCTGGGCGGTCAAGCGCACGCTGGATCTGTTCGATCTGATGAACATGCCGATCATGGACCCCGAGCAGTATCTCATCGCAGATGAGAATTGTGTTCTCGACGTGAGCAAGGGCGAACGCCAGCTTGGCTGGGTGCCGCAATACCGCGATGAGGACATGCTGATCGCTGCCTATGATGAATACCACGCACAGAAAGCGCAGGGCGGTTCCGTCACGTCCGGACAAGTCGCACCAGCTGAATGAAACCGCTTCGAGGGAGCAAAGAAATGCTTGATACACCCAATCGCGTTGCCGTCGAAGCCCCGCCGCTTGAAGGCGTCGAGAGCACAAAGGCGCCAGTCCGCGTTTCGCGGCCGAACCTGCTGACCGTTGCAGATGCCAAAACCATGAGCCTGGTCGACATGACCGAGCTGTTCAAGGATCACATCAATCCGGGCCAGCTGCATTTCATGAAGCTTCTGGGCTTCCACAAGGTCAAGATCGAAACTGCATCGGGGATGTATTACACCGATCAGAACGGCCGCAAGATTCTTGATTTCTTTGGCGGTTTCGGCTCACTCGCCTTCGGCCACAATCATCCGCGGATCATCGAGGCGCGCAAGCAGTTCCAGAATGAAGACCGCCACGAGATCGCCATTGCGTTCATGAGCCAATATGCCTCTGCGCTGGCCAAGAACCTGGCCGAAATCGCGCCGGGCGATCTTGATATGGTGTTCCTGGGATCGTCCGGTTCGGAAGCCATGGAAGCGGCGATCAAGGTGGCCGAACGCGCTGCCGGACCGAAGCGGCCGAAAATCGTCTATGCGCAGAATTCGTTCCACGGCAAGACCAAGGGCGTGTTGTCGCTGACCGACTCCGAGCTCTATCGCGGCGAGTTCCAGCTGACCGGCAACACGGTCAAGGTGCCTTTCGGCGATATCGACGCGATCCGTGCCGCGTTCGAAGCGGATCCGGAAATTGGCGTCATTGTCCTTGAAACAATCCAGGGCGGCGGCGGCATCATTGAAGCGCCGGTGGAATTCTGGCAGCAGCTCCGCGCGCTCTGCGACAAGCATGGCGTGTTGTGGATTGCCGACGAAGTGCAATGCGGAATGGGCCGCTCGGGTCACTTCTTTGCCTTTGAAAAGGCTGGCGTGGTGCCTGATGTCACGGCTCTCGCCAAGTCACTGGGGGCCGGCAAATGCGCCATGGCGGCGATGATTGCCACCCGTGACGTCTACATGAAGGCCTATGGTTCGCCTAAGACGGCAATGATCCATGCCCAGGCAACGTTCGGCGGCATCGGCGAAGCCTGTGTCACGGCGATCGAAGGTCTCAATGTGATGTATGACGAGGACCTGATCGGCAACGCCGAAAAGGTTGGCTCCTACCTGATCAGCCGTCTCAATGAGCTCAAGGCAAAATATCCTCAGATCATCAAGGATGTACGCGGCAGCGGCTTCATGGTCGGGCTCGAGTTCCAGGATTTCAGCCAGACACTTCCGGCGCTGCTGCGTCCGATGGTGGCGCTGCTGGACGACAAGCTCAAGGGTTCGCTGTCCGGCTTCGTCGGTGCGGAACTGCTTCGCGATCACAATGTGCTGGTCGCCTTCACCGAGTATAACCGCAATGTCATCCGTCTCGAGCCGCCGCTGGTCTGCGGGACCGAGCATGTCGATGAGTTCATCACCGCTCTCGACAAGGTCCTGGGCCGGGGCATCGTGCGCATCGTGCGCGACTTCATCGGCAGCCAGGCGAAGAAGTAAGTCTTCTCGGTTATGCCGAGAGGTTTTGCGGGCAAATAAAAACCGGGGCGATTGGATCGCCCCAGTTTTCTGTATTTAGCGGTGCTTTTAGACCGAGTAGTACATGTCGAATTCGACCGGATGCGGGGTCATTTCGAAGCGCATCACTTCTTCCATCTTCAGTTCGATGAAGGCATCGATCTGATCGTCGTCGAACACGCCGCCGGCGGTCAGGAACTTGCGATCCTTGTCGA
This sequence comes from Hoeflea phototrophica DFL-43, assembly GCF_000154705.2. Classification (NCBI taxonomy): domain Bacteria; kingdom Pseudomonadati; phylum Pseudomonadota; class Alphaproteobacteria; order Hyphomicrobiales; family Rhizobiaceae; genus Parahoeflea; species Parahoeflea phototrophica. The sequence goes on along the minus strand of NZ_CM002917.1, from coordinate 2,371,179 downwards.
GGGCTTCGAGCGCTTCGCGCAGCGATCCTGCAACGGTCGGGATCTTCTTGAGTTCCTTGGCAGGAAGGTCGTAGAGGTCCTTGTCCATCGCCTTGCCAGGATGGATCTTGTTCTTGATCCCGTCCATACCGGCCATCAGCATGGCTGCGAATGCCAGGTAGGGGTTGGCGGTCGGGTCGCCGAAGCGGACTTCAACGCGCTTGGCCTTCGGCGACGAGCCGAACGGAATACGGCAGGAGGCCGAACGGTTGCGGGCCGAGTAGGCCAGCAGAACCGGGGCTTCATAGCCGGGAACCAGACGCTTGTAGGAGTTGGTCGACGGGTTCGAGAAGGCGTTGATGGCCTTGGCGTGCTTGATGATTCCGCCGATGTAGTACAGGCAGGTCTCGGAAAGACCAGCGTATTCGTCGCCGGCGAAGGTTGGCTTGCCGCCCTTCCAGATCGACTGGTGAACGTGCATGCCCGAGCCGTTGTCGCCAAACACAGGCTTCGGCATGAAGGTTGCGGTCTTGCCGTAGGCATGCGCAACCTGGTGGACGCCGTACTTGTAGATCTGGGTCTTGTCAGCCATGCGGGTCAGGGTGTCGAAGACCATGCACAATTCGTGCTGGGAAGATGCCACTTCGTGGTGATGCTTCTCGACGACCAGGCCCATTTCAGCGAGGACGGTGAGCATTTCCGAGCGCATGTCCTGGCAGCTGTCGACCGGAGGCACAGGGAAGTAGCCGCCCTTGGTGCGCGGACGGTGACCCATGTTGCCGGTTTCGTAGTCGGTGTCGTCGTTGGACGGCAGTTCCGAGGAGTCGAGCTTGAAGCCGGTGTTGTAGGGATCGGCCTTGTACTTCACATCGTCAAAGACGAAGAATTCCGGCTCAGGGCCGATATAAACGGTATCGCCCAGACCGGAGGCCTGAAGATAGGCTTCAGCCTTCTTCGCTGTGGTGCGCGGGTCGCGATTGTAGGCTTCGCCCGAAATCGGATCGAGAATGTCGCAGAAAACGACCATTGTCGACTGTGCGAAGAAGGGGTCCATATGGGCCGTCGCCGTGTCTGGCATCAGCACCATGTCGGACTCGTTGATGGCTTTCCAGCCGGCAATCGAGGAGCCGTCGAACATGACGCCGTCTGCGAACATGTCTTCGTCCACGCACGACACATCCATCGTCACGTGCTGCATCTTGCCCTTGGGGTCTGTGAAGCGCAGGTCGAGGAACTTGACGTCGTTGTCCTTGATTTGCTTGAGAATTTCAGTGGCAGTCGTCATGTGTGATATTCCCTGTTAGTAATGACGATGGGTGCGCGGCGAAAGCCGGGCACAGTGGTTAGATGGCGTCGTTGCCAGTTTCACCGGTACGAATGCGGATGACTTCCTCCACATTGGAGACAAAGATCTTGCCGTCACCGATGCGGCCAGTCTGGGCGGCATTGCGAATGGCTTCGATTGCAGCATCCGCAGTCTCATCGGCCAGAACGATTTCGACCTTAACCTTGGGCAGAAAGTCCACGACATATTCGGCGCCGCGGTACAGTTCCGTATGACCCTTCTGACGGCCAAAGCCCTTGGCTTCCGTTACCGTGATGCCCTGCAGGCCAACTTCCTGAAGAGCTTCCTTCACCTCGTCGAGCTTGAACGGCTTGATGATTGCTTCGATCTTTTTCATGAGAACCATATCTCCGCATTGTCTCGTGAAAGCGGGCGGCGACGCATGCACCTGAGCCCACTCGCGATCTCTGATGCATGTGCCGTGCCAAATGGCGAAAATTTCGTAAAATGCCTGCAAATTCCTTCGGTGGGGTTGGTGCTTTGCCGGAAAACATGGAGCAAAAGCGCTTTGAAGCCGCTTGTGCGGTAGGTTTCGGAAATTTCTCGATGCGGTCTGCGCCGCCGCCGGGGCTGAATAGTGCGGGTTTGGTGAAAAATTGTGCAGCCCGAGCCGCTTAAAAAATGACCAAAAAGCGCAAATATTAGCCATTTTGGGTCCATTGGCAGTTCGGTTTTCGCCTTTGGCTCAGGCAAGACTGTCTCTTGACGCTGCTGGCCCGTGGTGCCACGAAAGCGCATGGCCATTGATCACGCCTTGCTTGTTACGCCCTCCGCCATGGGCCGAATTGACGCTGCCGCGGTCGCCAGCGGGGTAGATGGCTACGGCTTGATGCAGGCTGCCGGGGCGCATGTTGCGGCCTGCGTTCTCGCACACTACCCCGACATTCGGCGCGCCGTCGTGCTGTGCGGTCCCGGCAACAATGGTGGTGATGGCCACGTGGCTGCTCGCCTTCTTTCTCAGAGCGGTGTGCCGGTGATCCGCTGTGGAGTTCCTCCGAAAAAGGGCGGGGATGCCGCGCGGGCCGATGCCGAGTGTGATTTGCCGTTGCGGGCGCTGGATGACTGGCATCCCGAAGCTGGCGATGTGGTTGTTGATGCGCTGTTTGGCGCGGGGCTTGACCGGCCGGCCGGGCCGGAGATTGCCGCGTTGATTGACCGTGTCCGCAATGCCGATACACCGGTGGTTTCCGTCGATCTGCCTTCAGGCCTGTCAGGCCGCACGGGTGCGCCGACAGGCCCGTGTTTCCAGGCTGCGCATACAGTCACATTCGCGGCGCTCAAGCCGGGGCATGTGCTGATGCCGGGCAGGGCGCTGTGCGGTGAAATGCATCTTTGCGACATCGGCATTCCGGCGCGGTTGATCGTTTCTGACGATCCCGTGTGGCGCAATCACGAGGAGCTGTACCGGAACCAGCTGCCGACTATGTCGGCGCAACAGCACAAATACAGCCGCGGGCATCTGGTGGTGTTGTCCGGTCCGCTGATCTCGGGCGGTGCGGCGCGGCTTGCCGCCATGGCGGGCTTGCGTGCCGGGGCAGGGCTTGTCAGCCTGGCCACGCCTCCGGGAGCCGTCATGGCCCAGGCCGCGCATCTCACGGCGATCATGCAGCGCTCGATCGGGGATGAAGAGACACTTTCAGACTGGCTTGAGGACGACAGGCTTTCAGGCTTCGTGCTCGGCCCGGGTTTTGGAGATCTGGAAAAAGCCCGAGGCTTTTGCGGCCTGCTTGCGAAATCGGGCCGGCCGGTCGTGCTTGATGCTGATGGTCTGACGGCCTTTGCGGGCCGCGTGGATGACCTCGGCAAACTGTTTGACGGGGACGTCCGGTTGATGGTTACGCCGCATGAAGGTGAGTTCCGGCGGCTGTTTCCCGTTCTCGCCGGTGATGAGAGCCTGTCGAAGGTCGACAGGGCCCGGGCTGCGGCGCAGCTTCTCAATGCGGTGGTCATCTACAAGGGGCCCGATACGGTGATTGCGGGACCAGATGGACGGGCCGCCGTCAATTCCGATGCGCCCTCCTGGCTCGCGACCGCTGGATCCGGCGATGTGCTGGCCGGTATCGCAGGTGGTTTGCTGGCACAGGGTATGCCGGCCTTCGAGGCGGGATGTGCGAGCGTTGCTCTTCATGGAGACGCGGGCAGACGGGCTGGCGCCGGGATGACGGCCGAGGAGCTTGCGGCGAGTGTCAAGTCTCTGCCGTGTGATTGACTGGCGGTGCCTGCTTTTCTCGCAAAGACAACACAGTCTCGCTCTGCAGGCCGTTAGGGCTGCCGGCTAAGGACAGAAGTTGCTCGTGCTCAAGAGTGTATTTCAAGCTGCTGTTGCGTCAGAGCAGCTTTTGCAGCGCCATCGCACCGGCAGGCGCGTTGACCTTGCCGCCGGTGATAAAGAAGGCAAACACGTCGCGCGGCTGTTTTTCGGCAGTCCGGTCTGGGGCGATCAAGCTCAGATCGGAGGGCGCGGAGCCATCCGCATAGGTCCGCAGCCGGTTGGCCCAAAGATCAATGTCTTCAGCGGGATAACAGGTCGGCACATCATCGGAGCCGCGCTGCAGCCGGGCATAGACAAAATCCGAAGTCACATCGGCGACCATCGGATAGGTCTCATGATCGGCGCAGACCGCGGCGACATTGTGCTTGGCGAGCAGCCCGATGAACTCCGGTGTGCAGAAACTCTCGTGCCGGGCCTCGACAACGTGGCGCAGCGTTATGCCGTCCTGCTCGGACGGAAGCAGCGCGAGAAAGGCCGCGAAATCATCCGGCTCGAATTTCTTGGTCGGCATGAACTGCCAGAGGATCGGCCCCAACCGGTCGCCGAGCTCGGCAATGCCCTGATTGAGAAACTTTGTGATCGACGGCCCGGCCTCGGCCAGCACCTTGCGGTTGGTGCAGTAGCGGCTGGCTTTCAGCGAAAACACGAAACCGTCCGGCACATCGGCTGCCCATTTGGCGAATGTCGCCGGTTTCTGGCTGCCGTAATAGGTGCCGTTGACCTCGATGGCGCGCAGCTGGCTGCCTGCATGTTGCAACTGCCGCGTCTTGGGCAGTTTCGGCGGATAGAAACTCTCGTTCCATGGCTCGAACACCCAGCCGCCGATGCCGGTGCGGATTGTTCCAGAAGTCGTCATTCGCTCGTATCCTGTCAAACGTTCACGTCATCAAAATCAATGTGGGCCGGAAGTCCGGCTCTTATCCACCCGATACCATCGCATTGAAGCGTTTGACGATTTCGGCATCGTCACAGGGTTCGCGGTTGGTTGAAATGTGCCAGATATGGCCGAATGGATCGCGCAGCTTGCCGGAGCGGTCACCATGGAACTGGTCCTTGACCTCAAACAAAGGTTCGGCGCCGTCTTTGGTCATGGCTTCGAAGGTCGCATCGCAATCCGGAACATAGAGATTGAGTGACACCGGTGACCCTCCCAAAGACTGGGGCGAGAGGATCCCCATCGCCACAATTTCATCGGAGATCATGAAACGGCTGTCGCCGATCTGAAACTCCGCATGGGCGATCGAGCCATCGGCCATCTCCAGCCGGTACAGCTCCTGCGCGCCGAAATGCTGCGCGTACCAGGTGATCGCGCCTGACGCGTCCTGACAGACCAGGTAAGGGGTGACGGTGTGGTAGCCGGGGCGCTGAGTCATCGCTTTGCCTCTTGATTGCCGGTCCTCACTCCGCCGCTTCCACCCGTCTTCCGGGCCGGCGCTCAAGCAGTTCCTTGAGGAACTGGCCGGTGTAGCTGCGTTCGATCTTGACGATGTCTTCGGGCGTGCCCTCGGCGACGATCTCGCCGCCGCCATCGCCGCCCTCGGGGCCCAAGTCGATCACCCAGTCGGCGGTCTTGATGACCTCGAGATTGTGCTCGATCACGACCACCGAATTGCCTTGCTCGACCAGTTCGTGCAGCACTTCGAGCAGCTTGGCGACATCGTGGAAATGCAGCCCCGTCGTCGGTTCGTCGAGAATGTAGAGCGTACGCCCGGTCGAGCGCTTCGACAGCTCCTTGGCTAGCTTGACGCGCTGGGCCTCGCCGCCCGACAGCGTGGTGGCCTGCTGGCCGACCTTGATGTAGCCCAAGCCGACGCCTTCCAGCGCCTGCAGCTTGTCGCGCACGGCGGGGACGGCCGCAAAGAACGCGACGCCTTCCTCCACCGTCATGTCGAGCACGTCGGCGATCGACTTGCCCTTGAAGGTGACGTCGAGCGTTTCGCGGTTGTAGCGCTTGCCGTGGCAGACGTCGCAGGTGACGTAGACATCGGGCAGGAAGTGCATCTCGATCTTGATGACGCCGTCGCCCTGGCAGGCCTCGCAGCGGCCGCCCTTGACGTTGAACGAGAAGCGTCCCGGCTGATAACCGCGCGCCTTGGCCTCGGGCAGATTGGCGAACCAGTCGCGGATCGGGGTGAAGGCGCCGGTGTAGGTGGCCGGGTTCGAGCGCGGCGTGCGGCCGATCGGGGACTGGTCGATGTCGATCACCTTGTCGATGTGCTCGAAGCCGTCAATCCGGTCATGATCGGCGGGGTTTTCACGCGATCCCATCACCCGGCGGGCGGCGGCCTTGTAGAGCGTCTCGATCAGGAAGGTGGATTTGCCGCCACCGGACACGCCGGTGACCGCGGTGAAGACGCCGAGCGGCACCGAGGCCGTGACATTCTTCAAATTGTTGCCGCGGGCGCCGATGACCTTGAGTTCTTTCTTCTTGGCGGGCTTGCGGCGCTGGGCCGGCACCTCGACCGCGAGGTCTCCGGAAAGATACTTGCCGGTGATCGAGCGCGGATTGGCCATGATGTCACCCGGCGTGCCCTGGGCGATGATCTCACCGCCATGGATGCCGGCATGCGGCCCGATATCGACCACGTAATCGGCGGTGAGGATGGCGTCCTCGTCATGCTCGACCACGATCACCGTGTTGCCGATGTCTCTGAGATGCTTGAGCGTTTCGAGCAGCCTTGCATTGTCGCGCTGGTGCAGGCCGATGGAGGGTTCGTCGAGCACATAGAGCACGCCGGTGAGGCCCGACCCGATCTGCGACGCAAGCCGTATGCGCTGGCTTTCGCCGCCCGAGAGCGAACCGGAATTGCGGGACAGGGTGAGATAGTCGAGGCCGACATCGTTCAAGAACTTCAGCCGGTCGCGGATTTCCTTGAGGATGCGCACGGCAATCTGGTTCTGCTGGTCATTGAGCAGGGCCGGCAGTTCGTCGAACCAGTCGCCGGCATTGCGGATCGAAAGCTCGGTTACCTCGCCGATGTGGCAGCCATTGATCTTGACCGCACGGGCTTCGGGCTTGAGCCGGTAACCGCTGCAACCGGGGCACGGCGCGTTGGACATGTAGCGTTCGATTTCCTCGCGGGCCCAGGCGCTGTCGGTTTCCTTCCAGCGGCGCTCGAGATTGGGAATGATGCCCTCGAAGGTCTTCGAGGTGGTGTAGGAGCGCAGGCCGTCATCATATTTGAAGGCGACCTTGTCGGTGGTGCCGCGCAGGATCGCGTTCTGCCCCTTTTCCGGCAGGTCGGCCCAGCGGTCAGACAGCTTGAAGCCGAAATGCTTGCCCAGCGCTTCCAGTGTCTGGGTGTAGTAGGGCGAGCTGGATTTGGCCCAGGGCGCAATGGCGCCGGCGCGCAGGGTAAGATGCGGCTCGGGAATGATCAGCGCATCGTCGATCTTCTTCTGGGTGCCCAGACCATCGCAGGTCGGGCAGGCACCATGCGGGTTGTTGAAGGAAAACAGCCTTGGCTCGATTTCCGAAATGGTGAAGCCGGAGACCGGGCAGGCGAATTTCTCCGAAAACAGCATCCGCTCATGGGTTTCGTTCAAGGATTTGTTGGCCGAACCACCGGCCGAGGTTTCGGCTTCGGGCAATGGCTTGTCGGCGAATTCGGCGATGGCCAGGCCCTCGGCCAGGCGCAGGCAGGTCTCCAGGCTGTCAGCCAGGCGCGCGGCGATATCGGGCCGCACCACGATGCGGTCGACGACGATGTCGATGTCGTGCTTGTATTTCTTGTCGAGCGGCGGCACGTCGGCGATTTCGTAATACTGGCCGTCGACCTTGACCCGCTGGTAGCCCTTCTTCATGAACTCGGCGAGTTCCTTGCGGTATTCGCCTTTGCGGCCGCGCACCACCGGCGCCAGCACATACAGACGTGTGCCTTCCTCGAGCGCCAGCACCCGGTCAACCATCTGGCTGACCGTCTGGCTTTCGATCGGCAGCCCGGTGGCCGGCGAATAGGGCACGCCGACGCGGGCGAACAGCAGCCGCATGTAATCATAGATTTCGGTTACCGTGCCGACGGTCGAGCGCGGGTTGCGGCTGGTGGTCTTCTGCTCGATGGAAATGGCCGGCGACAGCCCGTCGATCTGGTCGACATCGGGCTTCTGCATCATCTCGAGAAACTGCCGCGCATAGGCCGAAAGGCTTTCGACATAGCGGCGCTGGCCCTCGGCGTAGATGGTATCGAAGGCAAGCGAGGACTTGCCCGAGCCCGACAGGCCGGTCATCACGATCAGGCTGTTGCGCGGCAGGTCGAGATCGACATTCTTGAGATTGTGTTCGCGGGCCCCGCGAATGGTGATGGATTTCAGTTCAGTCATGTCGCCGCCGATTTGTTCCCGGAGGAGGCACCGTCGCCCCGAAAGCGCCGTGCCCGTCCGTCCTCATGTCTCTTCAGTCTTGCATTGCTTTACAGTCTTGCATGTCCGATCCGGGCAAACGAGCCGGATTGCCGAGACACCGTCTCAAACGCATCCAGCCTCACACTTGTCACCACCGGCGCTCAATCCTCATACATAACCACCCGCTGCCCAATGTCGAGATGCGCCGCAAAGCCAATGTGGCCAGGCGGCGAATCTGTTGACAAAAGATGACATGAAGACTAGAACAAATAAAGAACGAAAAAGGCCTGTGGATTGTCCGCGCCCGCCTCACGGGCCGGGACGTGATCCTGTAAGGTGCGCGCAGATTTGGACAGGGTGGCGCAAGGCCGCTTTCAGTGTTGGAAGGTGAAGCATCATGGCGGGCAGCGTCAACAAGGTCATTCTTATCGGCAATCTGGGCGCTGACCCGGATATCAAGCGCACCCAGGACGGCCGGCCAATCGCCAATCTGTCGATTGCGACCTCGGAGAGCTGGCGTGACAAGAATTCCGGCGAGCGCCGCGAGAAGACCGAATGGCACCGGGTCGTAATCTTCAATGAAGGCCTGTGCAAGATTGCCGAGAGCTACCTGAAAAAGGGCTCGAAGGTCTATATCGAGGGCGCGCTTCAGACCCGCAAATGGACCGACCAGTCGGGTCAGGACAAATACTCCACGGAAGTAGTGCTGCAGGGTTTCAATGGCAATCTCACCATGCTCGACGGCCGCAGTGAAGGCGGCGGCGGTGGCGGCCGTGACTTTGGCGGCGGTGACTATGGCGGCGGCGGCTCGATCCCATCGGGCGGCGGTGGCGGGCGCGGCCCGTCCGGTGGCGGCGGTGGATTTGGTGGCGGTGGCGGCGGATCCCGCGATCTCGACGACGACATCCCGTTCTGAATGTCACGAACTGACTTCAAAGGCCCGCAAGCCGAGTGTTTGCGGGCCTTCGCATTTGAAGTTGGGGTGAAAACAGACTGACGTTAAGGGCTGAAATCAATGAAGCAATCGATCACCCATCTGGCGCTCGTGGTCCGCGACTATGACGAAGCTATCGCATTCTATTGCGGCGTCCTTGGTTTCGACCTCCTCGAAGACACCTATCAGCCCGAGCAGGACAAGCGTTGGGTCGTGGTCCGGCCAAAGGGCGGGCAGGGCACATGCATTGTGCTGGCCCGTGCCTCAAAGCCCGAGCAGGAGCCGTTTGTCGGCAACCAGACCGGCGGGCGGGTGTTCCTGTTTCTCAGCACCGATGATTTCTGGCGCGACTACAATCGTCTGATCGCTGAAGGCGTCGAGTTCGTACGTGAGCCCAAGACCGCGGATTACGGCATGGTGGCCGTGTTCCGCGATCTCTACGGAAACCTGTGGGATCTGCTGCAATTGCGCGAAGGCCATGCCGCCGCGGAATGAAGCGCCTGCCATGTCCATGACCGGGGCAGGCCGAACAGTAGGCGTGCCGGTTCAACCTGCACACTGCAATGTGATTGGCATTGCGGACCCTGTCAGGGCCATTATGTCTCCATGAAAAAAGCCTCAGATCGATCTGTCCGCGCAATGCCGCCCAAGCAGAAGTCGTTGAAAGCCCTGTGGTTGGGCATTCTTGTGTTCGGATGTGGCGCCATGTCCGTGTCCGCCGCTCTTGCCGGCGGGGCCGACGTGCTTGAGGCAACCTATGCCAGGAGCGCCGACGGAACCTACCGGTTTGACGTCACCGTGCGCCATGATGATGCCGGGTGGGAACACTATGCCGACAAATGGCAGGTGCTTGATGCAGACGGCACTGTGCTTGGCGAACGGGTGCTGTTTCATCCGCACGACACCGAGCAGCCCTTCACCCGGAGCCAGTCAGGCATCGAGATCCCCGCCGGCACTCAGTCCGTGATCATCCGCGCCCATGACAAAGAGCATGGCTGGGGCGGGGCGGAGCTGACAATCGATCTTGAGAACTAGCCGGTTCGCAGCTCGACGCTGACCGTATCGCCAGTGGTTATGCCTTCGGCCTTGCGGATCGCCGCCTTGACCGGCAGCAAGTAGCAGCCTGATTTCTTGTCCGGAAATACCGAGGTCGCCCATTGGCTGTCGCCAATCCTGACGCGCACCCGGATCGATCCGAAGCCATGTGTTGTGCCCGCGAAAAACCGCAGGCTGTGCGAGATGTCTTCCGGCACGGTGATGAAATGCCATGCCGCCTTGTCCCCGGGGTAAAGCCAGAGCTCGGCCTCGAAGCCGTGGTGCTGTTCAGGTTCCATGGTCTTGCGTCTCCGGCGTTTTGCCTCAGGTGGTGATGAACACCTGTTTGATGCCGTCGACAACGAACTGCACCGAAAGCGCTGCCAGCACCACGCCCAGCAGCCGGGTCAGGATGGTGCGGCCGGTGGAGCCCAGGAACTGATCGAGCCGTTCGGCGATCACCAGGGTCAGAAACAGCACAATTGACGCGGCGATGATCACGCCGATCAGCGCCGAGCGTTCCACCGGGGCGTAGAACGAACCGGCCAGCAGGATGACGGCGGAAATCGCGCCCGGGCCGGCGATCAGCGGGATGGCCAACGGAAACACCGCAACATTGGAAATATGATCCTTGGTGATCGCCACTTCGGCACTTTTTTCATGGCGTTCCTGGCGTTTTTCAAAAATCATTTCGAAGGCAATCCAGAACAGCAGAATGCCGCCGGCAATGCGGAAAGCCCCGATCGAGATGCCGAGTATGCCCAGAATGCTAGCTCCGGCGATGGCGAAGACCGCGAGGATGCCCGCGCCGGTTACCGTGCCGCGCAAGGCCACCTGAATACGCTGGCTGCGGGTCATGCCCTGGGTCAGCCCGAGAAAGATCGCCGCCAGTCCGGGCGGGTCGTACATCACGATGATGGTGATGAAGGCGTTGATGAGAAGATCGGCGCTCATGGCGGGCTCCAAAGCCTTGCAGAAAGGTCGTTTGTCGAGGCTTACGACACTGCTTGTGGCACCGAAACCCCTAATCCGGACCGCAACGGTGGAGAAAGTGGTTTTGTGTGGTCAAATGGGCTTGTCAAAATTGGCGGTGGCGGCGGCTTTGGGCTATAAGACCGCAATGATTCCATCCAATTGTCGTGGACCGCTTTGACAGACCAGAAAACACCTTCCGGGCCGATCACTCCGGGCATCGAGCCGGTTTCCATCATCGAGGAAATGCAGCGCTCCTATCTTGATTACGCGATGAGCGTGATCGTCAGCCGTGCGCTGCCTGATGTGCGCGACGGGTTGAAGCCTGTACACCGCCGAATCCTGCATGCCATGCATGAGGGCGGCTACCACTGGAACCGCAAATATGTGAAGTCGTCGCGCATCGTCGGTGACGTCATGGGTAAATATCACCCGCATGGCGACCAGTCGATCTATGACGCCATGGTGCGCATGGCGCAGCACTGGTCGATGGGTGCCATGCTGATTGACGGACAGGGCAATTTCGGCTCGATCGACGGCGATCCGCCGGCCGCCATGCGTTACACCGAGTCCCGGCTGGCCAAGCTAGCGCATGAGATGATCGAGGACATCGACAAGGACACTGTCGATTTCCAGGAGACCTATGATTCCTCCGGCCGCGAGCCGAAGGTGCTGCCGGCGCGCTTTCCCAACCTCTTGGTCAATGGCGCGGGTGGTATTGCGGTTGGTATGGCCACCAACATTCCGCCGCACAATCTGGTCGAGGTGGTCAATGGCTGCATGGCGATCATGGACAATCCGTCGATTGATCTCCTCGAGCTGATGCAGATCATTCCCGGCCCGGATTTTCCGACCTCGGGCATCATTCTGGGCCAGGCCGGAATCCGCCAGGCGTTCGAGACCGGCCGCGGTTCGGTGATCATGCGCGGCAAGGTTCATGTCGAGCCGATGCGCAATGACCGCGAGGCCATCATCATCACCGAGGTTCCCTATCAGGTGAACAAATCGTCGATGATCGAGAAGATGGCGGAGCTGGTGCGCGACAAGCGCATCGAGGGCATTTCCGATCTGCGTGACGAATCCGACCGCCAAGGCTACCGGGTGGTGATCGAGCTCAAGCGCGATGCCAATGCCGATGTGATCATCAACCAGCTCTACCGCTACACGCCGCTGCAGTCCTCCTTCGGGGTCAACATGGTGGCGCTCAATGGCGGCAAGCCGGAGTTGATGAACCTCATCGACATGCTCAAGGCGTTCGTGTCGTTCCGCGAGGATGTGATCACGCGGCGCACCAAGTACCTGCTGCGCAAGGCGCGCGAGCGCGCACATGTGTTGGTCGGTCTGGCGATTGCGGTTGCCAACATCGATGAAGTCATTGCGCTGATCCGCAAGGCGCCGGATCCCGCGACGGCACGCGAACAGTTGATGACAAGGCGCTGGCCGGCGATGGATGTCGAGGTGCTGATCCGGCTGATCGACGATCCGCGCCACCGCATCAATGAGGACGGGACCTACAATCTCTCCGAGGAGCAGGCCCGGGCTATTCTGGAACTGCGTCTTGCCCGCCTGACAGCACTCGGCCGCGACGAAATCGGCGATGAACTCGGCAAGATCGGCGAGGAGATCAAGGATTTCCTTGAGATCCTGGGCTCACGCATCCGTGTTCAGCAGATCGTCAAGGACGAGCTGATTGCCGTGCGTGACGAGTTCGGCGTGCCGCGGCGCACCGTGATCGCCGAGGGCGGTCCGGACATGGACGATGAAGACCTGATTGCCCGCGAAGACATGGTCGTGACCGTGAGTCATGCGGGCTACATCAAGCGGGTGCCGCTCGCCACCTACCGGGCGCAGCGCCGCGGCGGCAAGGGCCGCTCGGGCATGGCCACCAAGGACGAGGATTTCGTCACAAGGCTGTTCGTCGCCAACACCCATACGCCGGTGTTGTTCTTCTCCTCGCGCGGCATTGTCTACAAGGAAAAGGTCTGGCGCCTGCCGATCGGCACGCCGACCTCGCGCGGCAAGGCGCTGATCAACATGCTGCCGCTTGAAAAGGGCGAGCGGATCACCTCGATCATGCCGTTGCCGGAAGACGAAACCAGCTGCGGCGAACTCGATGTGATGTTCTCCACCAAGCGCGGCACTGTGCGGCGCAACAAGCTCTCGGACTTCGTGCAGGTCAACCGCAATGGCAAGATCGCCATGAAGCTCGACAGCGATGGCGACGAGATCCTCAATGTCGAGACCTGCAACGAGCTTGACGACGTGCTGCTGACCACGGCTCTGGGCCAGTGCATCCGCTTCTCGGTCGATGATGTGCGGGTGTTTGCGGGCCGCAACTCGGTCGGTGTGCGCGGCATCAATCTTGGTCAGGGCGACACGATCATCTCGATGACCATCGTCCACCACGTGGATGCCGAAGCTTCCGAGCGCGCGGCCTATCTCAAGCGCGCCATGGCCGAGCGGCGTGCCGCGATCGGTGAAGAGGGCGATGTCGAGGAGGTCGCACTGGTCGGCGAGGATGCTGTCGAAGACGGCGAGCTCTCCGATGAGCGTTACGCCGAGCTCAAGGCGCGCGAGCAGTTCATTCTGACCGTGTCGGAAAAGGGTTACGGCAAGCGTTCCTCGAGCTACGAGTTCCGCATCTCGGGCCGCGGCGGCAAGGGTATCCGCGCCACCGACACCTCCAAGACCGGTGAAATCGGTCCGTTGATCGCCGCCTTCCCGGTGGAGCCGGGCGACCAGATCATGATGGTGTCGGATGGCGGCCAGGTGATCCGCGTCCCGGTCGGCGGCATCCGCATGGCCAGCCGCGCCACCAAGGGCGTGACCATCTTCAACACCGCCAAGGACGAGCGCGTCGTCTCGGTCGACCGGATCAACGAACCGGAGTCCGACGAGGAGTTGGAAGAGGGTGTCGAGGGTGAAACAGTTGAAGGTGTGGCTGATGCCGCGCCGGATGCTAACGGAACGCCGGCGCCTGATGCCAGTTCAGCCGGCGAAGAGCCGCAGAGCTGATTGATCCGCATTTAGGGATTGAAAAAGCCGGGAAGGGATCCCCGGCTTTTCTGTGGGTGGTGGCTGGCAATGGGGCAATCGGTGGTATTGGGCTGATGTGAGTTGGGGAAAGGTGAGTTTGGTCGGGGAGTGTGAATTCGCCGCACGTGCGCATCGACGGCAGCTATGCAGACAAAGTGACCAATTTTGAAAATTAACAGATGGCTGCTTTCAGCATCTTTAGATCTGTCAAATACGGCAGGCGGCTCTGGGCTTCGGCCACCCGTCCGTGCTCAACTGCCGCGTAAATAAGCTCTGGTGAACTGCCTGCGCGGGCAAGTTCTTCCCCGTTCGGCGCGGCGATGAAGCTTTGTCCCAAAAAATGCATCCCGTTCTCGATGCCTGCGCTGTTGGCATAGGCAAGAAATACACCATTCTCATATGCGCGCGTCGGGATCATTGTATGAGAAACCCAGCCCCATTGCGCTCCAAGGGCTGTAGGAACCAATATCAGTTCCGCCCCCATAGCGGCCACGTGGCGTGTGGTTTCAGGGAATTCCGCGTCGTAGCAAATAAGAGTGGCGATCTGCAGGCCCCGATAGCTGAACAAGCTACAGCCTTCCCCATGCTTGAAATGATCTGCCTCAAATCCCGGCGGGATAGCCAGTTTTCGATGCCCGCCAAGGCGCGCACCATCGGGTCCGAAACATTGCGCTGTGTTGAATATGTCTTCCCCAACAGCTTCGGCGAAACCGTAATGGATCGCTACGCCATACGCTTTTGCCAGTGCTGCAATCGTTTGCCCCGTTTGCCCGTCCGCAGGTTCTGCCTGCGCAGCGATCTGGTCACCGATGTTATAGCCAGTCGCAAACAGCTCTGGCAGCAAAAGCAAATCTGTTTGCTTGGAAGCGACCTCAGGCAATACGTCGCGCAGCCATTCAAGACGGGCCTCGGGGGTCGCAAGCTCTGCGGGAGACTGACCTACTGCGAGGCGAAAGAGATCACCCACTTCTAGCCTTCCGTGACTAGTAATTCGCGTGGGTAGTTGGTGATGTATTCAAACCCCGTATCGGTCACGACGATCGAGTCGCCGATACGACCAGCTGTCACGCCATCAATTGAGATCCCCCCATCAACTGCGAAGGTCATGCCAGTCTGCAAAACCGTCTTATCGCCCGCCTTAAGCTCCGGCGCTTCAAGATAGGCCACACCGATAGAGCGGCCTGTGCGGTAGCCCGTCTCATATCCCCGCGCGTCATAGACAGCATTGGCAGCCGCCGCCACGTCTTGGGCCAGAACACCCGGTCTGATCGCTGCAATGGCAGCTTGCTGCGCTTCAATCGCAGCTTCTTGCACGCGGGCCGCATCGTCTTTGACCTCGCCCACATGAAACATGCGGTCAAAGCCAAGCTTGTATTGTTTGAATTGAGCCATATTGCAGAAACAGAAGTAGACGGGATCGGCCAGTTCATATTGTTTAACCGAGGCACGACGGTGAACCATCGAAGTATCCTTACCGCTTTGCAAAATCTGAAGGTTGTGGATCATAGGAGAGACAAACCGGTCCCATCCCTTGTCTGTGAGGAAGGTCGCAGCCTTGCGCGATCCGGCCTGGATCACTGCTAGCGCGCTTTCATACTCTGGCATACCGACCGCTAGACTGCCGTGTGCTGCAGCCATCATGGCCCCTGCGATCTGACCTGCTTCTTTCATCACTGCAATCTCGAAGGGTGATTTAATCATGCGCAAGGCACCCAATACGGGCGAGATGTCTTTGATCGGCACGCCGCCATATGTATCGTCGATGTAGTTACGCACGATGGCAGCAATGGTGTTCCGCTCGATCCAAATCTCGGACGGTTTGTTACCCAATGCATGCCCGAGTGCAGCCCCCCATGTGCGTTCGCCAAAGTCTTCCCAAACGCGGACATCCTCAATCCAAGTCATCTCTGCGACCATCTCGGATTCCATCAACGGCGTGATGACAATCGGCGCATCCTGCGCTTTGACCACAACCATGGATGGCCTGCCAAATTCGATTCCGAGATAGCCCCAAAACCCTGCCAAATAGGCCATCGAACTTTCATCAGTGAATACGGCACATTCGATGCCTTGATCTTTCATGCGTTGCTGCAATGCTGCTGTGCGTTTCTTGGCTTCTTCGAGCATATTGGGATCCTAATACTGGGCGGCGTTACCAAAAGTAGGGAACGCTAGACCTTGGACGGCAGGCCTGTCAATTCAATTGGGAACGAGCAGGATTTCGTGCGAATAAATCTCAACTTGGGTGCAAACGACGAATGAAACTCTGTCTGAAGGCATTGTCTCCGACCGAACTTTCGCAGGAAGGCCTCTTTGGTTCGAAATTTCGGAGACTACTGTGTCCAATTCCCGAAAGCGGACCTTAGCTGCACTACCAAAATACGGTAAAGTGGGCTCATTGCAGTCGTTCGCTGCAGGTGACACCAAGGTCCGCTCAGGGCCGAAAGCTGCCACCTGTCCGTGCACAATTGTGGTGTATGACGAATCTCTTTGCCGCCGAAGGCCGATACTGTTGCCCCTCGAAAACTTCCTCCCCATCCTGCCACATTCTGGCAGCAGCCGTGTTACACTCGCCCACCGTCACCCTGTCCCGGAGCCCGATTTGTCCCGCGCCGCCCGTCTTCTTGATCTCCTGCAAGTGTTCCGCCGCTACAAGCATCCGGTCAGCGGGGCTGCGCTCGCCGATGAGCTGGGCGTGTCGCTCCGGACCATCTACCGCGACATCGAAGCCCTGAAAGCCCAAGGCGCGGCGATTGACGGAGAGGCGGGGGTTGGCTTTGTGCTCAAGCCCGGCTTCATGTTGCCGCCGCTGATGTTCTCCGAGGACGAGATCGAGGCGCTTGTGCTCGGTTCGCGCTGGGTGGCCGAGCGCACCGACCAGCCACTGGGGGCGGCGGCGCGCAATGCGCTGACCAAGATCGCCGCGGTGCTGCCGCCGGATCTCAAGGCTGGGCTTGATGAATCCACCCTCATTGTTGGGCCGGGCGCGCCGCTAGCGGCCGGCGAGAGCGAACTGCCGGCCATTCGCGACGCCATCCGCCGCCAGCGCAAGCTGACCATCTCCTATGCCGATGTGAACGGAAACTGCACCGACCGGGTGATCTGGCCTGTCGCTCTGGCCTTTTTCGATCAGGCCCGCGTGATTGTGGCCTGGTGCGAATTGCGCAATGATTTTCGGCATTTCCGGGCAGACCGGATCCTCGGCCTTAAGGTCGAGGCCAATGGCTATCCGCAAAGACGCGCGGTGCTGATGAAACAATGGCAGGAGAAGGAGGGGGCGCATCTGAGAAAACGCCGGGAGTGAAGTGTTTTCTTATGCTGACAAATTCTGACAGCATTAAATTGTAGTCTTTCCGGGTGGCCAAAAGGTCATCGCTTTTACCAATGGACGGAGAGACAAAATGATGAATTTCGATTTCGTGCTGCTGCATGTGGCCAATCCGTTGGCCAGTGCCGACTTCTATTCCGGGTTGCTCGGCAAGCCGGTTGTGGAATCAAGCCCCGGTTTTGCCATGCTGCCGCTCAACGAGACAGTGATGCTCGGCTTGTGGCTGGCCGATGATGCGGCTCAGGGTGGGACCGGGCAGCCCGGGGCCAGCGAGGTGTCCTTTGATGTCAAGGACAAGGACAATCTCGATGGCCTGCACAGCGACTGGCGCGCCAGGGGCATACCGGTTCTGGTGGAGCCGATGGAGATGCCGTTCGGGCACACCTTCGTGGCTGCCGATCCCGATGGTCACCGGATCCGGATCGTGGCGACCGGCAAGGCCATGTCCCACTGACAAAAAAGCCCTGCCCGGGACAGGGATCCGGGCAGGGCCGCCTTGGAGGAGGAGGTCAGGCGTAACTTCAGAACGTCAGAAATGGGACCTGCGGGCAAACGGAGCGGCATCACGCCGGCCATGCAGGTCTGGTTGGCGCGAGCGGACCGGCATTGCTTCGCGCATGGCGCCCAAGACCAGGCCGCTGAAGAGAAGCGCGATGGTGAAGGCGAGAGCTGCCAGAGCAAGTGTCATGTCGGTGTCCTTTCGTCCGTTTTCGTTCGGATGATGCGATTTAAGCAAAACCAGTCTGAACGGAAGCTGAACGCGCGAAATGCCCGGTTTTTTTCCCAGCCGCCAGCCGCCAGCCGGTGGGCACCGGGCGGGCAGGCTCAGAAAAGGTGCACGGCACCGGGGACGGCAAGGCCGAAGTCCGGACCACCGGGACGGGGCGCGGGCAGGGACGCAAACATCGCATGGATATCCTGATCGCTGGTGCCGTCTTCGAGCAGAGTGGTCCAGACCCGGAAGGAGGAGAGCTGATAGGCCCCGAAAGAGGTGATCATCGCCACATCCGATGCGTCGGAGCCGCGAACCATCAGGATCCGCCCGATTCGGGGAACATTGTAGCGTGCATCCACGGTGTGCCAGCTGCCGCCAAGAAACACCTCGAACCAGGCGCAGAAATCATCGAAGCCTGAATCGGGTACGCCGATATCGCCGAGATAGCCGCTGGCATAGCGCGCGGGAATGTTCATGGCGCGGCATAGGCTGACGCTCAGATGCGCGAAGTCACGGCAGACGCCGGATTTCTCCTCCAGCACATCGCGGGCGGTCTTGTCGGGGCGGCCGAACTTGTAGCCGAAGGTGACGTGGTTGTGCACAAAATTGCAGATCGCCTGCACCCGCGGCCAGCCTTCCTGGGTGTTGCCGAAATTGGCCCAGGCGAAATTGCCCAGACTGTCGGAATCGCAATAGCGGCTTGCGGTCAGGAAGGTGAGCGTGTCGCTGGGCAGGTCCTCGATCCGGTGCTGGATTGCGAAACTCGGCACATGATCGGGCGCGCCGCTGACTTCGGCGACGCAATCGGACCAGAAGGTCGTTCTTCCGGTGTCGGCGACGGCGCGCGAGATCCTGTTGCCGTATCTGTCCACATAGGAGGAGATCGGAGTCATGCTGGTCGAGCGGACATAGTCCGAACCGATCAGCCGTCCGTTGAATTCCGTGTGGGTCGAAAGCGCCAGCAGCATCGGCACCGGCGCCGGGCAATCAACCATGATTTCGAAACCGAACCTGATGAGCATGCAGCCGCCTTGCTTTGGAGAGATTGAAAGACACTGCCCAGACCGCGGGACAACCCGTAAAAGGCCCTGAAACGATAGCTTCGCCCCAACAGCGCGATGAATGCCCGTTTCCAGTGTGGCACGTCTTTCATTATTGCACGTCTGCGGGCAGGGATGGAGGAAATCTCAAACCTCTGGATCTGATGGGAGTTTCAGCACGGCCCGGCAAATGTCTTGGCACATGATTGCGGCGCCTGCGCCTTGCATAAACCGCAATTGTGGCGCATTGATCTGTCGTTCGCACCCAAGCGTGCTGCCGCCTTGTCGATCCGCAGCTACCAGACTTTCCGCTTGTTCCTCGACCATGCATCCAGAAATGGCGTTTGACGCCAGGGCGTGGGCATCCCTACGGCAAGCAAAGGACTGACGATATGGCCAGAAGCATCTTCACCAAGGGTCAACGGGTTTCACTCCAATCCAGAGTGGGTCTGTCACCGCGTACGCCGACCGAGTTTACGGTCGAGCTGCGGTTGCCTGACAACAGCGGCAGGCCGCAGTACCGGATCCGCAATGAAGAGCAAGGCCATGAGCGCGTTGAACAGGGCAGCAATCTCGAACTGATCGCTCCCGGCATGGACGACTAGCCAGGCCGAGACTCGGGCCCAGACGGGCCGGTGAAACGGCATCCTGGCGCAAGCGGCGCCGGGGCTTGAAGCATCCAACGTAACCTGAGCTTCGATCTGTTTTGGTCGAGGCGGCATATTCTGCCGAGGAAAAGACATGGCCAAAGGTCAAATGAGATCCAACCGGGAAGTCCGCAAACCCAAGAAAGACAAGACAGCTGCTAAGGTTCAGGCTGAACCGGGTTCAGCGGTCAAGCAACTCGAAACCAACCCGTTTCAGAAGAAGGGCAAGAAATGAGTTCACTCTCTTCTGCCCGATTGCGGTCCGCACAATGATCGCATTCCCCAACGAAATGCGCAGTTTCGACGAAGACGCCGGAACCTTCCGGTTTTCGGGCTATGATGGCGTCATGGAAGTGCGTTTTGTGCTTGAAGCGCCTGCACTGGAACGTCTTGCCGGGCTGTCGCGCTCTGCGGACACCAAGTATCTTGATGCCTTCGACCAGAACCGAAAGCAGATCCAGGCCGCTGCGCTCAAGGCCTATCAGCGAACCCACAAATCGCTGATCCGGCTGACAACGGCCGATTTCTAGGAAACGGACCGCGTTTTCAGGGCTCTTACCTCCCTGTTCCTGGCCGTATTTTCCGCTCTGCAACTTCAGTTCAAAGCAATCATCCCTTGAAGCGGCCCGTCTGGCGTGACAAAACGCCAGGCAAAGGGAAGATTGCAATGCGTACAGCGTTTTATCCAGGGTCCTTCGACCCGATGACCAATGGTCACATTGATGTGCTTGAGCAGGCGCTGGCGCTTTGCGATGAGCTGGTCATTGGCATCGGGGTGCATCCGGGCAAGGCGCCGTTGTTTTCCTTCGATGAACGCGCCAGCATGATCTCGCATGTCGTTCAGTCGGAATTTCCTCTACGCTTCGAGACAGTTACGGTCATTTCCTTCGATGGACTTGTGATCGATGCTGCATCTCAGGCCGGCGCCACGGTTCTGGTTCGCGGTTTGCGGGACGGCACCGATCTCGACTATGAAATGCAGATGGCCGGGATGAACCGCGCCATGGCGCCCGACATCACCACCGTGTTCGCACCCGCTTTTCCTCAAACCCGCCATATCACCGCCACGCTTGTGCGCCAGATCGCCAAGATGGGCGGTGATGTCAGCCCGTTTGTGCCCGAACTCGTGCAAAAGGCACTCGCCGCGCGTATCGCCGAGGCCTGAATCCTTATCTGTCCGATGGACTTTGCCGCAGCAGGCACCACATAGAGGCTACAAGCACCCCAAGCCGGCAGTTGACCAGCTGGCCTCACGCCGCGGCGTTGCAAAGCGCCCGGCAGTATGTCAAACGGATGCCGCCGGACTGGCTTGGTCCGGCCGTCCAAAATCTCCCGGAGCTCTCATGCCTTCGTTTCGTTTTCTTCCCGCAGCACTTCTCGCTCTCTCTCTGGCCTTTCCGAGCCTTGCAACGGCAGCCGAGCAGCTGACCATCACGCTCAAGACCGGTGATGTGGTCATCGAGCTTGCCGATGACGTGGCACCGAACCACGCCGCTCGGCTCAAGGCGCTTGCCGATGCCGGCGAGTATGACAATGTTGCCTTTCACCGGGTGATCGAGGGCTTCATGGCCCAGACCGGCGATGTCCAGTTCGGCGACATGGAAGATGGTTTCGCGCCCCGCCGCGCAGGCATGGGCGGGTCTTCGCAACCGGATCTGGCGGCCGAATTTTCCGACAAGCCTTTCGTGCGCGGCACGGTGGGCATGGCGCGGTCGCAGAACCCCAATTCCGCCAATTCGCAGTTCTTCATCATGTTTGCTGATGGCGATTTTCTCAATGGTCAGTACACCGTTGTGGGTACCGTGGTTGAAGGCATGGAGCATGTTGACCAGATCAAGCGCGGCAACCCCAACACCAATGGCGCCGTGACTGATCCGGACCGCATGATCAAGGTCCGCTCCGGCGGCTGACGACACATTCCAATCGATAAAAACAGGAGACACCCCATGGCGGAGATCAAGGATCCCGAAAACACGCTCATCGTGGAAACCACGCAAGGCACCATCACCATCGAGATGCTGCCCGATCTCGCGCCCGGCCACGTTGCGCGGATCAAGGAACTTGCCCGCGAAGGCGCCTATGATGGTGTGGTGTTTCACCGCGTGATCGAGGGTTTCATGGCCCAGACCGGCGACGTCAAGTTCGGCAAGTCGGACGGCGCGTCCTTCGACCCGCGCCGCGCCGGCATGGGTGGCTCGGACAAGCCGGACCTGAAGGCCGAGTTCTCCAACATGAACCATGGCCGCGGCACCTGCTCGATGGCCCGCGCCCAGGATCCCAATTCTGCCAACTCGCAGTTCTTCATCTGCTTTGACGACGCCGGCTTCCTCAACCGTCAATACACGGTCTGGGGCCAGGTGATGGAAGGCATGGACAATGTTGACAAGATCAAGCGCGGCGAGCCCGTGGTCGATCCCGACAAGATTGTCTCGATGAAGGTTGCGGCTGACGCCAAGGCCTAAGTCACGGATACGCGCGGGATTCGACGGCTTCAGGCCATGTGAATTCCGCGCGTTTTTTATGAGGCGCACTTATGCGCGTTGACCTTTTCGATTTCCACCTTCCCGATGAGAGCATCGCGCTGAGGCCCGCAAGCCCGCGTGACAGTGCCAGAATGCTGTGCGTGGCCCCGGATGGTGGGCTTTCCGACGCCATTGTGCGCGATCTCGCGGCACAGCTTCAACCGGGCGACGCGCTGGTGTTCAACGACACACGCGTGATCCCGGCGCAGCTTGAAGGGTTTCGCAATCGCGGTGACAATCAGGTCCGTGTTTCCGCAACTTTGCACATGCGGTCGGGCCCGGACCGCTGGAAGGCCTTTGTGCGCCCCGGCAAGCGGATCAAGCCCGGCGACCGGCTGTCTTTTGGCGGTGATGGCTCTGCCTGCCTCCAGGGCGTGCTCGATGCCACGGCGGGGGAGCGCGGCGAGGGCGGCGAGATCGAGCTGATCTTCGATCTCTCCGGTCCCGCGCTTGACGAGGCGATCATGGCCACCGGCCACATTCCGCTGCCGCCCTACATCGCCTCCAAACGCGGCGAGGACGCGCAGGACCGCAAGGATTATCAGACCATCTATGCCCGCGAGGATGGCGCGGTTGCTGCCCCCACTGCGGGGCTGCATTTCACCGATGCGCTGTTTGCGAGCCTTGATGCGCGCGGCATCGTCCGGCATTTCGTCACGCTGCATGTGGGGGCGGGCACCTTTCTGCCGGTCAAGGCCGATGACACCGCAGAACACAGGATGCATTCGGAGATCGGCCATGTCAGCGCCGAGACCGCGGCAGCGCTCAACCAGGTGCGGGCCAGTGGCGGACGCATCGTCTCGGTCGGCACCACCTCATTGCGTTTGCTCGAAAGCGCGGCGGACGAAAACGGCACGATTCAGCCCTGGTCCGGCCCGACCGACATCTTCATCACGCCCGGCTACCGGTTTCGCGCCGTCGACGTGCTGATGACCAATTTTCACCTTCCGCGCTCGACGCTGTTCATGCTGGTTTCGGCCTTTTGCGGGCTCGAGACCATGCGCGCCGCCTATGACCACGCGATTGAGACCGGCTACCGCTTCTATTCCTATGGCGATTCCAGCCTGTTGTTCCGGAGCGACCAGCGATGACTGACACCTTCCAGTTCAAGCTCAAGGCCACCGACGGCAAGGCGCGGCGCGGCGAGATCTCAATGCCGCGCGGCACGATCCGCACACCGGCCTTCATGCCCGTGGGCACCGGCGGCACGGTCAAGGCGATGTATATGGACCAGGTGCGCGATCTGGGCGCCGACATCATTCTGGGCAACACCTATCACCTGATGCTGCGCCCCGGCGCCGAGCGTGTGGCGCGGCTTGGCGGGTTGCATCATTTTGCCCGCTGGGACGGCCCGATCCTGACCGATTCTGGCGGCTTTCAGGTGATGTCGCTGTCCGCGCTGCGCAAGATCACCGAGCACGGCGTCACCTTCCAGTCCCACATCGACGGCTCGCGCCACGAGATGAGCCCGGAGCGCTCGATCGAAATCCAGGGCCTGCTCGGCTCCGACATCCAGATGCAGCTCGATGAATGCGTGCGGCTGCCGGCGAGCGAGAGCGAGATCGAGCGCGCCATGGAAATGTCATTGCGCTGGGCCGAGCGCTGCAGGGTTGCCTTCGGCGACCAGCCCGGCAAGGCGATGTTCGGCATTGTCCAGGGCGGCGATATCCCGAAGCTGCGCGAGCGCTCGGCGGGGGGGCTCACCGCGCTTGACCTGAAAGGCTATGCGGTCGGCGGGCTGGCCGTGGGCGAGCCGCAGGAGGTGATGCTCGACATGCTCGATGTCACCTGTCCGGCGCTGCCGGTGGAGAAGCCGCGCTATTTGATGGGTGTCGGCACGCCTGACGACATCCTCAAATCGGTGGGCCGCGGCATCGACATGTTCGACTGCGTGATGCCGACCCGCGCCGGCCGCCATGGCCTTGCTTTCACCCGCCACGGCAAGATCAACCTCAAGAATGCGCGCCACGCCGAGGACCACCGCCCGCTCGACGAGGAGAGTTCCTGCCCGGCGGCGCGCGACTATTCCCGCGCCTATCTGCATCACCTGGTCCGTTCCAACGAGATCCTCGGCATGATGCTGATCACCTGGAACAATCTGAGCTACTATCAGGACCTGATGTCCGGCATCCGCGGCGCCATCGAGGCGCAGACATTCGAGGCGTTTTCAGCCGAGACGCAAGAGCGCTGGGCCAGAGGCGATATTCCGCCGCTGGGATAGGGACGCTTGAGGCAGCGCCTCCACACTCTCCGTCATCCCGGACTTGATCCGGGATCCAGCGACCCGGCGTCCGCCGGGTCAATAGACCCTTTTAGCCCAAGGACTTGGGCTGGCTGGATGCCGGGTCAGGCCCGGCATGACGGGCATTAGTGTCTCGGCCACAAGCATGCAGGAACTTGAACCAGCAGCCACCCTGTTGCGTGGACCAAATAACCCACAGACATCCTCAATCCGCGTCGAGCGTCTTCTCGCAGTGCGACGGCCCGCCATTGGTGCCGGGACGGTCGGCGAGGGCGCGGATCGTTCTGATGGTGTAATCCTTGTTGACGATCAATTCCACATAGCAGGACCGGCCGCCGGTGAAGCCGCCGCGCCAGGTGTTGACGGTGGTGCCGCCCGGCCCGCTGCGGTCCGAATTGGGCGGCCCGAAGGCTGCAAAAAACTCACCCGCCGACTTCCCGTTCCAGCGCTCCTGCAGCGGATTTGTGGGCGCCGAGGTGGTGGTGCAGGCTGAAACAACAACGGCAAAAACAGACAAGAGTGCAAGGCGGAAGCGCATGGTCGGCATAACCCCGGGACGTGCATGATTGCAAAGAGCAACGGCCACGGGCCGCCGCTGACCGGTCATAGCGGATTCGGGGCGAGGGGAAAATGGGGGTGCGCGGGATGATCCGCGATCCGCGGGTGGAATAGATGGGTGGCGTTGTGGGGTGATTTCAATGCGGGATGTCGGGATGCGGCCCAAAGCTGCCGTTCATCGCCTTGTCAAATGCTGCGCCGCGCCGCCGGCATCAACGCAGCTCGCCAAAGAGCGAAAACGCTAGAAAGCCGCCTTGAATTCACGGATCAGCATTTCGTCCCATCGGGTCATCACTTTTTCTCTGAAACGGTCCTCGTCGTAGAACCATCGAGAGAACTTGTCGATTTCGAAAATGTCGTCCTTCGCTGCGACAGCTTCCAGAAATCGAGGGGACCCAAAAGTGAAGTCATGCTGGTTAAAAGTGAACATCGCGAAGCAATAGTTGTCGAAGGTCTCAAAAGCTGAAAAGTCAGTCGCCAGGCATTCTTCCAGTGTCATCAATGGCTTAAAGCACGGCTGTCGCATAGGCGGACGCTGATCATCTTTCCTCGCGATATCAGAACCCGGCTCATCAACATGGATCATGACTCCACTATTTTCGAGGATTTCAGCGCTCCATTCCCATTTGCTTATGAAACCATGATCAAACACCCCTAGAGGGAACATAATTTCGTCGTCCCACCAGGTGTCAAAACGTGCCCTCTCCGATTCTATCAACGCGTAGGCGTCGTAGAGGAATTCGTAGATAAGAGCGGCGACGGGAGCGTTGCGGAAACTGGCTTTGGACATAGGGTAAATAAATGGGCTTCATTGCCCTACGCAATCAAGACTTGTGCCTTCGCACCATTGACAGTTAACGCTTTCCGTTGCGAATTCATCGCAGGGCAGTGGTTGCAGATTACCTTACTTGCGTGGAAGGGCAATCGGCGAACAGCCGCAGACCCATGGTGCCCAACAAAACCGGGGCTGTTCGGTCCAGTGATTTCGCGAAGATGTAGGCGGAGCTCCACGCGACTTGAAGTTGGCGCTAAAATCTCATGCAGCAAACAGCCGCTCTCCGCCCCACCACGCCATTCGCTGTCGGCCTGTTTCTCCGTTTCCCGGAGCCACGACCGAAGCATACCAAACGCGTAGGCACGGCGGTTCGGCCTCTCCCCTTGTGGGAGAGGAAGCAATTTCAGCGTCTTAGCCGAAGGCTAAGTGCTAGAAATTGCAGGTGAGGGGAAAATTCTGGAGCTTGATCCGACCCCCTCTCTTGCAAAATCTATGACTTAGCTGACGCTAAGGTCATGATTTTGCTTTCTCCCCCACCAATGGGGAGAAAGCCACGGCACTGTCATCACTGCAATATCGCGCCCATTTCTTCCCCACCCTCCAAACCCCGTGTCACACTTTGCATGCTCCCGCTGCCGGATGGATCGTGAACGCTTCGAGCCAGGCGGGAGGAAGGCCCTTGTGGTGTTGGCGTAACGTGCGGCAATGCCGGAGGGGAGGTGGAAACGACCGCGTTTCCGTTGGCAGCCTGTTGGCGCTTTGTGGCGTTTGCTGGCCAAGCCAGCCACCGGAGAAGCCCCTGTCCCCTGTGCCGGTTCGCGCCGGCCGGCAGCCGGGCCGGGGGTGGAAACGGGCCTGTGGCGGACCGGCTTTCGGATGCGGGGTTGGTGCTGATTTGAGCACCGGCGCCCCCGCATCGGCAACGAAGGCCTGTGTGCGTGCCGGAGCGTGGTTCAAGGTGAGCGTGGCGGCCTCTGTCCGGGCTGTTGCAGGATCCGGTTTCCGTCTGTCGGATGCGGACATCATCCGGCGAATTTCGGGCCGTGCGCAGGTTGCGCCACCCCCGTGCATGTTCCACCAGCATGCACACACCAAAACCCAATTTCCGAACGGCGCAGCCTGTGCGCGGCCCTCCGGAATTCATCGCACAGCACATCCCGGCGATTGCCGCGCGGGAGGGTTCGCCATGTCCGTTTCCGGGCAGTGCCCGAAGCTCCTCTGCCAGTGCCCCGGCAGGCATGGGTGACCCGTTCAGGTGACCGGCGCTGCGGCCTTGATCATCTGGACGCCGTTGATCTTGAAGCTGCCATCGGGCTGCCGCTCGAGCGAGTAGAGCGCCGTCCAGTCCTGGCCGTCCGGCCCCTGGATCAGCACCTCCTGGATCAGGCCTGAGCCATCGGGCGCCAGCTTGGAGCGGCCGAAGGCAAAATTGCCCGGGCGGTAGACCGGCTGGTAGCCGCGTTTGACCATGTCGAAGAAGCGGCTTTCATCGGGATACATGCGCTTGATGGACGGGGCGGCGAAGGAATAGGCGGTTGCCATGTCATCGGCCAGAAAGGCCTGGATCTGGCTCTCGATGATGGACTGTGCCGCGGCGGCGTCATCTGCGCGGGCCGGGGTCAGCAAGAGAAGTGTCGCCGCCACGAGGGCGGCAACAAGAGCTGCGATGCGGTGGTTGATTTTGATGCGCTTGGGATCGGTCATAGTGTGGCCTCCATGGTTTTGACATAGGACGCCCTGGCCAGATGGAAAGTTCTCCGTCTCCCTCAATGATGATCTCGCTTCATGTTTAACCTTTAGAGAAGCGGAAAGATCGAATCTAAACATAAGGTTATACGCAATAACTAAAGTAAACTATCAATGCCTGGCACGGCGCTATGGCACGAGCATCACCTTGCCGTCGCCCAGTTTCAGCGCTTCGGGAAGGTCCTGCATGGCGTCGGAGAGCTTCACGGTGGCCACCACTTCGGTTTTCCAGGCCCCTGAGATGAAACGGTTCTGCACGCCGCGCAGGGTTTTGAGCTTCTCGATCAGCGATGCGCGCTTGAACCATTTTGTCAGCCAGAAGCCCTCGATCTTCTTGTCCATGAAGATCAGCTGGCCAGTTTCGGGGATGGTTGGCGGCGCCGTGTCGAGTTTGCCATAGATCACCCAGCGGGCCCGCGCCGGCATCGCGGTGAAGATATCTGCCGCGCGCTGGCCCGCCACCGCATCAAGCAGCACACGCGGCTTCTCGCTCTTGCACAGAGCCGCAAGCCTGGCATCAAATTCCGGGTCGGACTCAATCAGCACATGGGCCGCGCCGAGGCTTTGGAGATGGGCGGCCTGGCTTGGTTTGCGGATCACCGCGATCATGCTGTAGCCATGATCGCGCGCCAGTCCCGCCATCAGCTTGCCCAGCTGCGAAAAGCCGGCGGTGAAGATGAAGCTCTTCGAGCCCGACTGGCGGACGATGTCGAACATGGTCCAGGCGGTCACCGGATTGACCACATGGCCTGCAGCATCCTCGTCGCGCATCGCCGGTTTCACCACCACGCAGGTGGCGGCTGACACCGCTATATACTCCGCCCAGGCGCCAGAACCCGCGACCCCGCCGACAAAGGCCACCCGCTTGCCCTTGAGATAGCGGGCATAGAGGCCGTTGCCGTCGACCACGTCGCCGACGCCTTCAAAGCCCGCCGCAGCGCCCTTGACGCGCGGCTGGCCGTATTCGCCCTTGATGAAATAGAGATCGGACGGGTTGACCGAAGCCATCCGCACCTTGATCAGAACTTCGCCTGGCCCGGGCCTGGGGACGGGCAGGGGACAATAGTCGAGATAGGGCTCGAGGCTGTCGATGGCAGCGCCCGTGCGCGGTGCGTCGCTGAGGCCGCCGTGTTTGAGCACAAGCGCGTTCATGGTGGTTGGCAGGGTCATGTGCGGTCCTCAGGGGATCAGGATGGTCTTTCCGACCGCGCCGCGGTCGAGAATGCGCTGCAAGGCATCGGCAGCTTCGGACAGGGGCCGGCGTACATCGATCCGCGGCTTGATCAGGCCGCTCGAATGCCAGGCGAAGAGTTCGCGGTTGTTGGCGGCATAGGCCTTGGGCTCATGGCTCACAAAGGAGCCCCAGAACACGCCAACCAGCGAATATTCCTTGAGCAGTGCCAGATTGACCGCGAGTTTTGGGATTTCGCCCGAGGCGAAGCCGACCACCAAGAGCCGTCCATTGCGGGCCATGGCGCGGGCGGCCACCTCGAAGGCGGGGCCGCCGACCGGGTCGTAGGCGACGTCCACGCCTTTTCCGCCGGTTTCCGATTTGAGCGCTTCGCGCAGGCCCTCATAGGGCAGGGCAACATCCGCGCCTGCGTCCAGGCAGGCTGAGCGTTTTTCATCGCTCGAGGCCACCGCGATCACCCGTGCGCCGATGGCCTTGCCAATCGATACGGCCGCCAGGCCGGTTGAGCCCGCGGCGCCAAGCACCAGCAAAGTCTCGGTTTTCTTGAGTTGCGCGCGCTGGCGCAGGGCGTGATGCGAGGTGCCCCAGGCGCACATCAAGGCGCAGGCGTCCTCACAGGTCATCTGATCGGGAAGGGCAAAGACGCGGTCTGCGGGTGCGAGCACCTGTTGCGCATAGGCGCCTCGGTCGATCATGGCCACGACTCGGTCACCAGGCTTGAGGCTGGTGATACCGGCGCCGACGCTTTTGATCCGGCCAGCGGCTTCCATGCCCGGAATGAACGGTGTTTCGGGCTTCATCTGGTAGAG
This sequence comes from Hoeflea phototrophica DFL-43, assembly GCF_000154705.2. Lineage (NCBI taxonomy): Bacteria > Pseudomonadati > Pseudomonadota > Alphaproteobacteria > Hyphomicrobiales > Rhizobiaceae > Parahoeflea > Parahoeflea phototrophica. The sequence continues at coordinate 2,341,691 of NZ_CM002917.1, read as the reverse complement.
ACCCTGGACCAGAAGCCCGTCGGGATAATTGACCCCGATCGCCTCGGCGCTGATCACCACTTCGGCCTTGCCCGGGTCCGGTTCGGGCATGTCGCGGTATTCGAGATTTGAAACGGGTCCGTAGTCCGGACAGATGATGGCTTTCATGGCGGGGTCAGACCTTTTCCTGGGTGTAGCGCTTGAGTTCGGCGCGGGCGACCTGACGGCGGTGGACGGCATCGGGGCCGTCGGCGAGGCGCAGGGTGCGCAGATGGGTCCACATGCGGGCCAGCGGCGTGTCCTGGGAAATGCCCTGTCCGCCGAACATCTGCACAGCCTCGTCGGTGACCTTGAGCGCCACGCGCGGTGCCACCACCTTGATCTGGCTGATAAAGGGGGCTGCGGCACGGGCATCGCCTTGATCCATCATCCAGGCGGCCTTTAGGCACAGCAGCCGCGCCATTTCGATCTCCATCCGGCATTCGGCGATGATGTCGTAATTGGCGCCAAGCTGGGCCAGCTTCTTGCCGAAAGCCTCGCGGGCGAGCGCGCGTTTGCACATCAGTTCGAGTGCCATTTCGGCCTGGCCGATGGCGCGCATGCAATGGTGGATCCGGCCCGGCCCAAGCCGTCCTTGCGCGATTTCGAAGCCCTTGCCCTCGCCGACCAGCAGATTGCTTGCCGGCACCCGCACATCGGTGAATCTGAGATGGTAGTGGCCATGCGGCGCGTCATCATGGCCATAGACCTGCATGGGGCGCAGCTTGTCGATTCCGGCCGTGTCGGCGGGCACCAGGATCATCGAATGGCGGGCGTGTTTGGGCGTGTCGTCATCGCCGGTGCGCACCATCACGATGTAGATCGCGCAGCGCGGATCGCCGGCGCCCGAGGCCCACCATTTCTCACCGTTGAGGACGTAGGAATCGCCGTCGCGGACGCAGCGCATCGAAATGTTGGTGGCGTCGGAAGAGGCCATGTCCGGCTCGGTCATCAGATAGGCGGAACGGATCTTTCCCTCGAGCAGCGGCTCAAGCCATTGCGCCTGATGCTCGGGCGTTCCGTAGCGGCCAAGCACCTCCATGTTGCCGGTGTCGGGCGCCGAGCAGTTGAAGGTTTCCGCACCCAGATGCGCCTTGCCCATTTCTTCCGCCAGATAGGCATATTCGACCGTGGTCAGGCCGTTTCCGGCGTGGGTGCGCCAGAGGTTCCAGAGCCCGCGCTCGCGGGCCTTGGCCTTGAGGCCTTCGAGGATTTCGGTCTGCCGCGGGGTGTAGCTCCAGCGGTCGCCCCGGGAGCCGACCTCAGCCAGGAATTCGTCGTCGAGCGTGATGATTTCATTGCGCACCATGTCGCGCACTGCCTCCAGCAGTGGCTTGAGATTGCTCGAAATCCCCAGGTCCATCGCGTTTGTACCGGTCAAATTGATCTCCCCCTCCTGTTGTGCACTGCGGGCTTCGCTATTTGCCGAATCTTCCCTTTACGCACACGTCAATTGTAAGCCATGCTATCTGTCCAGGCTTCGGGCGGCAATCGTTCGCGGGCCGATTTGAGCAGTCCGTTGACATCCTTTACAGGGGTGGCGATGCAATGCCCGGCGTTACCATTGGGAGGTGGCACAATGAGCTATTTGGAAGACCTGTTTTCGGTTCGCGGCAAGGTCGCGCTGGTAACCGGAGGGGCAACAGGTATCGGGCGGATGATTGCTACCGGACTGGCGCAGGCTGGCGCGCGGGTGCTGATCGCCTCGCGCAAGGGTGAGGATTGCGCCCGCGTGGCCGAGCAGATCAACGCACTTGGTTGTACCGGCTCGGTGGAAGGATTTGCCGGCGATGTGGGGACCGAGGAAGGGATTGCAGCCCTTGTGGAAGCGGTGAAGGCGCGCACAGCGCAGCTTCACATCCTGGTCAACAATGCTGGCGTTTCCTGGGGAGCAAGCTATGAGGAATTCCCCCATGCGGCCTGGGCCAAGGTGATGGGTGTCAATGTGGCGGGACTTTTCACGCTGACCCGCGAGCTGACGCCGCTGATGGTTGAAGCGGCCAGCGCCGAGGATCCGGCGCGGGTGATCAATCTGGGTTCGGTAATGGGGACCCAGCCGGTCGCCGATGGTGCCTATTCCTACACCGCCTCCAAGGCCGCTGTGCATCATCTTACAAGGACACTTGCCGAGGAACTGGCCGGACGGCGGATTACGGTCAACGCCTTCGCCCCGGGTCCCTTCCAGAGCAAGATGACAGCCTTTGCGACCGGGCGCGATGAACAGGTCGAGCGGATCAGCACCGGGGTGCCGCTTGGCCGGATCGGGCAGCCGGACGATGTGGCTGGCGCGACCATCTATCTTTGCAGTCGGGCGGGGGCCTACATCACTGGGGCGATCCTGCCGATTGATGGCGGATTGTCTGTTCAACATGCGGTCCGGCTGTTCAAGGATGCTTGAAGGCATGCAATAAGCCGATGAGCAGGGAGGACGCTTGAGATGGATGCCGAACCGTTTGACATGGAAAACCTGGCCGATGAACTGCACGAGCTGGTTCCCGGCTTTTCTGGCCTTCATGAGATCATGAAGTTCAACACCGGGCAATCCAACCCGACCTACCGGGTTGAAGCTGACAGCGGCCGCTATGTGCTGCGCGCCAAGCCGCCTGGAACGCTGCTCAAATCCGCTCATCAGGTCGACCGTGAGTACCGGGTGATGAAGGCGTTGGCGGATCAGGGCGTCCCGGTGCCCAAAGTGCTTGGCCTGTCTGATGAGCACAGCGCCATCGGCCGGATGTATTTCGTCATGGAGCTGATCGAGGGGCACATATTCTGGGATCCGGCCTTGCCGGAAACCACCATGACGGAACGTACCGCGGTCTATGACGGCATGAACCAGGTGCTTGCGAAACTGCACAGCGTCGACCCGGAAGCCGCAGGCCTTGGGGATTTCGGCCGACCGGGCAATTATTTTGCGCGCCAGATCAGGCGTTGGAGCGAGCAATATCTTGCCAGTAAGACCGACGAGCTTGAGGACATGGACAAGCTGATGAGCTGGCTCAACGAAAACCTGCCCGAGGATGATGGTCAGGTCTCGGTGGTGCATGGTGATTTCCGGCTCGACAACATGATCTTTGACGGCCATGGCGGTCATGTGCTGGCGCTGATCGACTGGGAACTGTCGACGCTCGGGCACCCGATGGCCGATCTTGCCTATCAGTGCATGCAATGGCGTCTGCCCCATGACAGCGGGTTCAGGGGGCTTGGCGGTCTCGACCGCGATCAGCTCGGCATCCCTCAGGAAGCCGTTTACGTGGCGCGCTACACCGAGCGCAGCGGCATCAAGGCGGACAATTGGACCTTCTGCCTGGCGTTCTCCTTCTTCCGCCTCGCGTCGATCCTGCAGGGCGTCTACAAGCGCTCGCTGGATGGCAATGCGTCCAATCCCGAGCGGGCGCGGGACTATGGCAAGGCGGTCCCGCTTCTGGCCATGATGGCTGGTGACGTGATCACCGGAAAGGCATGACAATGGCGGAGTTCACCGACCGGGTTATCCTCCTGACCGGTGCGGCCGGCGGCTTTGGCGAGGCGGCAGCGCGGTATTTTTCCAGGGCTGGCGCGCGTCTGGTGTTGAGCGATCTCGATGCCGATGCGCTTGAGGCGCTGGCAACCGGACTGGGCGGCGAGTGCGAGACCTGCGCCGGAGACATCTGCGACCCTGAGCTTTCCGAACGGCTTGTGGAACGGGCCCTGTCGCGGTTCGGCCGGATCGATGTTGCGGTCAACAATGCCGGCGTGGTCCACGATCTGATGTTTCTGCCCGACACACCGCTCGATGTTGCGCGCAAGATCATCGATGTCGATCTGATGGGAGTGTTCTTTGCCATGCGGGCGCAACTGCCTGCGTTTGAAAAGCAGTTCCGCGACACGGGCGAGGTCGGAGCGATCGTTAATGTTGCCTCGGTGGCGGGGGTGGTCGGCGCACCAAGACTGTCCGTCTATGCGGCCGCCAAGCACGGGGTTGTGGGGCTCACCAAATCGGCGGCGATCGAATATGCGCGGCGCGGGGTGCGGGTGAACGCGCTGTGCCCGTCCTTCGCACGCACGGCGATGGTCACCGGATTTCTCGATGAGGCAGGTGATGGACGGTCGGCTGCGGAAGCCGGACTGGTGCGGGCAATCCCGATGGGACGTTTGGCCGAGGTCGACGAGGTCATTGCGGGGCTTGCCTTTCTTGCCGACCCGGCCGCGAGTTTCGTCACCGGCCAGACCCTGCAAGTGGATGGCGGCCTGTCGGCTGCTTGAGGTTAGGGGTATCTGATGTGCGAATTTGCACAACGGATGAGCATTTCGAGCTGTTGAGCATCAAGACAAGTAAGTGCATGGTGAATCTATACAGTGATAACGCGGAGGTACGACCATGAACGAACTCACCCACTACATCGGCGGCAAGCATGTCAAAGGACAATCGGACCGCTTTGCCGACGTCATGAACCCGGCCACGGGCGAGGTTCAGGCGAAGGTGCCGCTGGCCTCCAGCGAGGAACTGGCCCATGCTGTCGAGGTCGCGGCCAAGGCGCAGGTTGGATGGGGTGCGACCAACCCGCAGAAGCGCGCGCGGGTGCTGATGAAGTTCGTTCAGCTTCTGCATCGCGACATGGACAAGCTGGCCGAAGCGCTTTCGCGCGAGCACGGCAAGACCATTCCCGACGCCAAGGGCGATGTGATCCGCGGCCTGGAAGTGGCGGAATTCTGCTTTGGCGCCCCGCATCTGCTGAAGGGCGAATTCACCGAGGGTGCAGGCCCCGGCATCGACATGTATTCGCTGCGTCAGCCGCTTGGCGTGGTCGCAGGCATCACCCCGTTCAATTTCCCGGCCATGATCCCGATGTGGAAGTTCTGCCCGGCGATTGCTGCCGGAAATGCCTTTATCCTCAAGCCATCCGAGCGCGATCCGTCGGTGCCGCTGATGCTGGCCGAACTGATGACCGAGGCCGGCCTGCCCGATGGCATTCTCAATGTCGTCAATGGCGACAAGGGTGCGGTTGACGCGATCCTCGACCATCCGGAAATCATGGCCATCGGTTTTGTCGGCTCGACACCGATCGCGGAGTACATCTATGGGCGCGGTTGCGCCAACGGCAAGCGGGTCCAGTGCTTCGGCGGCGCCAAGAACCACATGATCATCATGCCGGACGCTGATATGGACCAGGCCGTCGATGCGCTGATTGGCGCGGGCTATGGTGCTGCCGGTGAGCGCTGCATGGCGATTTCCGTTGCTGTTCCTGTTGGCGAGAAGACCGCAGATCTGCTGATCGAGAAGCTGGCCCCAAGGGTCGAAGCGCTCAAGATCGGGCCTTACACCGACGGCAATGACGTCGATTTCGGACCGCTGGTCACCAAGGAAGCCCGCAACCGGGTGCTCGGGCTGATCAATTCGGGCGTGGAGCAGGGCGCGAAGCTCGTGGTTGATGGCCGCGATTTCTCGATGCAGGGCTATGAGGACGGCTATTTCGTCGGCGGTTGCCTGTTCGACAACGTGACCCGCGACATGGACATCTACCAGCAGGAGATTTTCGGTCCGGTGCTCTCCGTCGTCCGTGCGCCAACCTATGCCGAGGCGCTGCGTTATCCGATGGAGCATGAATACGGCAACGGCACCGCGATCTTCACCCGCGATGGTGACACCGCGCGTGATTTCGTCAGCCGCATCAACATCGGCATGGTCGGCGTCAATGTGCCGATCCCGGTGCCGCTGGCCTATCACACCTTCGGCGGCTGGAAGAAATCCGGCTTCGGTGACCTCAACCAGCATGGGCCGGACGGCTTCCGCTTCTACACCCGCACCAAGACGGTGACGGCACGCTGGCCTTCGGGTATCAAGGAAGGGGCCGAGTTCGTTATCCCCACCATGTGAGGTGGGGATCAACTTGGTTCCTTTCCGGATGGAGGAGGCGGTCGGACCATGGACTTTGAGCTGAACGAGGAACAGCAGGCGATCTTTGACATGGCGCGGGATTTTGGCGCCGTGAAGATCGCCCCGTTCGCGGCCCAATGGGAAAAGGAAGAGGCGATTCCGCGCGGCGTGCTTGAAGAAGCCGCTGCGCTGGGATTGGCCGCAATCTATGTCCCTGAGGCCGATGGTGGCTCGGGTCTGACCCGGCTGGATGCGACACTTGTGTTCGAGGCCCTGTCGATGGCGTGCCCATCGGTGGCCTCGTTCCTGTCGATCCACAATATGTGCGCCTGGATGATCGCCTCCTATGGCTCCGACGAGATCAAGGCGCGGCTGCTGCCCGATCTCGTCACGATGAACAAGATCGCCTCCTATTGTCTGACCGAACCGGGCTCCGGCTCCGATGCGGCGGCGCTCAGGACCCGGGCCGAGCGGACCAATGAGGGCTACAAGCTCAATGGCGCCAAGGCCTTCATCTCGGGCGGCGGATTTTCCGATCTCTACCTGGTGATGACGCGGACCGGCGCGGACGGCCCCAAGGGCATCTCGGCGGTGATCGTCGAGGACAGGACGGCTGGACTTTCCTTCGGCGCGCCGGAAAACAAGATGGGCTGGCGGTCTCAACCGACTTCCCAGGTTCAGTTCGATGATTGCCTGATTCCGGCGGACAATCTGCTGGGCGAGGAGGGTGCCGGCTTCCGTTACGCGATGAGCGGGCTTGATGGCGGGCGGCTCAACATTGCGGCCTCGGCACTGGGCGGTGCGCAATCGGCGCTCGACAAGACGCTCACCTATATGGGCGAACGCCAGGCTTTCGGCAAACCCATCGATCAGTTCCAGGCGCTGCAGTTCCGGCTGGCCGACATGGAGACCGAATTGCAGGCGGCGCGGATTTTCCTCAGGCAGGCCGCGAGCAAGCTGGACCGCAAGGCGCCCGACGCGACCAAATTCTGCGCCATGGCCAAGCGCTTCGTGACCGACACGGCCTTCAACGTTGCCAATGATGCGCTGCAACTGCATGGCGGCTACGGTTATCTGGCCGATTACGGGATCGAGAAGATCGTGCGTGATCTTCGGGTGCACCAGATCCTCGAGGGCACCAACGAGATCATGCGGGTGATCGTGTCGCGAGCCCTCATCGCCGAGCGCGCCGCATGAGCATCCGCATTCGCAAGATCGGGCGCATCGGTCAGATCACCCTGCAGCGGCCGCAGGCCCTGAATGCCGTGAGCCACGAGATGGTGCTGGCCATGCACGAAGCGCTTGATGCGTGGCGCGATGATGACGACGTGGCTTGCGTGCTGATCGATGCGGAAGGAACCAAGGCCTTCTCCGCCGGTGGCGACCTGCAATTCATGCATGTTACGGCGTCGAAAGGGGATTTCGAGGCCAGCCGGACGTTCTGGCGTGACGAATACCGGCTCAACTCAAAGATCGCTGCCTATCCGAAACCCTATGTGGCGCTGTGCCAGGGGTTCACCATGGGCGGTGGCGTCGGCGTTGGGCTGCACGGGTCGCACCGGGTGGTGGGCGAGAGTACGCGCATCGCCATGCCGGAATGCGCAATCGGGCTGGTGCCCGATGTCGGTGGAACGCATCTGCTGGCCAACGCGCCGGGACATCTGGGCGAATATCTCGGCCTCACCGGCTACCGGATGACTGCGTCGGATGCGATCCTGGCCGGTTTTGCCGATTGCTTCGTGCCGGAAGCCTTGTGGCGTGAACTGGTTGAAACTCTGATCGAGACCGGGGATGTGTCTGTGATCCAATCCATGGCGCAGGATCCCGAGGACGGGCCGCTGATGGGATTGCGGGAACAGGTGGATCGGCATTTCGCTCTGGCAAGCCTCGCTAAAATCGTGGCTTCGCTGCCTGATGACGACTGGGGCCAGGCGACCCTGAAGGCGATCCGCGCGGGATCACCGATATCTGCCAATTGCACGTTGGAGCTGGTGCGGCGCGCCCGCCGGGACGGCACCATCGCGGGTGCGCTCCAGCAGGAATACCGCTTTACCTCGCGCAGCGCCTCGGAAGGCGATTTCATCGAGGGCATTCGCGCGGCGATCATCGAGAAGGACAGAAACCCGCGCTGGCAGCACGGATCCGTGGAGGAGGTGCGTGCCGCCGAGGTTCAGGCCATGCTGTCCGAACCGCCGGAGGGCGATATCATTTTTGATCCGGCCTGATGGCCGGTGTTTGAGAACATGCAGGGAGGACGCCATGAAAATCGGGTTTATCGGACTGGGCAATATGGGCGCGCCGATGGCGGCGAACCTGGTCAAGGCCGGGCATGAAGTGACAGGCTTCGATGTCGCGGGTGTGACCGTCGAAGGCGCCGCCAATGCAGGCTCTGCAGCGGAAGCCGCGAGCGGACGGGACGCGGTGATCACCATGCTGCCCGATGGCGCGATCCTGCGCGCGGTCTATGCCGACATCGTGCCGGCCGGGACGAAGGGCGCGGTGTTCATCGATTGCTCGACAGTCGACGTCGAAAGTGCGCGTGCGGCTCATGACATGGCGGCCGCGCAAGGGCTGTTGTCAGTGGATGCGCCGGTTTCCGGCGGCGTCGGTGGGGCCTCGGCGGGTACGCTCACCTTCATGGCGGGCGGCAGCGATGAGTCTTTTGCGCGGGCTGCACCCCTGTTCGAGATCATGGGCCAGAAGGCGGTGCATTGCGGTGATGCCGGCGCGGGGCAATCTGCCAAGATCTGCAACAACATGCTGCTTGGCATCTCGATGATCGGCACCTGCGAAGCCTTTGCATTGGCCGAGAAACTTGGGCTCTCGGCGCAGAGCCTGTTCGATGTGGTGTCGACCTCGTCGGGCTCCTGCTGGTCGGTCAACACCTATTGCCCGGTGCCGGGCATCGGCCCGCAGAGCCCTGCCGACAATGGCTACAAACCCGGCTTTGCAGCCGAGCTGATGCTCAAGGATCTCAAGCTCTCGCAACAGGCAGCCGGCAGCGTATCTGCGCAAACGCCGATGGGTGCGCGGGCGACCGAGCTTTACAACCAGTTCGTGGCCGGTGAGGGTAAGGGCAAAGACTTCTCCGCGATGATTGAGCGGCTAAGATAGGCTCGGCGGGTATCTGTCCTTTCAAGCTCAGCCGGGCGAGAGTCTTGCAAGGGCTTTGCAAAGACGCACTTTCGCTGAGGCTGCGTGTTCGAGCGCTGCTGCAATTTCCAGTCGCGCAATTGTATCTTCTTTGCGTGCAGGATGTGCCAGGGCCAGTTGTTCAAGTCCGAAATAGCTCCAGGCCCGCACGAATGTGTTGCGGTCCTCCATGGAGTGATCGATGAAGCGGACGAACGCTTCAACCGCTGAAGCCTCGATCTCGAGGTTGCCACTCATCTGCAGCAGATGCAGCCGCGAATCCGGGGATTTAAATCCGCCCCCGAAGCTGATCAATTGCGTTGAGAGCGCCGGGTCCAACCGGTGCTTTTCCAGCTCCAGGTATCGTTTCAGAAGCCACGTTGCGCCAACCTCCAGTTCCGGCTTTTGCGCCAGCGCCACCAGATCGGCCGCAAGGAATTTTTGTCCTGCATACCGATCGTAAATCGCCCCGATGACGCTTGCGGATTTCCGGTCCCATGCGAGGATGTCGTTCTCAAGGTTCATCGTGTGGCGTGATCCTGCTGCATCGCCCGGAATGAGACCGGCTGGCGAATGGCCTGACTGCCACAATTGTGCGAGAAGCGATGCGGCAGTGCAAGTTCGGTACTTTGTGACGCATGCCTGCCCGCCGTGACAAGACGAAATAGCAATTGGTTCTGATGGTTTCTAACCCGCATCTCAGCATTGAAGACGGTCTTCCCGCCGGACACCGTGAGGCCGCGGCGCATCTGTTTTGGGACGCGTTCAAGGCCAAGCTCAGCCTTGTGATGAAACCCGAATCCCGGGCGCTGGCATATCTGGCAAGCAACATCGATCCTGATCATGCCATCAGTGCGGTTTCGGCAGGCGGTGAGCTTCTCGGTGTGGCCGGATACAAGACCTCCAAAGGCGGTTTCGTTGGTGGCGGTCTTCCGGAATTGTGTGCCGTCTATGGCTGGATCGGAGGGGTTTGGCGCGGGTTTGTGCTCTCCCTGCTTGACCGGCCAATCGAAGCCAGAACATTGCAGATGGACGGCATATTCGTCGCCGCTGAAGCCCGCGGGCAGGGTGTCGGGACCAAACTGCTCGATGCGGTCAAGCAGAAGGCGCGGGATCTGGATTGCGCCAGCGTGCGGCTCGACGTCATCGACACCAACCCGCGGGCCCGGAAACTCTATGAGCGCGAGGGCTTTGTCGCGCAGGAGACCCATGAGACCGGGCTGTTCCGGCACGTTTTCGGCTTTCGCTCATCAACACGGATGGTGTGCCTCCTTTGAGGTCAAATTTGCCAACCGCAGCTTGATAGTTACACTTTCAACCTTCTTTATGCCGACCTTGCCGCCGGGCCTATCGCAAAGCGCTCAAAAAGCCTCGACGGTGAGGTGGAAACCGGTCAATCTGTCTGACAGGAGGACATTCATGCTTGAGGCCCGATTCTGGCAATTCGCGTCGCTTTTCGTAGGCACGCTTCGTTTTTGTGCGGGGGCAGGCCCAGATGAGTGAACGTCTTGTTGTTCTTGGCTCAAAAGGCGGGCCGGCGATCCGTCCGGGCGGGCCGTCTCCGACGGCGTCTCTGCTGGAAATCGGTGGACGGCGGATTGTGATCGACTGCGGCCTTGGCGTCTCGCGCGGACTGGTCGAGGCGGGCATGGCGCTGCCTCAGCTGGATCTGGTGGTGATCACCCATCTGCACTCCGACCATGTGCTCGAACTAGGGCCGCTGATCCACACCGCATGGACTGCCGGGTTGAAGACGCCGGTCGAGGTCTGGGGTCCGGTCGGGACGCAAGCGCTCTGGGACGGGTTCCTGGCCTCGCTTGCCTATGACATTGACCTGCGCATTGATGATGAAGGCAGGCCCGATATCTGCGATCTGGTGCAGGTCAGCGAGTTTGGCGAAGGCGTGCTGATCGAGAGTGAGGGCCTCACGGTCGAGGCCTTGCGCGTCGAACATCCGCCGGTCACCGAATGCTACGCGATCAAGATCAGCCATGCGGGCCGGGTGATCGTGTTTTCCGCCGATACGGCTTACTATCCGCCCTTGGGCGAATTCGCCCAGGGCGCCGATATTCTCGTGCACGAAGCTATGCATCCCGACGGGGTCGACCGGCTGGTGGCGCGCACCGGCAATGGTGACCGGCTGAAGGCCCATCTGCTGGCAAGCCATACCATGGCGGCCGATGTCGGCCGGATCGCAACGCAGGCTCAGGCCGGCCATCTGGTGCTCAACCATCTGGTGCCCGCCGATGATCCGCAGATTACCGAAGCTGACTGGACCCGTGAGCTTTACGCCACCTGGGATGGTCCGCTGACGATCGGGCGCGACGGGCTCAGCCTGCCGTTGCCACCTTCCAAACCACAAAGGAAATCCGCATGAAACTCGCAACCCTCCGCGATGGCAGCAGGGACGGCCGCCTGGTTATCGTCTCGCGCGATCTAACCCGTGCCTCCGGGGTCCCGCATATCGCCCGTACGCTCCAGGCGGCGCTTGATGATTGGGCCCATGTGGCGCCGCGGCTTGCCGATGTGGCGCAGATGCTGGAAACGGGCGCCGAGCCGGATGAACGGTTTCACGAGCGTGACGCGCTTTCACCGCTGCCGCGGGCCTATCAGTGGGCTGACGGGTCGGCCTATGTCAATCACGTGGAACTGGTGCGCAAGGCGCGCGGGGCCGAAATGCCCGAGAGCTTCTGGCAGGATCCGTTGATGTATCAGGGGGGCTCGGACAGTTTCCTCGCGCCCCGCGGGCCGATCCGGATGGCTGACGAAGCCTGGGGCATCGATTTTGAGGGCGAGGTGGCCGTCATCGTCGGCGATGTGCCGATGGGTGCGGATATTGACACCTGCCGCGCGGCGATCAAGCTGGTGATGCTGCTCAATGATGTCAGCCTGCGGGGCCTGATCCCGGGCGAACTCGCCAAGGGCTTCGGTTTTTTCCAGTCCAAGCCATCCTCTGCGTTTTCGCCGGTCGCGGTGACGCCGGACGAGCTGGGCGAGGCCTGGGATGGTGGCAAGCTCTCGTTGCCGCTCGATGTCGACTACAATGGCCAGCCCTTTGGCCGCGCCAATGCAGGGGCCGACATGACATTCGATTTCCCGCAGCTTGTTGCCCATGCGGCCAAGACGCGACCGCTGTGCGCAGGCGCCATCATCGGGTCCGGCACCGTTTCCAACAAGGGGCCGGATGGCGATCCCGGCAAACCTGTCGGCGAGGGTGGTCTGGGCTATTCCTGCATTGCGGAAATCAGGATGATCGAGACCATCAATTCGGGCAAGCCGAGCACGCCGTTTATGCAATTCGGTGATACGGTCCGCATCGAAATGAAGGATGGCGAGGGCCATTCGATTTTTGGCGCGATCGAGCAATCCGTTGAAAAAGTATAGGCATTTGTGCCTTTCTGATGGGGAATGAACCATGACAACGCCCGTGCTTTATGATTACTGGCGCTCCTCGGCGAGCTACCGGGTGCGCATCGCGCTCAATCTGGCGGGCATTGCCTATCAGCCGGTGGTGATCGACCTGCTGGCAGGCGATCATGGTTCTCCGGAGCATCTAGAGCGCAATCCGCTGGGCAAGGTTCCTGCGCTCGACATTGACGGCGTGATGCTCACCCAGTCGCTGGCGATCGTCGAATACCTGATCGAGACCCGGGGCTTGGCGCTGTTGCCCGACGAACCGGCGGAGCGCGCGCGGGTTCGTGCACTCGCCGATGTCATTGCCATGGACATTCATCCGATCTGTAATCTGTCGGTGGTGGCGCATGTGATGGAACTGACCCAGGGCGGAGACGCGGTGCGGGTGGCCTGGATGCAGCGCTTCATCAGCCAGGGGCTGGAAGCGTTCGAAAAGCTGCTCGGTCATCCCCAGACGGGCACATTCTGCCACGGCGACACACCCGGTCTCGCAGACATCTGCCTGATCCCACAGCTTTACAATGCCGAGCGTTGGGGTGCCGACATTTCCGGACTCAGACGCATCCAGGCGATCCGTTCGGCCTGCCAGGCACTGCCAGCCTTTGCCAATGCGCATCCCGACAAGTGCAATAACTCCGCCTGATCGGCGAAAAACCCATATAATCATATGGATGAAAGCCGCTTTTCAACCTGTTGCAGGTAGGCGGCGCGGCTCTCGGGCGTTGATTTGTCCATCAGGTAATGGGCGGTGAAAATCCGCCGGCAATTCCTGGCGCAGAGCGCGCGCATGCCGCGCAGGATGGTGCGTTTGCCCGGGTGGCCGACCAGATAGGACCACCAGCGCGGCGCGCCGCAGGTGGTGATCACGCCTAGCAGCTTGATATGGGTCATCAACGGCTTGATGGGGCCGGGGCCATCAGGGATGTGGAAGGTGAGTTCCGGGGTCCAGACCCGGTCGAGCCAGCCCTTGAGCATGGCCGGCAGCCCGTACCACCAGGTCGGATAGACAAAGAACAGCGCGTCTGCCTTCTCCAGCCGCTCGGCGTGGTCGGGGAACGGGTGATCCTCGCGCTTCATCTGGTTGTAGATGCGCCGTTCATCGGCGGGCATCACCGGGTCAAAGCCCTCGGCATAGAGATCGAGCAGGTCGACCTCGTGGCCGTTTTTCTCAAGCGTGGCAATCACGGTGTCGCGCACGGAGGCGCAATAGCTTTCGGGAACCGGGTGACAATAGACAATCAGGCAACGCATCAGAACCGGTCCATTTCAGCACCGATCCGGGCCATGAAAGCGGCGCGGCTCTTGTCGGTGGCAAGATTGAGATTGTAGTGGGTGAGGTATTTGACCGGCGCGCCCGGCTTGATCAATGCGCGCAACATGCGTGTCACCAGCTTGCGCGGCGGATCGCCCATCAGGAAGCTGCGGAAGCGGGACCCGCCATAAGTCGAGACCACCACCAGCTTGGTGATGTTGTGCAGCGTCGGCTGGACCGCGCCATCGACCAGCGCGAAGGACACGCCGGGCAGGAACACGCGGTCGACCCAACCCTTGAGGATTGCCGGGAAGCCGTAATTCCAGACCGGATAGACCATCACCAGCGCTTCGGCACCCAGCAGGCGGTCGACATGGCCGGAGACATTGGCGCGGTTGGTCTCAAGATCATGATAGGCCTCGCGCTCGGCTGCTGTCAGTCGTGGGTCGAAATCCTCGGCGTAAAGGTCCAGCGCGTCGACGTCATGGCCCTGTGCGGTGAGCCGTTCCACCGTCAGATGGAACAGTGCCTTGTTGAAACTGGTCTCGACCGGGTGGGCGTGGACCACGAGTATACGCATTTGCAGTGCCTCAGCTCGCCTGTTTCAAACCCTTGAACAGCCACACTTTTCCAGAGTTGAAATCATAGTCCGGATCATCCCAGGCAATCATCTTTCCGGGATTGAGCAGGCCCTTGGGATCAGCCTCGCGCTTGAAGGCGAGCTGGATTTCGTCGGTCTGCTTCATGCCGCCTTCCTCAAGCGTGTAGCGGTGAGGGTTGAAGATCGGGCAGCCATTGGCGTTGTGCAGATCCATGATCTCCTCAAGCCGTTCATCGGTCGTGAATTTCACCAGTGGCAGGCCGAAGCAGGTGATGTCGCCATCGAAGCGGACGAACTCGAGATGCGAGATCAGTTCGCCCGGGAACATCCGGTCCATCTTCGCGGTCAGCTCGAGCTGGTTGGGGAAGGGATAGAGCACCTGGAGATAGGTCCAGGCCGGATCGACGCGCAGCGCCCGCAGCGTCGTGTGGTTCCAAGACAGTTCGAAGAGTGGCGGCAGGCCCTTGAGATCGCCTGCGGTGGTGGCGTCAAAGATGATCTCACCGCCACTGCGCGCGCTGAACGCCTTGAAGGCGTCATGGCTTTGTGCTGCGACCATGACCAGAACCACGCTCTGGCCTTCCTTGAGAAACTTCTGATGGCGTTTGAAATAGTCAAACGGGCAGGGTGCCGCGACCACCGAGACCAGCTTGGTGAGAATGCCGTCCTGGCGGGCGAGCGCATTGGCGTAGGCCGCTGCCGTGTCGAAACTGTCGAAACCGACCATTGCGTCGATCCAGTCATAGGCAGGCGCGAGCGGCATCTCGATTTCGGTGATGATGCCGTTGGTGCCATAGGCATGGGTGACCTTGTGCAGGTCCTCGCCGGTGAGCTCCAGCACTTGCGGCTCTTGCTCCATGGTGACGACGCGCAGCCGGATGATGTTGCCGAAGTCGCGCAATCCGCCCCAGTTGATCGAACCGATGCCGCCCGAGCCGCCGGCGATGAAGCCGCCAACGGTTGCGGTGTGATAGGTCGACGGGTGCATCCTGAGCTCCTGTCCGGAGTGCGCGCGTGCGGCCTTGTCGAGATCGGAGCATATGACGCCGGGGCCGCAGATCACCCATCCTGGCTTGATTTCGCGAATGTCGTTCATGTCCGCAAGGCTCAGCACCACGCCACCTGACAGCGGCATCGCCTGGCCGTAATTGCCAGTGCCGGTGCCGCGCGGGGTGACCGGCACCTCGTGGCGGTAGCAGGCCTTGAGCACGCGGATCAGTTCGGCTTCGGTCTTTGGCGAGACCACCAGGTCGCCGGTAACATGGTCGAGCTGGCGCTTGAGCAGCGGCGAATACCAGTAGAAGTCACGGCTTTTCTGCTGGACGATCTTTTCATTGTCCTCGATCCGGATGCCGTCAAGCTCTGCAGTCAGTGCTTCAATGTTCATTGGTCCGGGCCTCCATCAAATGATCCAGTTCGCAATAATCGGGCAGGGCCGCGTCGATCGCCCGGCCATCGCGGATGACGATGCGGCCGCTTTCGGGGCGTGAGAGAAGTTCGGTGAGGCTGCGGCCGCGAAACAGCACCAGATCGGCGCGCGCGCCCGGCTTGAACAGGCCCGCATCGTCAAGCCGCATGGCGCGCGCCGGGTTGGCGGCGACGGTGGCGGGCCATGAGGCCACCGGGTGATCAAAATGCAGGATGCGGGTGGCTTCGCGGTAGACTTCCAGCGGATCGAGATCGCCATAGGCATAGAATGGATCGCGGGTGTTGTCGGAGGCGACGGAGACATTGATGCCGCGTGCGGCCATCTCGTGGAGCAGCGTGACTCCGCGCCAGCGCGGCGTGGTGGCGTCATGGCGGCGGTCCTGGAGGTACATGTTGCACATCGGCAGGCTGACGACCGAAAGATTGGCCTGTGCAACCTTGTCGAGCGTCTCCTTGACCTGGCCGTCGGGCTGGCGGGCGAGCGAGCAGCAATGACCGACCAGTATCTTGCCTTCGTAGCCGTAGCGAAGGGCCGCTTCGGCAATCCGGTCGAGGGAAACTGCATTGGTGTCGTCGGTCTCGTCGGCGTGAAAATCAAGATCGAGACCCAACTCGATCGCCTTTGAGAACATGCGGTCGAGCAGGGCATCAAGATCAGGCACCATGTAGGTGACCGCGCCCAGCACGCCGTTGTGGCGGGCGACAATCCCGGAAAGGTGGTTGAACCAGGCCTCGTCGCGGGCAGAATCTATGCCGAACAGGCAGGCGGCCTGCAGCTCGATCCGTCCCTTCCAGCGGTCGCGAACAGTGTCGAAAACCGGCCAGGAGATGTCCTCCTGCGGTGGCACGGAATCAATATGCGTTCGCAACGCCTTTGTCCCATGGGCAAAAGCGCAGGCCAGCGAGAACTCCATGCGGGCCTCGACGTCTTCAGCCGACCAGCGGGCCTCGCGGTCGGCGCCAACGGCTTCGAGGGCGCCGGGAAAGCTGCCATCCGGGTTGGGTTTGCGCGGCCAGATATGGCCCTTGTCGATATGGGTATGGCAATCGACAAAGGCCGGAAAGGTGATGCCTCCGCGGCAATCGATGGCGGTGTCAGCCGGCGTGCCGCCAGCAGCCGGGGCAATCGAGCTGATCGCGCCCGTATCAACCGCCAGTTCCGCCTGGGCAAATCCGTCGGCATCAAAGGCGAAGCCGGTTGTTTCAGCGAGATGGGCGCGGTGAAGCCGCAGATTGGTCAACCGGTAGGGTCCTGAAACGGGAAGGGTTATGCGATGCGATGTCACTCAATGCTCCTGCTTGAGCGCGCTCTCGTGCCAGCGGTGCAGCACGAGATGGGAAATCCAGGAGAGCGCCAGAAAGATCACAATGCCGGTCAGCGAAATCAGGATCAATGCCGCAAACAGCCGCGGAGCATTGAGCCTGTATCCGGCCTCGATGATGCGTGAGGCGAGGCCGGAGGATTGGCCGGCGGTGCCCGCGACAAACTCCGCCACCACGGCGCCGATCAGCGCCAGGCCACCGGCAATCTTCAAGCCGCCGAGGAAATAGGGCATGGCGGCGGGGAGCCTGAGATGCCACAGAGTCTGCCAGCGGGTGGCGCCGTTCAAGCGGAAATAGTCGATCAGATTGCGGTCGACGGAATTCAAACCGAGCGTGGTGTTGGAGAGGATCGGGAAGAAGGCAACGATCCAGGCGCAGAGCAACAGCTTGGTTGTCTGGTCGTCGACATAGATGTTGATCAGCGGGAAGATCGCCACGATCGGGGTCACCTGAAGCACGATGGCGAAGGGAAACAGGCTCATTTCGACAAAACGGGACTGGGTGAACAGAACCGCCAGCCCGACGCCGCCGATCACCGCCAATGCAAGCGACAGGACCGTGATCCGCAGCGTGACCAGCAGCGATGAAAACAGCAGGGCCGCATCCTTGATCAGCGTGTCGAGCACCACACCGGGACGCGGCAGGATGTATTGCGGGATTTCGTTCCAGACGCAGATCCGGTCCCACAGGGCAATCGCCGCAACCATGATGATGAGCGGGAGCAGCCAGCTGCCGGTGCGCTCGAGCTTGCGCAGGCGCTCGCGGCGGGCTTCATCGGGGTCGATGATTGATGGGATTTTTGTATCAGTGGCCGACATCAGCACTCTCCATTCCCATGGCGGTTTTGAGGCTCGCTGAGGCAGAGCGGCAACTCTCGGCGTAGGCTGACGATGTTCGGAAGGCCTCGTCGCGCGGGTAGGGCGCATCGACGGTCAGTTCCTCAAAGACGCGGCCTGGATGCGCGGCCATCACCGTGATGCGGTTCGACAGAAAGACGCTTTCAAACACCGAATGGGTGACGAAGATGACTGTGAAGCGACGTTCCTGCCAGAGTTCGAGCAGATCATTGTTGAGTTTGAACCTTGTGATCTCATCAAGGGCTGCGAAGGGTTCATCCATCAGCAGGATGCGTGGCCGGGTGACCAGGCCGCGGGCGATGGAGACGCGCATCTTCATGCCTCCTGAGAGCTCGCGCGGAACGGCTTTTTCAAATCCTGTCAGGTGCACCCTTTCGAGCACTTCTGCGATCTGCGGTTCGGCCTCGCGCCGCGACACACCGCGCAGCCGCAGCGGCAGCCAGACATTGTCATAGACGCTGGCCCAGGGCAGCAGCGTGGGTTCCTGAAACACGAAGCCGATGTCGTTTTGCTGAAGCGGCGTTCCGCGCCATTCGACGACGCCCGAGGTCGGGTTCGAAAGCCCGGCAATGATCCGCAATGCCGTGGATTTGCCGCAGCCCGAGGGGCCCAGCAAACTCATGAAGTCGCCTTCATTGACGCGGAGATTGACGTCCTCAAGGGCTGTGACACCGGACGCAAAGGTTTTGCCTATTGCGTGCAGGAGGAGGAGTTGGGCGTTCGGGGAATGCATGGGGGTCCAGACCAGACGGCAGAACAGGCCTGTCCGGAATTTTACATCCGGGCAGGCGGAGGGGTTGCTACTTCAGGTCAAGCCCGAGGCCCTGATTGACGTAATCAAGGGTGTAGGATGACTTGATGTCAATGCCGTCGGCAATCACGCCGGCCTTGACCATCTTGGCATAGAAGCTCTCCATGCGTTCATCTGTCATGGCGCCGATGCCCATGGTTTCGGTGTCGCCGGAATCCACAATGCCATATTCCTTGATCTTGCCGATCGAGAACGCGATCTGCTCGTCGGTCATGTCCGGATTGTCTTTCTGGATCAGGGCGTTGGCGGCCGTGTTGTCGCCGTAGAGATAGTTGTACCAGCCCTTGATCGAGCCTTCGACGAAGCATTTTACCGCGTCAGGCATATCGTCGATGGTTGCCTGCATCACCTCGATGGTGGTCGAGTAGGTGTCGAAGCCATAGTCGGCGACGAGGAACAGATTGGGCTTGAAGCCGGCCGCGTTTTCAACCGCGAAAGGCTCGGAGGTGATGTAGCCCTGCTGCGCCGATTTCGGATTGGCGATAAAGGGGGCCGGGTTGAAGGTGTAGGGGACGCGCTTTGACGGGTCGAAGCCGAACTCGGTCACCATCCACTGGAAATAGCTCTGGAAGCCCGCGTCACCGAGAATATACTCATCGGCGTTCTTGAGGTCTTCCCAGGTGTCCAGCCCCTGTCCCGGGTGCGTCATCAGCACCTGCGGTTCCTTCTGGAACGATGCGGCAACCACCTTGACCGGGATGCTCTGTTCCACCGCCGAGAAGGCTTCCAGCATGTTGCCGCCCATGTGGAACTGGATCTTGCCGGCCAGAAGCAGCGCACGGTTGTTCACCTGCGGTCCGCCCTGGGCGATCGTGACATCAAGTCCGCAGGCGGCATAGGTGCCGTCGGCGACCGACTGATAGAAACCGCCATGCTCGGGTTGAGCCAGCCAGTTGGTGCCAAAGGTCACGGCTTCCTGGGCTGTGGCCTGTGCGCCTGCGGCCAACAGAATTGCCGCCGTAGCGCAGGATCTAAGAAGATACGTCATGTACATCATCCCTTGGTTCAGATGCGGGTTTGCTTTTCAATTCCCGTCGTTAAGACACCAGAGCAACCTTGCAAGCCTCATGCCAATGGCCGATCCACGGTCCATCCGGTGTTGCTCTGCAAACTGCTCTGACCCGCGTCTGCTCTTGCCCTGCAAATAAGCTATGTGCTCATTTTCATGGCAGCATTTCCCGATTTCAGGTCATACTCTGCCATTCCAAGGCAGTTTGGAATAGATTAAAAATGGCGTTTCTGAAACGAGGCCCCGGATATGAAACACCACACCCCGTCGAATTTGAGAGCACCCTTTGCGCGCTACAGCCATGGGGTGGAAGTGCCACCAGGCCACCGGCTGGTGTTGTGCTCGGGGCAATTGGGGATCGCACTCGACGAGACCATCCCGGAGGATGTGGAAGCGCAGACGGAATTGTGTTTTGCCAATGTGGCGGCGGTGCTCGAGGCTGCGGGCATGGGGCTTGGCGACATTGTGCGGATCAACGCCTATGTCACCGACCGGGCGCATCTTCCAGGCTATATGAAGGTTCGCGACCGGCTGTTTTCCGACCCCGCGCCGGCCTCCACGCTGATGATCGTCTCGGGCTTCGCGCGAGAGGTCTTCAAGGTCGAGATCGAGGTGATCGCGGCTGCGAAAGCAAAGGAGGGCATATCATGAGCCGCAAGATCTGGTGGGGTGACTTCACCACACGCGAGTTCGATGACATCGACCCGGATGCCACAATCGCGGTTCTGCCGATTGCGGCAATTGAGCAGCATGGTCCGCATCTTCCGGTCTCCACCGACAGCGCGATCATGCAAGGCATGCTTGACACGGTGATCGCGCAGACGCCTGCGGACCTGGATATCCGGATCCTGCCGATTCAGCCGGTGGGAAAGTCCAACGAGCACCAGCACGCACCCGGCACATTGACGATTCCCGCCACGACACTGATCGAGCATTGGGTCGAACTTGGCCATTCCATTGCGCGTGCCGGTGTCCGCAAGCTGGTGATCGTCAATTCGCATGGCGGCAATGAGGAAATCATGGGCATTGTCGCGCGGGAACTGCGGGTGCGGGCGCGGATGCTCGTGGCCAAGACATCATGGATGCGGTTCGGATTTCCCGAAGGGCTCTACAGCGCCCGCGAACTTGCCTACGGTATTCACGGCGGTGATGTGGAGACGTCGCTGATGCTGCATTTCAGGCCCGACCTCGTAGCCATGGAGAAGGCAGAGGATTTTGTGTCCGCGGTTACCCGCGCGGAAACCGAATTCGAGCTGTTGCGGCATGCCGGCACCCACGCATTTGCGTGGATTGCCAGCGACCTCAATCCTGCGGGAGCGGTGGGCGAGGCGTCCAAGGCCACTCCTGGCAAGGGTCAGCTTACCGCTGCGCACCAGGCTGAAGGGTTTGTCAAACTCATGATGGATGTGCGCGCCGCGAAACTCGATGACTGGCTGGCTTGAGCGCGCATGCCCTGCCGATTGATTTCAGCCGACGGGAGCCGCTTTGGAAACCGCTTTGATGCGCGCCACCTTGGAGATCAGATCGGAAGGGATTTTGGTGGTGAGACTGAGGCCAAGGGTGAATTTGCCCTGGTTGCGAGTGACGGCGTGAACCTTGGCGCCCAAGCCGGGGATGACCAGGTAGACGTCAATGACGCGTGGCGGGAAATGATCCGAGGTGAGCAGGCAGCTGTCTTCTGAAAGGTTGACCATCCAGCACGGGATCGGGATCCTCGTTTCGGAATTGCGAACCGAGACGTGTGCGATCACCGGGCAATTGGCGTCCTGTTTCGAATAGACTTGGCGCTTGTCGCCGGCACCGCCGATCTGTGTCAGAGCGTGTCTTTTTGGCCTCATCGTCAGTCCTCTCAGAACTGCATAATTCATCACGGTATCATGTCATGCCAAAGCTAATGAAGCGTTTAGACAGCGGTTCAAAATGATCTGCCCGTGGGTGCGGCGGTTCTGGTCGCAACGTCTCTGAGCATTGATAGCTTAGGGATAGAAAAAGAGGCGCAAAAGACTGTAAGTGCTAGAATATTTGCCTGTTCTGACAGGCATTTCGGATCACAATCCATAACCGAATGGTCATGGATATTGTTCAAATTGCGCAAGGCCTGTTCATGCCCGATTAGGGACAATTGAAAGTGGTGCTGCGGCCAAATGCCTGCGGCAAGCCGTGCATGGATGTCCCACAGGTTCCCTCCCGGGCGCGCGGCAACACGCGTTGCCGGAAGAGATGTTGCTTGCGGCGGTTCTTAGCCGCAGACCTCTTTCACCGCATCGCTGGTTGCGGCAATGATGGTGTCCGCCTCCTCGCGTGAGAGGCAAAGTGGCGGAGCAAACCCGAGGATGTCTCCCTGAGGCATGGCCCGGGCAATGACGCCGCGCTTGAGCAGGGCTGCGGCGATTGACGGGCCAATCTTGGCTGCGGGATCGAAGAAGACGCGGTTGTCCTTGTCCTCGACCAGTTCGACGGCGCAAAGCATGCCTTCGCCGCGCACATCGCCGACATTCCTGTGATCAGCGAGGGCGTCGCGCATGCGGGCATTGAGATAGGCGCCTGTTTCACCCGCATTGGTGACGAGGCCAAGGCTGTCGATGAGTTTGAGATTGGCGACACCGGCCGCTGCGCCGATCGGGTGTGCGGAATAGGTCCAGCCATGGCCAATGGCGCCGTACTCGTCGGTGCCTTGTTCCAGAACCTTCCAAACCTTGTCTGAGATGATCGAGCCGGACAGTGGCGCGTAGGCCGAGGTCAGGCCCTTGGCGATGGTGATGATGTCGGGTTCGATGCCATAATGCGTCGAGCCCATCATGGTGCCAAGGCGTCCGAAGCCGGTCACTACCTCATCGGCGACGAGAAGGATGTCGTGTTTTTTTAGCACAGTCTGGATGGCGGCCCAGTAGCCGGCCGGGGGCGGCACGATGCCACCGGTGCCGAGGACCGGTTCGCCGATGAAGGCGGCAATGGTGTCGGCACCTTCGCGTTCGATCATGGCCTCGAGTTCGTTTGCGCAATGGGCAACGAAATCGGCCTCGGACATCGAGAGATCGTCGCGGCGGAAATAGTAGGGCGCTTCGGTGTGCAGCACCTGAGAGAGCGGCAGATCGAACTTCTTGTGAAACAGATCCAGCCCGGTCAGTGAGCCGGTCATCAGGCCCGAGCCGTGATAACCGCGCCAGCGCGAGATGATCTTTTTCTTCTCGGGGCGGCCGAGAATGTTGTTGTAGTACCAGATCAGTTTGACGTTGGTTTCATTGGCATCCGATCCCGAGAGGCCGAAATAGACCCGGCTCATGTTCTCGGGCGCGCGGTCAATCACCATCTTGGCAAGCGTCACCGAGGCTTCGGTGCCGTGGCCGACATAGGAATGGTAATAGGCGAGTTCCTTCGCCTGCGCCGCGATGGCTTCAGCAACCTCCTGACGGCCGTAGCCGATGTTGACGCAGTAAAGGCCGGCGAAAGCATCGAGCAGGCGGTTGCCCTCACGATCATGGATGTAAACGCCTTCGCCGCCGGTGACGATTCGGTTCTTCAACTCGCCACGGGCAAACTGCGCAAGATGGGTCGAGGGATGGAAAAAGTGATCATGATCCCACTGGTCAAGCTGATCGTTGCGCAACATCGTCAATTCCTTGTTCGAGTGTTGTTTCAAACGCGGCCGCCAACGACACAGGCAAAGCCGCGAAACAGGGCCGGTCCGGAAGAACGCGACAGCTTTGGAACACGGTGTTCGGACCGTCGTTGTCGCGCTTGGCCGTTTCGACCCGAATTTAACGGTTCCTTGCCAGTGGATTCCTCTGATGCAGAGGCCCCTGGCAGAGGGTTCATCCAAATATTCCGAGCTCAGCCACTATCTTGTCTCCGGATCTGAACCGGTCAGCAGGGCAAAGGGAAAGCCTGCGGAGTGTTTGACTGGCTTGGTGACGATATAGGTGAAATAGCGCGCCAGGCCGGTGGGGCGTGCGAGAAGATCATCGATCAATTGCTGATAGCTGTCGATGTCGCGGGTGATGACATGAAGCAGATAGTCAAAGCCGCCGCCCAGCGCCCAGCAGGAAATGATTTCTTTATATCCATCAACGGCTTGCTCGAATGCCTGAAAGGTGGCCGCACGGTGATTTTCGAGTTCTGCCATGACAAAAACCGAGACCTGTGGCGCGATATGGCGGAGTTCGATCTCGGCGCGATAGCCTGAAATGATCCCGGCTTTTTCCAGACGGCTGAGCCGCTCCCAGCACGGTGTGGCGCTGAGATTGACCCGCTTTGCCAGGTCTGATTTGGAGATCCGGCCTTCCCGCGACAGGATTGCGAGGATCTTGATGTCGCGGTCATCGAGTTTGATTGGGGCCATGACAGCGACCTTTGAGCCAGCATCGGGGGCTTGTCAATTTCCAGGATAATGATCAACAATAATTCATGACATTCTGGCCGCCAATCCACCAACATATGTGCCGTCTTGCCGATAAAACACGTGCCGGTTCCATCGTGCGGTTGAGGGGTGTCATTGCAGGTGAAGCGGCATGAATGCGCCTGTGCCCGAGATCAGTATTGCGACCATCGAGCAGGCGCGAAAGACAATTGCGAACAAGGTGTTGCAAACACCGGTGCAGCTGTCAGCCAGCCTGTCCGATCAGCTCGGTGTTCCGGTGCATCTGAAACTGGAGCACACGCAGATCACCGGCAGTTTCAAGCTCCGCGGCGCGACCAATGCGGTCGCCGCGCTGTCGAATGCGGAGAAGCAGCGGGGCGTAGTCGGGGTGTCGACCGGCAATCACGGCCGCGGGTTGGCCTATGCCGCGCGGGCCGCAGGCGTGCGCTGCATCATATGCATGTCGCGGCTGGTTCCGCAGGCCAAGATCGATGGCATCAAGGCGCAAGGGGCCGAAGTGCGGATCGTTGGCAACTCTCAGGACGAGGCGCAGCTGGAGGTCGACCGGCTGGTCAGTGAGGACGGGAGGACGATGATTCCGCCGTTTGATCATCGCCATGTCATTGCCGGACAGGGCACACTGGGTCTTGAACTGCTCGATCAAGTGCAAGAACTGGAAACCATTTTGGTGCCGGTCTCCGGCGGCGGTCTGTTCTCCGGTGTTGCCGCGGCGGTGAAGGCGCTCAAGCCTGAGGTGCGGATCATCGGCATCTCGATGGAGCGCGGGGCGGCGATGCATGCTTGCCTCAAGGCAGGCAAGCCGGTTCTGGTCGAGGAATTGGCGACGCTTGCGGATTCGCTGGGGGGCGGCATCGGCCTCGACAACCAATACACTTTCGCGATGACCCGGGCTCTGGTCGACGATCTCATTCTGGTCAGTGAGGCCGAGATTGCAGCTGCGATCCGGCACCTCTACTGGCAGGAGCGGCAGATTGTCGAAGGCTCCGGCTCGGTTGGTGTGGCGGCGCTGCTGTCGGGCAAGGTCACGGCTGACGGGCCGGTGGCGGTGGTGCTGAGCGGCGGCAATATCGATATGAACCAGCATCATCGCATCATCTCGGGTGAAGATGTCGATGTCACCCAGGAGGTGGCCTGAGATGGGCGACATCACGATCCTGACCGAGGCGGAATTGCGGGGTCTCATTGAGCTCGACCTTGAGGCGGTGGATTGCATCGAAAAGGCCTTTGTGGCGCTTGCGCGCGGTGATGTGGAGATGCCGCCGATCCTGTCGATGGCGATTGCGCCGTTCAATGGCGAGGTCGATGTGAAAACCGCTTTCGTGCCCGGGATCGACAGCTTTGCGATCAAGGTTTCTCCGGGATTTTTCGACAATCCGAAGCTGGGACTGCCGAGCACATCGGGATTGATGGTGCTGTTTTCCGCCCGAACCGGCATGCTTGAGGCGCTGCTGCTCGACAATGGCTATCTCACCGATGTCCGCACCGCGGCCGCAGGAGCCGTTGCCGCGCGCCATCTTGCCCGCGCGGACGCATCGCATGCCTGCATCCTTGGCGCCGGTTGCCAGGCGCGGCTGCAACTCAAGGCGCTGTGTCTGGTTCGTCCGATCAGGACGGCCACGATCTGGGCGCGGGACGCCGGCAAGGCGCAGACAGTGGCAGCGGAGCTTTCACAGGAACTCGGGATCGATGTCCGTGCCGCTGAGGATGCCGGCACGGCGGTCAGCTCCGCGGATGTGATTGTCACTACCACACCTGCGACAAGGCCAGTGCTGGAAGCCGCTTGGCTGCGGCCGGGCCAGCATGTGACGGCCATGGGGTCGGATCAGGAGCACAAGAACGAACTCGACCCGGCATGCCTGCTCAAGGCCGATCTCTATGTCCCCGACAGGTTGACCCAGACCCGCGGTCTTGGCGAACTTCGCAGTGCGATTGCGTCGGGCCTTGTCGAGGCCGACCGCGTTTTTGCGGAACTCGGGATGATTGTTGCGGGCCAGGCCAAGGGCCGTTCATCCGATAACCAGATCACCATTGCGGATCTCACCGGGACCGGCATTCAGGACACCGCCATTGCCACGCTCACCGGCAAGCGTGCTCAGGCGGCCAATGCCGGGACGCTTTTTTCAAACTGAAATCCCTCCAAGAAAGGAAACAGCCCCGAATGTCCGCGCCAATTCTGAATTTCAGCCGGGAAGAATATGCCGCCCGGCTTGCCAAGACGCGCTCCGCCATGGCTGCCGCAGGCGTCGATGTGATCATCGTTTCCGACCCGTCGAACATGGCATGGCTGACCGGTTATGACGGCTGGTCGTTCTATGTGCATCAGTGCGTGGTGGTGGGACCGGACGGAGACCCGGTCTGGTTTGGTCGCGGCCAGGATGCCAATGGCGCGCGGCTGACCGCCTATCTGGGGGACAGCGACATTATCGGCTATCCCGATCACTATGTGCAATCCGCAGAACGCCACCCGATGGACTATCTGTCGGCCAAACTCGAGGAGCGCGGCTGGGGCAACATGCGCATCGGCGTCGAGATGGACAATTACTGGTTTTCCGCCGCCGCATTTGCCTCCTTGCAGAAGCTCCTGCCAAATGCGCGTTTCTCCGACACCACCGCTCTGGTCAACTGGCAGCGGGCAGTCAAATCACCCCGGGAACTTGATTATATGCGCAAGGCCGCGCGTCTGGTCGAGCGGATGCACAGGACGATCTTCGACAAATGCGAACCCGGTTACCGCAAATGCGATCTGGTGGCCGACATCTATGAAGCCGCCTTGCGCTATGATGACGGGCTTGGCTATGGCGGCGACTATCCGGCGATCGTGCCGCTGCTGCCTTCGGGGGCTGACGCTTCTGCGCCGCATCTGACCTGGGATGACAAGCCGATGAAGAGCGGCGAGGGCACCTTCTTCGAGATCGCCGGGGTCTACAAGCGTTACCACTGCCCCTTGTCACGCACGGTGTTTCTCGGCAAGCCGACACAGACCTTCATCGATGCGGAAAAGGCCGTGCTCGAAGGCATGGAGGCCGGACTGGAAGCGGCAAAGCCCGGCAATCTGTGCGAGGATATCGCGCTCGCGTTCTTCAAGGTGCTCACCAAATACGGGATCACCAAGGACAACCGCACCGGCTATCCGATCGGCCTGTCCTATCCGCCGGATTGGGGCGAGCGCACCATGTCGCTGCGGCCCGGCGACAAGACCGTGCTTGAAGAAAACATGACCTTTCATTTCATGACCGGGTTGTGGATGGACGACTGGGGCTTCGAGATCACCGAAAGCATCGTCATCGGAGCCGCTGGGGCTGAATGTCTCGCGGATGTGCCGCGCCGGCTTTATGTGAAGGACTGACATGTCATGAGCGCCAATCCCATCACGCCCACAATCCCGCTCGACGAAGATGGCGAACATCATGGCTTCTTGCGGTTGCCCTACAGCCGCGACGATTCGGCCTGGGGATCTGTGATGATCCCGATTACGGTGATCAAGAACGGCGTTGGCCCGAGCGCGCTGCTGACCGGCGCCAATCACGGTGACGAGTATGAAGGGCCGATCGCTTTGATGGAGCTGGCGCTGAGCCTGAAGGCAGGTGAGATCGAGGGCCGGGTGATCATTGTTCCGGCGATGAACTACCCGGCGTTCCGGGCGGGCACACGCACTTCACCAATCGACAGGGGCAACATGAACCGCTCGTTTCCGGGTTCGCCCAGCGGGACGGTCACGGAGAAGATCGCCGATTACTTCACCAACGTCTTGCTGCCGGAAGCCAATGTCGTTCTGGATTTTCACTCCGGCGGCAAGACACTGGATTTTATTCCCTTCGCCTCGGCCCATGTGCTTGAGAATGAGGACCAGCAGGCGGCCTGTGTTGCTGCAGTTGAAGCCTTCAACGCGCCTTACTCGATGATGCTGCTCGAGATCGACAATGTCGGCATGTACGACACAACGGTCGAGGATCAGGGCAAGATTTTCGTGACAACCGAGCTCGGCGGCGGCGGATCCTCAACCGCGACATCGAACGCGATCGCCAAAAAGGGCGTGCGCAACGTGCTCAAGCACACCGGCATCATGAAGGGTGAGCTGGAGATTGGGCCGTCGACAATGCTCGATATGCCGGACGGGGACTGTTTCGTCTTCTGCCAGGATGACGGCATGTTCGAGGCGATGAAGAACCTGGGTGATCCGGTCGAGAATGGTGAGGTCGTGGCCCGTGTCTGGCCCGTTGACCGCACTGGCCGTCTGCCGATCGAGTATCGTGCCCGGCGCTCGGGCCTGCTGGTGTCGCGGCATTTTCCGGGGCTGATTAAGTCCGGCGACTGTCTGGCGGTGGTGGGCGTCGAGGTGTGAGGTGAGAGAAGGGCGGGGTCCGCCCTTCTGTGTCTTTTAAATCGGTCACGGTTTGTGCTGGTTGTTCTCAGTCGCCTGCATCAATCGCCGTCTGCCACACCTTCCGCGCGTTTGCGGGCGCGATAGCCACGGTAACTCGGCAGTACGACCAGAATGAGTGCCACGACCAGAAGAGCCATGGTCATCGGGCGTTCAAGAATGAAATCAAATCCGCCATAGAGCTGCATCGCCCGGGCGAAGTTGTTTTCGAGCATGGTGCCGAGGATGAATCCGATCAGCAGGGGCGCCAACGGGAAGTCCGCAAAGCGCAGGATTGTCGCGACCACGCCGAAGCCGACCAGGATCAGCAACTCGGTCGAATTGTTCTGCCCCAGATAGCTGCCCATCAGGGTAAAGAACAGAATGAACGGGATCAAGAAGGTGCGCGGGATGGTCAGGATCTTCGCGATGTAGGGGATCAGAGGCAGGTTCAGGATCAACAGCACCAGATTGCCGAGATACATGGAGATAATGACGGCCCAGAACACCTCGGGCGTGTCGGTCATCAGCCGCGGACCAGGGGTCACGTTGAGTGCCAAGAGTGCTCCGAGCAGGATCGCGGTGGTGCCGGAACCGGGGATGCCAAGCGTCAGCAATGGCACAAAGGATCCTGTGCAGGCCGCGTTGTTGGCGGTCTCCGGCGCTGCGAGCCCCTTGATCGAGCCCTTGCCGAATTCTTCCTGCTCCGCGCCCTTGGCGATGTTGCGTTCAACCGCATAGCCCAGGAACGAGGCGATTGTCGCACCCGCGCCCGGCAGAACGCCGATGAAGAAGCCCTGCACCGATTGGCGTCCGATCACCGGAGCGATCTTGCGCGCTTCGGCGCCGGTGATGCGCAGACCGGTGATCTTGCCGCTCTCACCGGTGGCTGCGCGGGCGGGATTCATGACCAGGAACAGCGCCTCGGGCAGTGCGAACATCGCCATGGCGAGGGTGATGAAGGAAAAGCCGGTTTGCAGTTCCATCATTCCGAAGGTGAAGCGCGGCGTGTTTGACAAGGCACCTTCGCCCACGGTGCCGAGCATCAGCCCGAGCAGCGTCATCATCAGGGCCTTGGCGACCTGTCCCGTGCCTGCAAAGGCAGCAATCGCCGACAGGCCCACAACCATCAGGGCGAAGTATTCAGCCGAGTGGAATAGCAGGGCCACGGTGGAGAGTGCCGGCGCGAAAATCATCAACAGGATGGCGCCGATGGTGCCTCCGGCAAAGCTGGATATGGCGGCGATCGTCAGGGCCTTTCCGGCTTGCCCCTTGCGCGCCATCGGGTAGCCGTCGAAGCTGGTGGCGACCGTTCCGGCGACCCCCGGCGCGTTGAGCAGGATCGAGGATGTCGATCCGCCGAAGATTGCACCGTAGTAAACGCCTGACAGCAGGATCAGAGCGGCGGTGGGATCGCCGATCCCGATGGCCACCGGGATCATGATCGCAATGATCGACATCGGCCCAAGTCCCGGCAACATGCCGATGAACGTGCCCACGACACAGCCCATGATCACCATCATAAGATTGAATGGCGTCAGCGCCGCTGTCAGGCCTATGAGAATTCCTTCCAACATGTCCGTGCCCCCTACATGAATATGCCGGGCCAGGGGCGAAGGAAGATTCCGAGCACCTCCTGGACCAGATACCAGATTGACCCGGTGGCGATCAGTGCGACGGGGATGAGGATGTGAAACCGGCGTTCGCCCAGCAGCGCCGCGCCAAGAACAAGAAAGCCCACTGTTGAGCCCAGGAAGCCCAGCGGGCGAAGGGTCAGCGCATAGGCCACCATCAGCACAAGAAGCCCAATGGCCTGGCCGATATGATAGTCACCCAGCCGGGTGAGGTCGATCGCCCCGTCCTTGGCAGGCTTGCCCTCCGCATTCGGTTTTGGCGTAAACAGAACAATCAGTCCGACGACCAGACCAAGAAAGGTCAGCATCTTGGGGAATGTCGAGGGCCAAACGGGATTGCGCTGCAAGATCCGCGGCAACTGATCGTCCATGGTGAAAAATGCGGCATAGCCATAGACGCAACACAACGCGACAAAGGCCAGCGCGATCCAGCGGTCAAGCGCCATATCTCATCCCTCCCGGCAAGGTTTTCATGGGTATTGCGGCTTTGCAGATGCCCCGGCTCCGCCAAGAGCTGCCGGGACATCTGTCTTTACTAGAGCAAGCAATCTGCCCGGATTACAGGAATCCGAGTTCCCGCATCAGATCGCCAATCTGCTTTTCCTGACCTTCGAGGAAGGTGCGGAATTCGTCGCCCGGACGGAAGATGTTGACCAGACCCATGCGTGCACGGACGGTTTCCCACTCTGGCGTTTCCATCATCGCGGCCAGCATGTCCTGATAGGCGGCGAGCTTGTCTGCCGGAAGATCTGGGGCCGCGAAGAATCCGCGCCAGTTGACGAACTCGGCATCGATGCCCTGTTCGGCAAATGTCGGTGCCGCATCAAAGGCAGGCACGCGTTCGGGTGCTGTGACGCCAAGGATGCGAACCTCGCCCTGACCAGCAAGTGCCACGGCTTCGGAGAAGCCGGTCGACAGCGCGTCGATTTCACCGGAGAGGAGGCCGGCCATGGCATCGCCGCCGGCATCATAGCCGATGTAGTTGAAGGCGGTGGGGTCTTCGCCCGCGCCCTGCATCACGATGGCTGCAACCAGATGGTCCATACCGCCGGGAACCGAACCGCCGCCGATTGCGAACTCTTCAGGCGTTTCGCGGTAGATCTTCAGTGCGTCTTCCATCGAGGTGAGGGGGCTGTCGGCTCTCACGACGATGGCCGCATAGTCGCCCACGGTGCCAGCGACCAGGGTGAGGTCACGGAAGTTCTGCGAAATTTCACCGGTCAGTGCGCGGATCACGATCGGGGTTGAGTTGACCATCAAGGTGCCGTGGCTGCTGGCCGCATTTTCGATCAGATTGCCGATGGCTACGCCGCCGCCACCGCCGGACATGTTTTCGAAAGTCGCTGTGCCGACGAGGCCGGAATTCATCAGCGCCTCACCGGTTCCGCGTGCCGTGCCGTCCCAGCCGCCACCGGCGCCGCCGGGAATCAGGAAGTGAACCGAATCCATCACCTTGTGGCTGCCAGCCATGGCAAAGCCTGAAAAAGCAACGGTTGCGGTGGCCGCAGCGATAAGCGTGCGGCGTGTCCACTCAATAGTCTTCATAGGAAATCCTCCGATTTGACAGGCGATCCTCCACCGCCCATATCTGGCATCAACCACACTAAGCTGACAGAAGCCTGACAGAGTGAGGAGGCAGTCTGAGGAGGCCAGTCTGACGGGGTGCTGTTGAGGGGAGACATCAGTGCGGTATCTTTTGGTCGAGGACAATGCCGAGCTTTCTGAAGCCGTCGTCAAGCGCTTGGCGCTGGATGGTCACGCCGTGGACCACGCCACGAACCTGGGGGAAGCCGAGGATTATCTCGCTGCTGCCAGCTACGATCTCATTCTTCTCGATGTGATGTTGCCCGATGGCGATGGTCGCGAATTTCTGGCGCGCAGCCGGGTGCATCTTGAAACGCCTGTGATCGTGCTCACGGCGCGCAGTCAGGTGTCGGATCGTGTCGGGGCGCTGGATCAGGGGGCAGATGACTACATTACCAAACCCTTCGACTTCTCCGAGCTGGAAGCGCGTTGCAGGGCAGTGTTGCGGCGCCGGGGCGGTGCGGCGCGCAATGAAATCGCGCTTGGTGCGGTGACATTTGACCTTCTTTCCGGGGTCTTGCGAAGCGGAAATGACACGCTGGAACTGCGCAGCCGCGAGATCCGGCTGCTCGAAATCTTTGCCCGCCACCCGGGCCAGATCAAGTCGAAATCGCTGCTCATGGACCGGCTGTTTTCCTATGACGCCACGGTGAGTGAAAATGCCATAGAGGTCTATGTCGGCCGCCTGCGCCGCCGGATCGAGGCGGTGGGCTTGCGGATCGAAACCGTGCGCGGCCTTGGATACCGGCTCGAGATCGACGCCACATGACCGAAACAACATCGATCGGGAAACGGCTGACCCTGCTGCTGGCCGGTGTTGCGGCGCTGCTGTCCTTGCTTAGCTGGGGGATGGTGACCGGGCTTGCCCGGGAAGCGACCCAGCGGACCCAGGACAATGTGCTTGCGGCCTCGGCCACCGCGATTGCCGAAACCCTGCGCAGTGAACAGGGCGAGGTGCGCCTCGAGCTGCCTTACGCAGCCTTTGCCATGCTTGGCGCGATCAGCGAGGACCGGGTGTTCTATCGCGTAAGGGCTGATGAAAAGACCCTGACCGGCTATGATGATCTGCCTTCGCCTGACGCCGGCAGACAGGGGCAGGTGGTCTTTGAGACCACCGAGTACAGCGGTGCAGCGATCAGAACAGCCTCGATTTCCCGGCCGGTTCTGGCCGGTGACGGACCGGTCCTTGTGACGGTTACGGTGGCTCAGACGCGGGATGGCGCAGGCGCGATTGCGGCAGAGTTGTCACGGTTTGCCGGAATCCTGTCGGTGGCCTTCTTTCTGATTGCTGTCGCACTCTCTGCCTTCGTTGCACAAACCTCGTTGCGGCCACTCAACGAGATCGCAGCCGCGGTCTCGCGGCGCGGTCCGTCGGATCTGCGTCCGCTTGTGCGCGCGGCGCCATCAGAACTTGCGCCGCTGTTGTCCGCGCTCAACAGGCTCATGGACCGTTTGCGGCAATCTATCCGCCGCTCGGAGGATTTCATCACAGAAGCGGCGCACCGGGTTCGCACGCCTTTGGCCACGGTCCGCGCCCAGGCCGAGATCGCGCTCAGGACCGTTGAGGGGGACTCCGACAAGGAGCGTCTGCGCCGGATCATTCGCGCGGTTGACGAGAGTTCGCGTTCCGCAGGGCAATTGCTGGACCATGCCACCGTGGCCTACCGCACCGAAGACCTTGCGCAAGATCCGCTGGATCTGGCCGATCTGACGGCGCAGACGGTCGCAGCGATGGAACCGACCGCGTCGATGCGCGATATCCGGCTGAACCTGGAGACGACACCGGCTCAGATTTCGGGAGATGCGGTGCTGCTTGAAAATGCGATCCGGAATGTTCTCGACAATGCGATCAAATATTCGCCCGAGGATACTACGGTCTCGCTGCGGATCGCGGTTTCCGGCAATGAGGCGCATCTGAGCGTCAATGATCAGGGCCCGGGTCTTGGAGACGAACCGGTAGCGGCGCTCACCGAGCGCTTCCGGCGCGGCAACAATACCGCCAGCATTGTCGGTTCGGGCCTGGGCCTGACCATCGCCGCGGATGTTCTGCGCGCCCATGGCGGGCGGCTGGAGCTTGCGAGCGCAAGAAACGGGAGTGGAGGAGCATGCGTTTCCCTTGTTTTGCCCTTGGGCTGATCCTCTGGGCTGTCAGTCCACTGATGATCGCAACCGCCGTTCAGGCCCTGGACGTCGAAGATCACCGGTTGTTCCCGGGAACGGGTGAGCGCGTGCTGCGGGTTGTGTCGACAACGGATCTGGCCGTGTTCGAACCCTACATTTTAGCGTTTCAGAAGAACTGGCCGGAAATCGCAGTGGATTACACGGTGCTTTCCTCAAGCGATCTGCACCGGGCGATCCGCGATGGTGTCAAGTTCGATCTGGTTGTCTCATCCGCGATGGATCTGCAGTTTCAGCTGGCCAATGACGGTTTCGCCCAGCGCTATCGTTCCGGTGCAACCGGTGCGCTGCCGGAATGGGCCCGTTGGCGTGACATGATCTTTGCCTTCACGGCCGAGCCTGCAGTGGTGGTGATCAACAGCGAACGGCTTGCCGGTCTTGAGCTGCCTGCGACCCGGCAGGAACTGATCGCGATCCTGCGCGACAATCCGGAGCGTTTTGTCGGCGCGGTCGGGACCTATGATGTGCGCGAAAGCGGCCTGGGGTTCTTGTTTGCCACCCAGGAGGACCGGTCGACCGACGCCTACTGGCGGCTGAACGAGGTGATGGGCAGGCTGGGCCCACGGCTCTATTGCTGTTCCTCGCAGATGATCGAGGATGTTGCGGAAGGCCGCCTGGCGCTGGCCTACAATGTGCTGGGCAGCTATGCGGCTGACCAGTTGGCCAAGGACCAGAGCGGCCGCATGCAGATCCTCAGGATGCAGGATTTCACCAATGTGATGTTGCGCACCGTCTTTATCCTGACCGAATCCCAGGAGATCGAAGCTGCTGGCGCGATGATCGACATGCTGGCCCGGCTGGGTCTGCGCGACTTGCCCGGTGACTGGCCTTTGCCATCGCTGAGCCAGACCGAAAAGGGCGAAGCCATGGGCTTCGGCCCGATCCGCCTTGGGCCGGGCTTGATGGTCTACCTCGATCCGCTGAACCGGCGGGCATTCCTGGCGGAATGGGAAAACGCCATGGAGCAGCGTTAGGAACGCCTGGCGATCCAGCAAACGGGATTGAATTCAGGGCAGGACGATTTTCAGGAAAGTGGTGAGAGCGCAGGGGTTCGAACCCTGGACCTACTGATTAAAAGTCAGTTGCTCTACCAACTGAGCTACGCTCTCGCCGGCGGCACCGAAGCACCGCTTGATTGGCGCGGAACATAGGCAGGCCGGTGGCCATGGTCAACCGCAAAAAACGCACAGGCAGAAAGGTTTTTTGCAATGCGCTTGCGAGCACATGATCGGACCTTGCGGTGGTGTTTTTCAGGCCGCTTGATCCGGAGTTCCTGGCGTTTGGTGCGCGAGCATTGAAAGCGCGTTAACAGTGCCAGAGGCCGCTTGCGCCGGGCAAATCACGACTGGCATTCCAAAACGTGACTGGCCTATTTGCGGTGCGGCGTTTAGACAGATTGCGATTTGCCGTCCGGAGAGGCTTTCTTCCGGTCCAACCAAACAGTCTACCGAACAAACAGTCTACCGAACGGCCGACGGCACCAAACTGGAACAGCAATTTTGACAATCGCCGACATTCCGCTGCTGACAGTCCTACTTGCCGGGGCGTTGTCCTTTCTGTCGCCCTGCGTGTTGCCGCTGGTTCCACCCTATCTGTGCTACATGGCTGGGGTTTCTGTGGAGGATTTCCGCGGATCTGGTGCGGCTGAGCGCAGCCGGGAAACCCGGCGGGCGGTGTTTTTCGCGTCGCTGTTCTTCACGCTGGGCTTTGCCACCGTGTTTGTGGCCCTGGGCGCGGGGGCCTCATCCATCGGGACGGCACTCAGGCAGCATATGGATCTGCTGGCCAAGGTGGGTGGACTGGTGATCATCCTGATGGGGCTGCATTTCCTGGGGGTTTTCCGCATCGGCGTGCTGGCACGTGAAGCCCGGTTTTCGGGCGGCGGCAAACCGGCGACGTTTTCGGGCGCCTATGTCATGGGGCTTGCCTTTGCCTTCGGCTGGACCCCGTGTATCGGGCCGGTTCTGGGGGCTGTGCTCGGTGTGGCCGCGTCGCATGAGACCGTGACGTCGGGCGCGTTGCTGCTTGCGGCCTATTCTCTGGGGCTGGCGGTTCCATTCTGGATTGCGGCGTTGTTTTCCGAGCGGTTCATGCGGTTTACCCAAAGGTTCCGCAAGCATCTTGGCACCGTCGAGAAGATCACCGGGGCGCTTCTGGTGCTCACCGGCATTCTGTTCCTGACCGGCGGCATGGCCACAATGGCGTTCTGGCTGCTCGAGACCTTTCCAGCGCTCGGCAAGATCGGTTAGGGCCGGGTTTTGGGGGGGCGGCCGATTGGAGCTGTCGCCAGCACAAGGCCACCCAGCACGGTGAGGATGCCGACCATGTGGTGGGCATGAAACGGTTCGCCCAGGACGAGCACCGCAAGACCCACACCGTAGACCGGCAGCAGATACATGAAGATGCTGGTTGTCGAGGCACCGAGCCGGGCGACGCCGTACTGATATCCGCCGAAGGCCAAGAGCGACGAAAACACCACAATCCCGGCAATCCCGCCCCAGGCTGACACTGTCGAGGGCATGCGCGCACCTGACATCCACTCCCAGAGGGCAAACGGGGCGAGCAGCAATGCACCGGCGATCGTGATCGCGCCAAACAGCGCCGACACCGGCATGGCTGATGTTCGCGGCCCTTTGAGCAACACGGAATAGACCGCCCAGGACAATGCAGCGGCAATGAACATCAGGTCACCGCGGTTGAGATCAAGCCCGGCCAGGCGGTCCAGATCGCCCTGGAGCACAATGATGGCGACGCCGAAAAAGCCTATCGCGATACCGGCCAGTTCACGCCAGCCGGTGGCACGGGCGAAAAACAGTCTTTCGAGCAGGATGACCATCAGCGGTGAGGTCGTGTAGATCAGCGTCGCATTGGTTGCGGTGGTGAACTGCAAAGCATAATAGACGCCCGCGCCGCAGATCCACATGCCGAGGAATCCCAACAGCAGCCAATGCCGAGGCGAGCTGGTGAGATAGGCGCGAACATGATGGCGCGCCACCCAGACGAAGGGCGCAAGCGCCAGGCTGGCGGCGGTCCAGCGCAGAAAGGCGAGTGTGAACGGCGCGACTTCCGGAATGGTCGTGCGCCCGAAAATCAGGTTCGTGGAGAAGAACAGCGGGGTGAGAATCATCACGACGAGCGGGACAAACCGCGACGCACCTGATGATCCGGCAAACAGGGAAGCATTGGTCATCGCTCTCCATAACAGGACTGCTTGAGCGGGAAAGCCCTTTTTTGGTCTGACTTGTGCTGATTGAGAGCTTTGGTGGCAACCGGCTTGAGTGCTATAGCAGCCGCCAGTGCGGGTTTGAGAATCGGGAAAGGAACTTCAATGGCGCGAACATGTCTCGCAGTCGTGCTTGCTGCAGGTGATGCCACACGGATGAAATCATCTAAATCCAAGGTGCTTCATACTGTCGGCAATCTTCCCCTGATCGCCCATGTCACCGGTTCTGCAGCCGCTGCCGGTGTGCGCAAGATTGCACTGGTGGTGGGGCGCGATGCCGATGCCGTGGCGATGGCTGCACGCTCCGGCCACGATGTCCCGATTGCACCGGTGATGCAGACCGAGCGCAAGGGCACCGGGCATGCCGTGCTGATGGCCAAGGACATCATTGCCGAAGGCTATGATGATGTCGTTGTGCTTTATGGCGATGCGCCGATGATCGATCCCGAGAGCCTCAGGGCCGCAGTCACTGAACGCAGTGCGGGTGCGGATGTGGTCGTCCTGGGTTTCCGTGCGGCAGACCCAACCGGCTATGGCCGTTTGATCGAACGCGATGGTGAGCTGGTGGCGATCCGTGAACAAAAGGAGGCAACTGCCGAAGAGCTCGAGATTGATTTCTGCAATGGCGGGATCATCACCTTTTCCGGTGCGCAGGCGATCAGCCTTCTCGAGGCAATCGGCAATGATAATGCCAAGGGTGAGTATTATCTGACCGATATCGTTGAAATTGCGCGCGAGCGGGGCCTGAAATGCGTCGCCATTGAAGCTTCCGAAGAAGACATGATGGGGTGCAACACCCGTGCTGAACTTGCCGAAATCGAGGTCGTTTGGCAGCAGCGCGCCCGCCACCGGGCCATGCTGTCCGGTGTGACCATGATCGATCCAGCCACGGTCTATCTCTCTTTTGATACCGAACTTGGCAATGATGTTGTGATCGAACCCAATGTCTGGTTTGGACCCGGGGTGCGGGTTGGCCAGAGCGCTGTCATTCATGCCTTCAGCCACCTTGAGGGAACGGTCGTTGGCGCACACGCCCAGATCGGGCCCTTTGCGCGGCTCAGGCCCGGTGCGGATCTGGCGGAGAAGGTCAAGGTCGGCAATTTTTGCGAGGTCAAGAAGGCCAGGATCGGCGAAGGTGCCAAGGTCAATCACCTCAGCTATATCGGAGATGCGGTGATCGGAGCTGGCGCGAACATCGGTGCGGGGACCATTACCTGCAACTACGATGGCCAGAACAAGCATCTGACCGAGATCGGGGCGGGAGCCTTCATCGGATCAAACTCGTCGCTGGTCGCCCCGGTCAAGATCGGGGATGGGGCCTATGTCGGATCGGGCAGCGTGGTGACCATGGATGTGCCGGAGGATGCGCTTGCTGTCGCCAGGGCGCGGCAGGAGACAAAACCGGGCCGGGCCAAGCGGCTTCGGGAGAAGATTTTGGCGATCAAGGCGCTCAAGATGAAGTCCGGATCCTGAAAAACCTGATCGGATCGGTAACGCGGTGTCATGAAATTTGAGTGTTGGCATTGGCGGTTGCACTGGCGCGTGGCGAAAATGCTGCGTAAGAGCGTCGTTAGCAAAACAGGCTGGAGAAACATATGTGCGGAATCGTCGGGATAGTTGGTAAGCGTGAGGTGGGTACGCTGCTGGTGGACGCACTCAAGCGGCTTGAGTATCGCGGCTATGATTCTGCAGGCATTGCTACCATTAACAATGGCGAACTCGGCCGGCGCCGGGCTGAAGGCAAGCTGGTCAATCTGGAGACCCGATTGGCTGACGAACCGCTGGCTGGCACGGTTGGCATCGGCCACACCCGCTGGGCGACCCATGGCGCCCCGACCGAGCGCAATGCGCACCCGCATTTTTGCCATGGCGTGGCAGTCGTTCACAACGGCATCATCGAGAATTTTGCGGTGCTGCGGGCCGAACTGACAGCCAAAGGCGCGGAGTTTCACAGCCAGACCGACACCGAAGTGGTCGCCCAGCTGCTTGCCGCCTATCGCAGCGAAGGTCTGGCGGCGCGCGAAGCCATGCACAAGGCACTGTCGCGGCTTGAAGGTGCCTATGCGCTCGCCGTGCTGTTTGAAGATCAGCCGGATATGATCCTGGGAGCGCGATCCGGTCCGCCGCTGGCCGTCGGACACGGCGAAGGCGAAATGTTCCTGGGCTCAGACGCCATTGCGCTGGCCCCCTTCACCGACAAGATCACCTATCTCGATGATGGCGACTGGGCGGTGGTGACGCGTGAAAGCCTGGAGATCTATGATCATTCGGGTGCGCTGGTGGAACGGCAAAGCCAGATATCGCGCGGGACGGCCTATGTGGTCGACAAGGGAAACCACCGCCATTTCATGGAAAAGGAAATCCATGAACAGGCGGAGGTGGTGTCGCACACGCTCAGCAACTACATCGATTTTGCGGAAGGCAAGGTTAGGCTTGACACGGGGCAGTTGGATTTTGCCAATCTTGACCGGTTGGCGATGTCGGCTTGCGGCACGGCCTATTATGCGGGCCTGATTGGCAAATATTGGTTCGAGCGCTTTGCCAGGCTTCCGGTTGAAATCGATGTGGCCTCGGAGTTCCGCTATCGCGAAATGCCGTTGACCGGGCGCATGGCGGCGATGTTCATTTCCCAATCCGGTGAAACTGCCGATACGCTGGCTTCACTGCGCTACTGCCGTGATCATTCGCTTCCGATCGGTGCCGTGGTCAATGTGCGTGAATCGACGATAGCGCGGGAATCCGATGCTGTGTTTCCGACCCTTGCCGGGCCTGAAATCGGTGTTGCCTCGACCAAGGCGTTCACCTGCCAGCTGTCCGTGCTTGCCGCACTGTCGATGATTGCCGGGCGCGAGCGGGGAACATTGTCGCCTGAAGATGAGTCGGTGATGGTCCAGGCGCTGGTGGAAGCGCCACGGCTGTTCAATGAAGTCATCCGCGATATCGAGCCGCAGATCGAAACGCTGTCGCGGGAGCTGGCACGGTTCAAGGACGTGCTCTATCTCGGCCGCGGAACCAATTTCCCGCTGGCGCTCGAAGGTGCGCTCAAGCTCAAGGAAATCTCCTATATTCACGCTGAAGGCTATGCGGCGGGTGAGCTCAAGCATGGCCCGATCGCGCTGATCGACGAGAACATGCCGGTGATCGTGATCGCTCCGCATGACCGCCACTTTGAAAAAACCATGTCAAACATGCAGGAAGTCGCTGCGCGCGGCGGTCAGATCATCCTTATCACCGACGAGAAGGGCGCAGAAGCGGCGCCGCTTGAAACGATGGCTACGATCACCCTGCCGGTCGTTCATGAGATCGTGGCACCAATCCTGCACGCGTTGCCGGTTCAGCTGGTTGCCTATCACACGGCTGTTTTCATGGGGACTGATGTGGACCAGCCGCGCAATCTCGCCAAATCCGTGACCGTGGAATAGCCAGTTTCTCGCGGCACCTTGGTTGTTCTTTCCCGGCTGTGCTTGCCTTGGCGGCGAGGCCGTTCCTATATTGGTGTTGCGGTGCATCATTTCGCAAGGCCGCCAGGAACGAGGTAGACGATGAGCGACAAGCACAAGGGGCATGGTGGAGGCCGGCGTTTACGGAACTATTTCCTGACCGGGCTTATCATCGTGGCGCCTCTGGCCATCACGGCATACCTCACCTGGACCTTTATCGGCTGGGTTGACGGTTGGGTGAAGCCCTACATCCCCGCAGCCTACAATCCGGAGACATATCTTCCGTTTGCCGTGCCGGGCTTCGGGCTTCTGACCGCTCTGTTCCTGATCACCATGATCGGATTCCTGACAGCCAATCTGGTCGGCCGGTCGATCATCGCATTCGGGGAATCGCTGCTGGACCGGATGCCTCTGGTGCGAAGCCTGTACAAGGGCCTCAAGCAGATCTTCCAGACGGTGCTCGCCGAGCAGAGCAGCTCCTTCAAGCAGGCCGGTCTGATCCAGTACCCCCGGGTCGGATTGTGGTCGATCGTCTTCATTGCCACTGACACCAAGGGTGAAGTCGACAGCCGCTTGCCGGAGGAGGAATCGATTTCGGTGTTTCTGCCGACCACGCCCAACCCGACCTCTGGATTCCTGCTTTTCGTGCCGCGCAAGGATGTCATCATCCTCGACATGAGTGTCGAAGAAGCGGCCAAGATGGTGATTTCGGCAGGTCTGGTCTCGCCGGACTATCCCAAGAAGCTCCCGGTGAAGCCGGGAACCAAGTCCAAGACGGAGCCCGCGTGAAGCCTTTCGCGGTCAGCCTGCACGCAGGAACCGGATCGCCTCGTCCCTGCGCATGAGATAGAGCAGCATCCTGAGTGCGGCACCCCGCGGAGTGGCGAGCCCGGGATCGCTTTCGAGAACATTGCGGGCATCGGAACGGGCGATCTCCAGCAGATCGGCATGGGCCGACAAATTGGCGAGCCTGAAGCCCGGCATGCCTGATTGACGGGTGCCCAGGACTTCGCCTTCTCCACGCAGTTTGAGGTCTTCCTCGGCGATGCGGAAACCGTCCTCGGTTTCGCGCAGCACCGACAGGCGCGCGCCGGCGGTCTCGCCCAGCGGGCCGTGATAGAGCAGGATGCAGCTTGAAGCGCCTTCGCCACGGCCGACGCGGCCGCGCAGCTGGTGCAGCTGTGCCAGCCCGAACCGCTCGGCATGTTCGATCACCATGATGGTGGCGTCCGGCACATCGACGCCGACCTCGATCACGGTGGTGGCGACCAGGAGCCGGGTCTGGCCGGACTTGAAGGCGCTCATGGCGTGATCCTTGTCATCCGAACTCATCCGGCCATGGACGAGCGCAATCTGGTCCGCGAACTCCCGGCCAAAGGCCTCGACAAGGCTTGCATGGCGGCTTTCCACCGACATCAGGTCGCTCTCGTCGGAATCCTCGACCAGCGGACAGATCCAGTAAGCCTTCTTGCCGTCGCGCAAGGCGGCACGGAGCCGCTCGATGATGTCGCCGAGGCGCTCGTCGGGAATGGTGACGGTTGTTATCGGTTGCCGGCCTACGGGTTTTTCCGTGAGCTTGGAGACGTCCATGTCGCC
The DNA here is from genome assembly GCF_000154705.2 of Hoeflea phototrophica DFL-43. NCBI lineage: Bacteria > Pseudomonadati > Pseudomonadota > Alphaproteobacteria > Hyphomicrobiales > Rhizobiaceae > Parahoeflea > Parahoeflea phototrophica. Next base: position 2,299,599 of record NZ_CM002917.1, on the reverse strand, counting down.
AAACGCGGCCAGAACGAGGGTTCGCGGGATCGGTGTCGCGGTCATCACCAGCATGTGCGGCGCGGTTCCCTTGGCGGTCAGTCGCAAACGCTGATGCACGCCGAAACGGTGCTGCTCGTCGACCACGGCCAGGGTGAGGTTGTTGTAGACAACCGAGTCCTGAAACAGCGCATGGGTTCCCACGATGATCTGGGCCTCGCCGCTGGCAATGCGCTCGAGCAGTTCAGTGCGCTCGCGGCCCTTTGCACGCGCGGTTAGCACGACAACCTCGATGCCTGCTGCTGCGGCCATCTTCTCGATGGTGGCAAAATGCTGGCGGGCGAGGATTTCGGTTGGCGCCATCAGCACCGCCTGGCCGCCGGCTTCGACGGCGTCGGCCATGGCCAGCATCGCGACTGCGGTTTTCCCAGAACCGACATCGCCCTGAAGCAGCCGGAGCATCCGGTCCGAGCCGGCCATGTCGGCGAGAATTTCATCCACGGCTGTTGTCTGGCTGCCGGTTAGTGAAAAGGGCAGGGCGTCGAGCACGGCCTTTCGCACCCGTCCCTCGGCATTGACCGGATAGCCCGGCAGTTTGCGCAGGGTCTGGCGCACCAGCGCCAGCGAGAGCTGGCCCGCCAGAAGTTCATCATAGGCAAGCCTGCGCCGCGCCGGGGTCTGTGGCTCCAGATCCATGGCGCTTTCAGGGTGATGCAGTTGCCGGATCGCGTCGGCGACATCGGGAAAGCCGTTTTGTGCAACCAGATGCGGATCTGCCCATTCCGGCAAAACCGGCATCAATTCGATTGCTGCCTCGATGGATCGCCTGAGAAGTTTCGGTGAAAGACCCGCCGTCAGAGGATAGACCGGCTCGATCAGCGGCAGAGTGTGTGCGTCTGCCTCGGCGACGATGTGATCGGGATGGACCATCGAGGGACGGCCGTTGAACCATTCGACCTTGCCGCTGACCAGGACCGTCTCGCCCACCGGCAGGATCTTTTCGAGCCAGGCCTGTTTGGAATGAAAGAAGGTGAGGGCCATTTCGCCCGTGTCGTCATGCACATAGACCCGGTAGGGCACGGATCTGCGCCCCGGCGGAGACGGCTGATGGCGGTCCACCCGGACCTTCAGCGTCGCAATCGTGCCCTCGGGCGCTTCGGTGATGCCTGCGCGCATGGTGCGGTCGATCATCGAATGCGGTGGCAACAGCAGCAAATCGAGTGCACGGGTGTCTTCCGGCCCGTCCCGGCCGGTAACACGGGCCAGCGCTTCGGCCGATTTCGGGCCGATGCCGGGCAGGCTTTCGACAGGGACAAACAGCGGATCGAGTTCGAGCGGGCGCATTGGTTCTGTTGAACGGCAATTTTGCTGTGATGGCAAGGCTGACAATTCCTCAATTGCAGGATATGCAGTGGCACCAACAGACAAGGGATTTTCATGACCGGAACAACACGTTCGAGTGCAGACCTTGACCCCAGACGCCGCCGCATTCTGGTGCGCGCCTGGCGGCGGGGTATCCGCGAAATGGATCTGGTGATCGGTGGCTTTGCAGACGCTGAGATCGGCACGCTTGATGAAGCTGAACTCGATCAGCTCGAAGCTCTGATGGATGAGGATGACGGAGACATCCTCAAATGGGTAACGGGGGAAGCGGAAACGCCCGAGCGTTTCCGCACGGCCGTGTTTGAGCGGATGCGTGCCTATGTGCCGGATTTCGAGCCCGATCAACCCGGTGACAAGGGACAGGCACCGAAATCATGAAGACTGTCGTTCCGGTTTCGCAGGTGACTGGCGCTCACACGCCAGTGACACTTGCTGGCGTTCCTCAGGGGATGGAAGCTCTCGCGCTTGCCGAGATTGCCCGCGGCTCCGGCCCGCTGGCCCATATCATTTCCGACGGGCAGCGGATGGCGGATCTGGAGCAGAACCTTGCGTTCTATGCGCCCGATATTCCGGTTCTGACATTGCCGGGCTGGGATTGCCTGCCCTACGACCGGGTGTCCCCGGGCGCAGATGTTTCGGCACGCCGCCTGTCGGCGCTGTCCGCACTTGCAGATTTTGCCGACAATCCGCATCCGGCGATCGTGCTGGTAACGGTCAATGCGATGCTGCAGCGGGTTCCGCCCAAGGCGGTGGTGTCGGATCTCGGGTTTTCGGCGCGGGCGGGCAACCGGCTGAAGATGGAATCTCTGTCGGGGCGGCTGGCGCAGCAGGGCTTCGAGCGCGTCGAAACGGTACGTGAAGTTGGCGAATTTGCTGTGCGTGGCGGCATACTCGATGTGTTCGTGCCGGGTGCGGAAGAGCCGGTGCGCCTTGATTTCTTTGGCGACACGCTTGAAAGCATACGCAATTTTGATCCGGCAACACAGCGCAGCACGACACCTTCGAAGGAATTCTCGCTCAACGCCATGAGCGAAGTGACGCTCGAGCCGGAGACCATCAGTCGGTTTCGCCGCAATTATCTTGAAACTTTTGGTGCTGCGACCCGTGATGACGCGCTCTATGTCGCGATCAGCGAGGGGCGTCGTTATCCGGGGATGGAACACTGGTTGCCGCTGTTTCACGACGAGATGGCAACGGTGTTCGATTATCTCGCGGGTTTTCGTGTGTCCGGGGATCATATGCTCATGGAAGCGGCAGGCGAGCGCCGGGCGCAGATCCTCGATCATTTCGAGGCCCGGCAGACAGCCCAAAGCATCGAGAAGGGCAAGGGCGTACAGACAACGCCTTACAAGGCAATCCAGCCGGATCGGCTCTATCTCGACACACCGGAGCTGCAGGCATCACTTGACCAGCGCAATGCGATCCGGCTGACGCCCTTTCACGAACCTGAGAATTCCGCCCGGCGGGTCATCGATCTGCCCACAGCCACCGGCCCGCGCTGGGCCGCGGATGCGGAAGCCGATACTTCTGCCGAAGGTGCGCGGGTCAATCTGTTCGACAAGCTGGTGGCCCATGTCGGAACCAAGCGCAACGCTGGCCGCAAGGTGCTGGTGACGGCCTGGACCGAAGGCTCGCTCGACCGGTTGCTCCAGGTCACCGAGGAGCACGGGCTTGCCAGGGTGCGCCGGATCAACAGCCATGCCGAACTTGAAACCCTCAAGCCAGGCGAGGCTGCTGCGGCTGTGCTGGCCATTGAAGGCGGTTTCGAAATTGGGGATCTGGTCGTTATCGGCGAACAGGATGTTCTGGGTGACCGTCTGGTGCGCCGCGCCAAGCGCAAGCGCCGCGGCGCCGACTACATCTCGGAAGTTTCGGGGCTCGATGAAGGCAGCTACGTGGTTCATGCCGAACACGGCATCGGCCAGTTTATCGGCCTTCGTACCATCGAGGCCGCGGGCGCGCCGCATGCCTGTCTTGAATTGCATTATGCAGGTGACGCCAAACTGTTCCTGCCGGTGGAAAACATCGAACTTCTGACCCGCTATGGTTCGGACAGCGCCGAAGTGCAGCTTGACCGGCTGGGCGGCGTGGCCTGGCAATCGCGCAAGGCAAAGCTCAAGAAGCGGCTGCTGGATATGGCCGAGGGGTTGATCCGGATCGCCGCTGAACGGCACATGCGCGCGGCCCCCGTGCTGGGGGCGCCGGAAGGGCTCTATGACGAGTTTTCGGCGCGTTTTCCCTATGACGAGACCGAAGACCAGATGGCTGCGATCGAACGGGTGCGCGGTGATCTGGCCGAAGGGCGGCCGATGGACCGGCTGGTATGCGGAGATGTTGGGTTCGGCAAGACCGAAGTGGCACTGCGTGCGGCATTCATCGCCGCCATGAACGGCGTGCAGGTGGCGGTGGTGGTTCCGACAACATTGCTGGCGCGGCAGCACTTCAAGACGTTTACGGAGCGGCTGCGCGGCTACCCGGTGCGCATCGCGCAAGCCTCCCGCCTGGTGGGTGCGAAGGAGCTGGCGCTGACCAAGGCCGAACTTGCTTCGGGCAAGACCGACATTGTCGTCGGCACCCATGCGCTGCTTGGCTCGTCGATCCAGTTTGCAAATCTCGGGCTGCTGATCATCGATGAGGAACAGCATTTCGGGGTCAAGCACAAGGAACGGCTGAAGGAACTGAAGAGCGACGTGCATGTGCTCACGCTCTCGGCGACGCCGATTCCGCGGACGCTGCAACTGGCCATGACCGGCGTGCGTGAACTCTCGCTGATCACAACGGCGCCGGTCGACCGTATGGCCGTGCGGACCTTCATCTCGCCATTTGACCCGGTCACAGTGCGCGAAACGCTGATGCGCGAACATTATCGTGGCGGCCAGAGCTTCTATGTCTGCCCGCGGGTTTCTGATCTTGATGAGGTTGCTGCGTTTTTGCGGTCTGATGTGCCCGAGCTCAAGTTTGCCATCGCCCATGGGCAGATGGGGGCGGGCGAGCTCGATGACATCATGAACGCGTTCTATGACGGGCAGTATGATGTGCTGCTGTCGACCACCATCGTGGAGTCAGGCCTTGACGTGCCCACCGCCAACACACTGATCGTGCACCGGGCGGACATGTTTGGCCTGGCCCAGCTCTATCAGCTGCGCGGCCGAGTCGGCCGTTCCAAGGTGCGTGCTTTCGCGTTGTTCACGCTGCCGGTCAACAAGACGCTGACCGCAACGGCGGACAAGCGCCTCAAGGTGCTGCAGTCACTCGACACGCTTGGCGCGGGCTTCCAGCTCGCCAGCCATGATCTGGATATTCGCGGCGCGGGAAACCTGCTCGGCGAGGAACAGTCGGGCCACATCAAGGAAGTCGGCTTTGAGCTCTACCAGCACATGCTCGAGGAAGCAGTTGCCGAGGTGCGCGGCGAAGATGCCCATGTCGACACCGGCTGGTCGCCGCAGATCACCGTCGGCACGCCGGTGATGATCCCCGAGGACTATGTGCCGGATCTGCATCTCAGGCTGGGGCTTTACCGGAGGCTTGGCGAAATCACCGATGTTACAGATATTGACGGGTTCGGGGCCGAGATGATCGACCGCTTCGGGCCGTTGCCGATCGAGGTTCAGCACCTGTTGAAGATCGTCTTCATCAAGGCACTGTGCCGCAAGGCCAATGTCGAGAAGCTCGATGCCGGACCAAAGGGCGTGGTCGTCAATTTCCGCAACAAGGAGTTCCCCGATCCGGCGGCATTGGTCGGGCATATCTCCCGCCAGGGCAATATGGCCAAGATCCGACCCGATCAGAGCGTTGTGTTCATCCGAGACCTGCCGACGCCGGAGAAACGGTTGACCGGTGCCGCAGTGGTGATGACGCAGCTGGCCGAACTGGTCGGCTGATCCGTCAGACAATGCACGATCCGAAAGGAATAGCCCCGTTCGCAAGAGCGGGGCTTTGTTCTGGGAACCGGACGTGAGGTTCGTGAAATGCAGGTGCTCAGAGTGGCAGAACGGCTGCCGAACGACGCTCAGGCGTCGTTGTCTGCCTCCGGCGCAGCTTCGGGGTTGTTGAGCTTTTCCTGAGCTACCTTGCGCATGGCGTCGGCGAGCGCTTCCGCGGGCTGAGCGCCGACGACGGCATATTTCATATCGATGATGAAACAGGGCACGCCGGTTACACCCATCTGTCTTGCCTGATCGATTTCGGCGCTGACGGTGTCCTTGTCGGCTTCGCCTGCAAGCAGCCGCGCCACAATTTCCCGATCGAGCCCGGCTTCGGTTGCGGCTTCGATGAGGACCTCGTCGTCACCAATGTTTTTGCCGTCTTCGAAATAGGCCTTGAACAATGCTTCGACGGTCGCGTCCTGGGCGACGAGACCTTCCGAGCCGGCCCAGCGGATGACCCGGTGGGCATCAAGCGTATTGGCGGACGCCGGGATATCGTTGAGGGCAAAAGGGATGTTTTCTTCCACGCCGGCGGCATGAACCGGGGCATAGGCTTTTTCGGCGCCCTCGGGACCACCGAACTTGTCCTCGAGATACTGCTTCCGGTCCTTGCCCTGCTTGGGCAGCGTTGAATCAAGTTGATAGGGGCGCCAGCGCACCTCGACATCCATTTCCTTGCGGACATCGGCAAGTGCTGCTTCAAGCCGGCGCTTGCCGATGTAGCACCATGGGCACATCACATCCGAGACAACGTCGATCGTCAGGGCAGGTGCTGTGGTGAGGGTCGGTGTGGAGGTCATTGGATTGCCTTTCACGCCACGATCGGACGGTTTGTGTATTGGTGCCTGTGGTCAGCGTGCGGCTGTGGTGTCCCACCAGGCGGGAAGATAATAGCCATAGAGCGGTGCATCGCCTTCCGGCTCCGCGATGCGGCTGCGGTGAGCCACCCAGGATTTGCCCAGATGAAATGCTGGCACGACATAATAGCCTGCCAGCAGCACCCGGTCATAGGCGCGCACTGCGGAGCGGAAATCGTCCGCCGTGCGTGCATTGAGAAGCGCATCGATTGCCGCGTCAATGGCCGGGCTGGCTGCGCCGGCGAAATTGAAAGAGCCCTGGCGGTCCCGCGACGCGGATCCCCAGCGGTTGATTTGCTCGGCACCAGGCGACAGAGACGACGGGAATGATTTCATGATCATGTTGTAGTCGAAGGTCTGTGAGCGCTGCTGGTACTGAGCATCGTCGACCGTCCGGATCGACATATCGATGCCGAGAGCTGCGAGCGAACGCTGATAGGCGACGGCGAGTTTTTCCTGACCCTCGTTCTGAGTCATAAGCCCGAAGGTGAAGGGCTTTCCATCCGCATCGACCAGCTGCCCTTCGGCAATCCGGTAACCGGCCTCCTGGAGAAGGGTGTACGCCGCGCGCTGGATCTTCCGGTCCCGGCCGGATCCGTCGCTCACAGGCAATGTCCAGGTTCCCTCCATGATGCCGGCAGGAACGGCGTCCGGAAACGGGGTCAGGATTTCGCGTTCGCGCGCATCGGCCGGTTTGCCGTAACTGGAAAGCTCCGAGCCGTCCCAGAAGGAACGGGTGCGGGTGTACGCATTGTCGTAGAGGCTGCGGTTTGCCCATTCAAAATCGAAAAGAAGCGTAAGCGCCTTGCGGACCCTGACATCTTCGAACAAAGGGCTTCGGGTGTTGAAGACAAAGCCGTACATGCCGGAAGGGGTTTTCCGGTCGTATTCCTTGCGAACGATCTCGCCATTCTCGACAGCTGGAAAATCATAGCCCCGCGCCCAGTTGGTGGCACTGCCATCCGGATAGACGTCGAAAACACCCTTTTTGAAGGCTTCGAATTGAGCGGTTTCCGACAGGAAGTACTCGACCGAGATTTCATCATAATTGTCGATGCCGCGCTTGATCGGCAGGTCCTTCGCCCAGTAATCGTCGCGCCGCGTGTAGGTGATCCGTTCTCCGGGCTTGATCTCGCTGATCAGATAGGGGCCCGAGCCGACCCCCGGTTCAAGTGTCGACTGATCGAACGTCTCGGCGTCGGTCGCGTGTTTCGGCAGCACCGGCGACAGAGACAGGATCAAGGGATATTCCCGGTTCGATGTCTCGTTGAACGTGAAGCGCACCGAAAGATCGGAGACTTTCTCCATCTTTTCGACGCGGTTGAGACGGGTGGAGAAGGGCGGGCGTCCCTTGTCCCTGAGCAATTCCATGGTGAAGATGATATCGTCGGCTGTGACCGGCTTGCCATCCGACCAGCGCGCAGCCGGATTGAGATTGTATTGGATGAAACTGCGGTCCTCATCCCATTCCACGCTCTCGGCGAGCAATCCGTAAAGCGTGAACGGCTCGTCCTGCGAGCGCATCATCAATGTCTCGTATATCAGGTTGCCGTATTCCGGGTCGACAATACCGCGGGCATGGGTGCGCATGCTCCTTACGATGAACGGGCGAACGCTGTCGAATGTTCCGACCACGCCATAGGTGATCTTCCCGCCCTTGGGGGCGTCGGGATTGACGTAGGGAAGATGGGTGAAATCCGCGGGCAGTGCCGGTTCGCCATGCATGGCAATTGCGTGCACGGGTTCCGCCTGGGCCACCGCCACAGCGCCCAGCAGGCTTGCCAAAAGTGAAAACAACATCACCAGTTTTTGTCGCATCTTTGTTCCTTCGGGCCCGGCTTGGTGGGGGAATGGGTCGATTCCCTTGTGAGAAGATATAGGTGGAGACCTCATACGGCCATATTGCAGAACCATTCGGGCGGTTTTTTTGCTGCGCGAGCCATTCCCGGACTGGATATTGCGAACATCCCGCGTTAACAGGGAGCGGAGTAAGCCTTGCTGTCGCCGCAATTTCCGTGAAGAAGGCGCAGCTATGGGTAAAGGACGCGAATTCCGCGCGAACCGTTTGGCGCCAGACGCGCACTTCAGGAGAGTTGATATCCAATGAACGCAACCATCAAGACCGTTTTCGCAACCATCATGTCAGCTGGCCTCGCTGCTGCGTTCATGCCGGCAACCGCGTCGGCACAGGGTGCCAATCAGGGCTGGTACAAGACCTGCACCAAGCAGGAAGACAATGATGTGTGCATCGTTCAGAACATCATCACCGCGCCCACGGGTCAGCTGCTGACCGCTATCGGCCTGATCAGCATCACCGGCAAGGTCAACCGCATGCTGCTTCAGGTAACCGTGCCGACCGCGCGGCTGATCCAGCCGGGCATCAATCTGCAGGTTGATGGCGGACAGGCTCAGCGCGTCGAGTATCAGATCTGCATGCCCGAAACCTGCGTGGCGGAATCAGCGCTCACCGATGCAATGGTCAATTCCTTCAAGAAGGGTGGCGAGATGGTGCTGACATCGGTCAACTACCAGCGCACGCCGAACCCGCTGAAGATCTCGCTTGAAGGCTTCACCCAGGCTTGGGACGGCGAGCCGATTGCCCAGTCCGAGCTCCAGGAACGCCAGCGTCTGCTTCAGGAAGAAATGGCCAAGAAGGCCGAGGAAGCGCGCAAGAAGCTTGAAGAAGCGCAGGCAGCTGCCAAGAAGAACTGATCGAGAGCATCAGGCGAACATATTAAAAAACCCGGGGGCGGCAACGCTTCCGGGTTTTCTTTTTCCAGTATCCAGTCAGCTTGAAAGACCGATGCGGCAAAGGCTCAGTGACTGATCCGCTCTTTTGGCATGTAGACGCCGTCGATCTGGGTTTCGAAGAACTCGGCCAATTGCGGGTGGCGGATCGGATTTTCGCTGTCGTCGATCAACAGGTTCTGCTCCGACACATAGGCCACATATTCGGTGTCATCATTTTCCGCGAGCAGATGATAGAAGGGTTGATCCTTGCGCGGGCGCACATTCTCGGGAATGGCGTTCCACCACTCCTCGGTGTTGGCGTAGACCGGGTCAACATCAAAGATGACACCCCGGAAGGGGAAAATCCGGTGTTTGACGACCTGACCGATGGTGAACTTGGCAACTTTTAGCGACATGTCATTTCATCCTTTGACCCTAAAAGTGGGTTGCCGCGGGGAAAGTTCAACCGTCCGGGCTTGACGGAGGCCTTGAACAAACATAGCCCGAACAGATCTGCGGGTTGGGATCCATGGCGAGGCAGATACGTTCCAATGGGCTTCGATTATGGCTGAAATCGCAGGTTTGGTGTTACCTTTTTTTGGTCTGATCCTGCTCGGCTACATCGCTGCGCGGATCACCAGGCAGCCGCATGAAGCGATGGGCTGGCTCAACACCTTCATCATATATGTGTCGCTGCCGGCCCTGTTTTTCAAATTGCTGTCGCAGACGCCGATCGAACAGCTGGCGCGCTGGGACTATGTTCTGACCAGCATGGTGGTGACCTACACCGTGTTTGCGCTGGTGTTTGCCATTGCCATCCTGATCCGGCGCGCGAGCATCGGCGACGCGACGATCCAGGGACTGGCGGGAGCCTATGGCAATATCGGCTATATGGGACCGGGGATCGCCATCCTGGCATTTGGCGAACCGGCAGCGGTGCCGGTGGCGCTGATCTTCTGTTTTGAAAACATCATGCATTTCACCATCGCACCCATGATGATGGCGCTTGCGGGCGGTGACAACCGCGGCGCGGGCGCGTTGGCGCTCAGCGTGGTGCGCAAGATCGCCTTTCACCCATTCATCATCGCCACGGCCGTGGGGGTGGCAGCCGCCGCGATCCAGTTTGAGCCGCCGGTTCCGGTCGGGCGCCTGATTGACTATCTGGCGCAGGCCGCAGCGCCGTGTGCCTTGTTTGCCATGGGGGTGACGCTGGCGCTCCGGCCACTCAAACGGGTGCCGGTCGAGCTTGGTTTTATTGTTCCGATGAAGCTGATCGCCCATCCGGTGCTGATGTATCTCGGCCTGAGCCTGATCGGTGATTTTGACCCGGTCTGGGTCTATACGGCAGTGCTTCTGGCTTCATTGCCCACCGCCACAAATGTGTTTGTGATCGCCCAGCAATATTCGACCTGGGTCGAGCGGGCATCGGCGACGGTACTGGTGACAACCGTCAGCAGTGTTGCAAGCGTATCAGCTCTTTTGTGGCTGATCACGAGCGGCACCTTGCCACCGGACCTGTTTCCAAGCTGAACCCCCGGTGATTTCAGGGTTGTCTATTGGTTTAGGCCGCTCTTGCGCCATCCCGGTGTCATGCCTTCGCGCATCGCAAGAAGCCTGAGCGGTGGAATCGATGACAGGGCCACAAGGCCGCCGGCACGCAATGCCTGCATCGGCAGAAACGAACTCAGCAGTGCCCTGTTGAGCAGATCGACGCCTGCAGTGCGGCTGGTCACATCAATGCGACGCTTGCGGTTGTAGCTTTCCACTGCGCGCGGTGCCTGTTCAGGGCCGCCGGCTTCCCGCAGTGCGTCGATGGCCTGCCGGATATCGCGAAGCCCAAGATTGAGGCCCTGTGCGCCGATGGGCGGGAAGGCATGCCCGGTCTCGCCGACCAGCATGGTGCGGCCCGCGCCAAAGCGGGTGGCAATCAGGCTTGAAAGCGGCCAGGCCTGAGGTTCATTTTCAACCTCGACCGCGCCGAGGATGGACTGCATCCGGCGTTCGACTTCCGCGTTGAGTTGCTTGCGCGGGAGCGCCAGAATGTCATCGACCTGATCAGGCTTGACGGCCCAGACCAGGCTCGAGCGGTTGCCGGGCAGGGGCACTTGGGTGAATGGGCCTTGTTCGGTGTGAAACTCGGTCGAAACATCTCCGTGGCCAAAACGATGGCTGAAATTCATCACAAGCGCCGATTGCGGATAGGACCATGTCTTGACCCTAATTCCCATCGCTTCGCGCAGGGTCGAGTTGCGGCCATCGGCGGCCAGTGCGGCGGCGGCGCGGATCTCGGTTCCATCGTCGAGATACAGCAAAATCTCATCTTCGATCTTTTCGGCGGTGGTGAGAGATGCTTCGAAACGGCCGATCCTGCTTTCCGAGGCGGCTGCGGCATGGAGCGTGTCAAACAGCGGCTGGTTGGGGATGTTGTATCCGAATGCGTCGAGGTCGATTTCGGAGGAATGAAACGATACCGGGGGTGCGCGAAACAGACGGCTGGTGCCATCGAGAATGCGCATGGTGCGCAACGGCGCAGATGACGGACGAACCATATCCCAGACGCCGAGGCTGGAGAGCAGATCGAGCGATTCCGACAGCAATGCCGTGGTGCGGCCATCCTGGCGAGGCGGCTTGGGTGCGATGAATGCGACCCGCCAGCCTTCAGCGGCTGCCGCAAGTGCTGCGACCGTGCCGGCGAGACCGCCGCCAACCACGGCGATGTCGTAATGAGCCTGCATCTGTTTCACCCTTCAAATCATGATTGGCGATTGCCACGCCGCCACAACCTCCTTTACATCGCCATTGCTACCAACTCCATGGGATGAATTGGCGCATGTTAACGCCACGCAGCAGCAATGACCCGCTCGACGGCCGGTTCGATCATCTTGACCGGTCCGGCCGCGCCGTGGCTCAGCTGGCGCGCCGCCCTGTCTGGCCGGTCTTCGCGATGGTGGCGGTCACCACCGGTATTGCCTGGTGGTTCCTGTTCTCGATGGCTGGCGCGGTGGCTGAATTGTCCGGGTCGGCAAGGCCGTTGGGCCCAGGGATGGCGCTGATTGCTCAGTTCCTGCCTGTCGATGCCGGTTCTTTTGCCGCCAGGATTGCCGATCTGTGTCTTTCAGTTGACTCCGGCGCCTTGTTGCTTGGCAGTCCGGGTTTGGGGCTTTTTGCAGCATTGTTGATCATGTGGCTGGCGATGGCGGCGGCGATGATGCTTCCGACAGCGGCGCCGATGATTCGCACCTATGCCGAGATTGCCGACACCGCGGCTGCCCGCGGCGATCCCGTTGTGCACCCGCTGGTGTTGACTGGGGGTTATCTTGCGGTCTGGGCATTGGCGGCACTGGCTTTTGCGGCGGTTCAGTTGCTGGTCGGCGCGCTCAGTGGTGCAGGGGCAGCAGGTCCGGCTCAGGGTATGGTTGCGGGGCTGATCTTGATTTTGGCCGGTGCCTACCAGTTTTCAGCGCTCAAGGAGGCGTGTCTGACCAAGTGCCGCAATCCCTTCACAACCCTCTTTGCCCGTTGGCAGACGCGCGTTTCGGGCGTATTCAAACTGGGGATGGAGCAGGGTCTCTGGTGTCTCGGGTGTTGCTGGGCACTGATGCTGATCATGCTTGCAGTGGGCAGCATGAATGTGATCTGGATGGCGGCGCTGACGCTGCTTACGTTTCTTGAAAAAACCGGCAGCGGCCGCGTGACAAGTCGCCTCGTGGGCGCAATAGTGGGGCTTTGGGGAGTGGCGCTGATTTTCAGTTCAGCGGTCTGATAACGGGAGATTTGAATGGCTGATGTTGAATGGGCTTTGAAGGGCGAACTGGTGCTGTCATGCAATTGCACCGTCTTTTGCCCTTGCGTGCTTTCGCTTGGCCAGCATCCGCCGACCGAGGGCTATTGCCAGACCTGGGCGGGTTTCCGGATTGACAATGGCTTTTATGGCGACACCGATCTGTCGGGGCTGAATCTGGGCCTGATCATGGAGATCCCGGGATATATGAGCCGCGGAAACTGGACTGCCGGCCTGTTTGTCGACAAGCGCGCCTCGATCTATGCCACCAAGGCCTTCACCAAGATATTCACCGGCAAGGCCGGTGGCACCACCTCATTGCTTTCTATCCTGGTCGGGAATTTTCTCGGTGTTCAGCAGGAGCCGATCAGCTATGAGGTTGAGGGCAACAAGCGGATCGTCAAGATCCCCAAGATCATCGACGGGATCGTCGCACCGATTCCAGGCAAGAAAAACGGTGAGGACACCGTGATCTCGAATTCAGAGTACTGGATTGCGCCCGAAATCATCGTTGCCAAATCCGAGCGTTCCAAATTGCGGGCTTTTGGCCGAAACTGGAATTTTGCCGGCCGCTCGGCTGAAATCTGCGCGCTCGACTGGAGCGGACCGAACTGAAACAGGCCGTTCCGGTAAAAAAGCCATTTAACTTTCCAAGGAGGGCATTGGCGGCATGAAGCTTCCATTCAAGTACCGCCGCGTGCCTTATGCGGAGATACGGGCGTTTTCGGTCCACATACTCACGGCCAGTGGGTCGTTCATGGCGTTTCTGGCGCTTGTTGCGGCGGCTGAGGGCAGGTTTGTCGATCTTTGGTGGTGGCTGGGGCTGGCGCTGCTGATCGACGGCATAGACGGGCCGATCGCACGCAAGCTCAATGTCAAGGAAGTCCTGCCGAACTGGTCGGGCGTCATGCTCGACAATGTGATCGATTACGTCACTTATGTGCTGATTCCTGCGTTCGCGCTGTATCAGAGCGGAATGATCGGGGAGACATTGTCGTTTGTTGCGGCGGGTCTGATCGTGGTTTCGAGTGCAATCTACTATGCCGACACTGGCATGAAGGTTGAAGAGAACTTCTTCTCCGGGTTTCCGGTGGTGTGGAACATGCTGGTGTTTACGCTGTTCGTGATCAAGGCCTCGGAATTGGTTGCTTTCGGCATCGTTCTGGTTGCCGTGGTCATGACATTCCTGCCCATCAATTTCCTCCACCCGGTCCGTGTGGCACGGTTGCGGCCGCTCAATCTGACCGTGTTCGGAATCTGGTCGGTGCTTTCGGGCTACGCCCTGCTGCTGCACTTCGACAGTCCGGACTGGCTTATGTGGTCGGTGATGTTGACGGGAGCCTATTTGTTTGTGATTGGGGGGATCATGCAGATGTTCCCAAATCTGGGTCGGCGATCATCGGTTGATCAACAAATACAGTGATTTCAGAGAAAGGTTTGGAACATGAAGGCGATCGTTGTTTCCACTCATGGCGGACCCGAAGTTCTTGAATGGCGCGACCATGCAACCGGTGCGCCCGGCCCCGGCGAAGTGCTGATCCGTCAGGAGGCTGTCGGGCTCAATTTCATCGATGTCTATTTTCGGACCGGGCTCTATCCGGCGCCCAACGGCATGCCTCTGGTGCCGGGAAATGAAGGGGCCGGCGTGGTTGAAGCGATCGGCGAGGGTGTGACCACGCTTAAGATCGGCGACCGGGTTGCCTATGCCGGGCCGATCGGCGCCTATGCGCAACAGCGCGTGATCGCCGCGGACCGACTGGTCAAGGTGCCTGACGAAATCGCGCTGGACGTTGCTGCGAGCATGATGCTCAAGGGGATGACCGCCGAATATCTGCTCAGGCGCACATTCGAGGTGAAGCCAGGTGATACGATCCTGTTTCACGCTGCCGCGGGTGGCGTTGGCCTGATTGCCGGACAATGGGCCAAGGCTCTTGGCGCCACCGTCATTGGAACGGTTGGCTCGGCTGAAAAGGCCAAACTCGCAAGCGCCAACGGCTATGATCATGTGATCAATTACCGTGAGGACGATTTTGTCGCGCGGGTCAAGGACATCACCGGCAGCAAGGGTGTCGACGTTGTCTATGATTCGGTGGGCAAGGACACGTTTCCCGGTTCGCTCGATTGCATAAGGCCGCGCGGCATGTGGGCGAGCTTTGGCCAATCATCCGGACCGATCGAGCCGTTCAACATCGGACTTCTTTCCCAGAAGGGCTCGCTGTACGCAACGCGGCCAACGCTTTTCACCTACATCGCCAGCCGTGCCGAACTCGAAGCGTCTGCGGGCGCGCTGTTTGACGTGGTGGCAAAAGGTGATGTGAAGATCGAGATCAATCAGCGTTACCCGCTGGCCGAGGCGGCACGTGCGCACAGCGATCTTGAGGGGCGAAAAACCTCCGGCACCACGGTTCTGTTGCCCTGAGCAACGACGCATGGACTGTGGCAGGGTTTGAAACAGTCTCTGGAAAATATTGAAAAGCTATCGCTTTCGTTGGTTTGTGCGGAAGATGAGCATTGTGCTTTCTTGATATTGCTGGAGAATTCCGGCCAGGATGCACTGGGTGCAATGCACAATAATTGACGTTGATAACATCCGCCGCCGCCGCCGGGTCCGGGCCAAGTCGCTTGAATTTCGAGTTGATATGGTGAAGCTTGTTTTGTGAGCAAGCTGCGGGAAAGCCGAATGTTTGTGCATTGCTGCAAATGGGCTTGCTTCATGGGGGTGACGTGGAAAATCAAATGACCGACGGGGCGCCGCCGCAAACGCCTGTGCTCGATGGCCCATTGCTTGAAACAAGGGGGCTGACCAAGGTCTTTGGAAGCCTGCGCGCGTGCGACGCGATCGATCTGGCGATCGCACCGGGCGAGGTTCATGCGCTTCTGGGCGAAAACGGCGCCGGGAAATCGACGCTGGTCAAGATGCTGTTTGGCGTTCTTGACCCCAGTGGCGGGGACATCTTGTGGAAGGGCAAGCCGGTGAAGATCGGCAGTCCGGGCCAAGCGCGTGCCACGGGCGTGGGCATGGTGTTTCAGCATTTTTCGCTGTTTGAAGCGCTCACCGTCGCGGAAAACATCGCGCTCGCGCTTGATGGCAATGTGCCGATTGACCGGATCTCGGAGGAAGCGCGGCGGCTGTCGATCGAATATGGATTGCCGCTGGATCCATCCGCCCATGTGGCGGATCTGTCGGTTGGCGAACGCCAGCGCATCGAAATCGTCCGCGCACTGCTGCAGAATCCTGAATTGATCATTCTTGACGAGCCGACCTCGGTGCTGACGCCGCAGGAAGCCGACAAGCTGTTTGAAACGCTGGCCAAACTCAAGGCGGAAGGCCGGTCGGTTCTCTATATCAGCCATCGTCTCGAGGAGGTGCAACGCATCTGCGACCGGGCCACGGTTCTGCGCCACGGCAAGGTCACCGGCGCCTGCGATCCACGCCAGGAGACACCGTCGTCGCTGGCGCGGATGATGGTCGGTGGCGAAGTGGCAGAGATTTCCGGCGCAGGTCTGGGTGAACCGGGTGATCTTCTGATTGAAATCAACAAGCTGAGTGCACTGGCGCGCTCGCCCTTCGCGGTGGCGCTCAAGGACATAGACCTGTCGGTGTCCGCCGGCGAAGTGGTGGCCATCGCCGGAGTTGCCGGAAATGGGCAGAGCGAATTGTTCGACGTGCTTTCGGGTGAAGAGCGCGTGGATGATGCCAATGCGATCAGGATCCGGGGAGAAGCTGTTGGCCGCAAAGGGATCACCGAGCGCCGGCTGATGGGCTGTGGATTTGTGCCTGAGGAACGGCATGGCCATGCGGCTGTCACCAACCTGCCCCTGACGGGCAATCTGGTGCTGTCGCGCCACACATCAGACCGCCGCGCGTTCCTTTCGGGCGGCCCGTTGGGGTTGATCAACACGGCTTCAGTGGCCAAGGCGACGAAACGCATCTGTGAAGACATGGATGTGCGCAAGTCCGGCGACGATCCGGCCGCCGGTTCGCTGTCGGGCGGGAATCTGCAGAAGTTCATCGTCGGACGCGAACTTGACCGGCAACCGGTGGTGCTGGTGGTCAACCAGCCGACATGGGGCGTTGATGCCGGAGCTGCGAGCCGGATCCGCCAGGCCCTGATCGATCTTGCCAAGAGTGGCTCTGCGGTTGTGGTGATCAGTCAGGATCTCGACGAGGTCTTCGAGATTGCAAGCCGCATCGCTGTGATCAATGAGGGGCAGCTTTCGGCACCGGAACCGGCCGGAACCATGACCCGCGAACGCATCGGATTGCTGATGGGCGGGTTCCATGATGGTAAGGGCCAGGCCCATGCGGAGGCCAGCCATGCGCATTGAACTGAAGAAGCGCGAAGGCCTGTCGGCGCTGTTCTCAATCCTGTCGCCATTCATTGCGCTCGGACTGACACTGATTGCCGGTGTCATCCTGTTTCTGGTGTTGGGCAAGGACCCGGTCAAGGCGCTCTACAGCTTCTTTATCGAACCGCTGACCGAAGTCTGGTCACTGCATGAACTTGCGATCAAGGCCGCACCGCTGATCCTGATCGCGGTCGGGCTTTCGGTCTGCTACCGATCGAACAACTGGAACATCGGTGCTGAGGGTCAGTTCATCATCGGCGCCATGGCCGGCTCGATTGTGCCGGTGGTGTTCCACGGCTGGCAATCGCCGCTTGTTTTGCCGCTGATGCTGGTTTTCGGCATGATTGGTGGTGCGGCCTATGCGGCAATCCCGGCGTTCTTGAAGGCCCGGCTCAACACCAACGAGATCCTCACCAGCCTGATGCTGGTATACGTGGCGCAATTGCTGCTCGACTGGACAGTGCGCGGACCATGGCGCAACCCCGAAGGCTTCAATTTTCCCGAAACCCGGAATTTTCATGATTATGCGGTGCTGCCTCGGATCATAGAGACAGGCAAGACCCATTGGGGCTTCGCCTTCGCGCTGATTGCGGCTGTGGTGTTGTGGTTTATCATGCGGCGGACGCTGAAGGGTTTCGAGATCAGCGTGCTGGGCGAATCTGCGCGGGCAGGGCGGTTTGCCGGTTTTTCCGACAAGAAGATGGTCTATTTCGCCTTCATCGTCTCCGGCGCGCTTGCAGGTCTTGCTGGCATTTCGGAGGTTTCCGGTGCAATCGGGCAATTGCGCCCGACAATTTCGCCGGGTTACGGCTTCACGGCGATTATCGTGGCGTTTCTTGGGCGCCTCAATCCGCTGGGCATTGTCGCCGCCGGTCTCATCCTGGCGCTGACCTATCTTGGCGGCGAGGCGGCGCAGATTTCCATCGGCATCACCGACAAGGTGACGCGCCTGTTCCAGGGGCTGCTTTTGTTCTTCGTGTTGGGTTGCGACACGCTGATTCACTACCGCATCCGGTTCATTACCGGCGCGGCGCAAAAAGGAAGTGCCGCGTGATGGATATGACCCAGGCCATTATCCTCACCATCATGACCGCTGCGACGCCATTGCTCCTGGCAGCCATCGGCGAATTGGTTGTGGAACGCTCGGGCGTGCTCAATCTCGGCGTCGAAGGCATGATGATCATGGGGGCTGTTGCAGCCTTTGCCGTGGCGCAGATCACCGGATCGGCAGGGCTCGGCGCAATCAGCGGTTTGATCGCCGGATTGCTGTTTTCGCTTCTGTTCGGTTTCCTTACACTGACACTGGTGGCCAACCAGGTCGCCACCGGGCTTGCCCTGACAATCCTCGGGCTTGGTCTCTCCGGCATGATCGGCGAGGCCTTTATCGGGCTTCCCGGTCTGAAGCTTGCGGCGATCGAAATCCCAGCTCTCTCGCAGATCCCGTTCATCGGACCGATCCTGTTCAAACAAGATCCGATTTTCTATGTCTCGATCCTGGCGGTCATCGGAGTGAACTGGTTCCTGTTCAAGAGCCGCGCGGGTCTGCGGCTCCGCGCCATTGGCGATAATCATTCCTCGGCCCATGCATTGGGCGTGAAGGTGGTGCGCACGCGTTATCTTGCGGTGATGTTCGGCGGTGCCTGTGCGGGGCTGGCCGGGGCGCATCTATCGCTGGTTTACACGCCGCAATGGGTGGAGAACATGACTGCCGGGCGCGGCTGGATCGCGCTGGCGTTGGTGGTGTTTGCCTCATGGCGGCCAACCCGGGTTCTGGCGGGGGCCTATCTGTTCGGGGCGGTCTCCATCGGGCAGCTTCACGCCCAGGCGCTTGGGCTTGGAATACCCTCGCAGTTCCTTTCAGCTCTTCCCTATCTCGCCACGATTGCGGTACTGATAATCATATCGCTGAATCGCAGGATGACGCTGATCAACACGCCGGCTTCCCTCGGCAAATCCTTTGTCCCGGAGCGGTAGCGAAGAAAACCGCCGGACAGAATGTCAACAACCAACCAGACAGGGTGCAACTCATGAACAAAATTCTTCTTTCCCTCGCTGCGGCCACCGTGCTTGCTGGCTTTGCCGTGCCGGCCAGCGCTGCAGGCATGGACAAGGTCAAGGCCTGTTTCGTCTATGTCGGACCCATTGGTGATTTCGGCTGGTCCTACCAGCACGACCAGGGGCGCCTTTATGTGGAAGAAAAGCTCGGCGACAAGGTGGAAACCGCCTATCTCGAGAGTGTGCCTGAAGGCGCTGATGCTGAGCGTGCGATCGAACGTTTCGCGCGTTCGGGCTGCAACATCATCTTCACCACCTCCTTTGGCTACATGGACCCGACCAACAAGATTGCCAAGGATTTTCCGGATGTGAAGTTCGAGCACGCCACGGGCTACAAGCGCGAGCACCCCAATGTCGCAACTTACGATTCCAAGTTCTTCCAGGGCCGGTATGTGATCGGTCAGATCGCAGGCAAGATGTCGAAGACCGGCACCGCCGGCTACATCGCATCGTTCCCGATCCCGGAAGTTGTGCAGGGCATCAACTCCTTCATGCTCGGCGCGCAGTCGATCAATCCAGATTTCAAGATGAAGGTTGTGTGGGTCAACACCTGGTTTGACCCGGGCAAGGAAGCCGACGCTGCCAAGGCACTGCTTGATCAGGGCGCGGACATTCTCACCCAGCACACCGATTCCACGGCCCCCATGCAGGTGGCTGCGGAGCGCGGTGCCATGGCCTTCGGTCAGGCTTCAGACATGATTGCATTCGGTCCGGAAACCCAGCTGACGTCGATCATCGACGATTGGGGCCCGTATTACCTTGAGCGGGTCGAAGCCGTGCTCGAAGGCACATGGGAGCAGGCAGCAACCTGGGGTGATATGGCCAATGGCCATGTGGTGATGGCGCCTTACACCAACATGCCAGACGATGTGAAAGCCATGGCCGAGGAAACCGAAGCCAAAATCACCTCCGGCGAGTTTCATCCCTTCACCGGGCCGATCATGAAGCAGGACGGATCCGAGTGGTTGGCTGACGGCGTTGTTGCTGACGATGGCGTGCTCGCCGGCCTCAATTTCTACGTCAAGGGCATCGACGATCAGTTGCCGCAGTAATCTGGGCAGGCAAGTCCAGCATTGATTTGAAGGATCGGGGGCGGCCGCAAGGACCGCCCCCCTCTCGTTCCGGCCCGTTTTTGGTGTTATTCCGCCGGAACTATCTCGGATCTGCCGGTGCGAGGCAGAAAGCGTGCAGCCGGGTGGAAGAGGCTGCGGACAATGCTGCGGCCGCGGGGTTCGACAAAACTGTAGATCCACCAACTTACGCCAAGTGAGACAACGGTCGCGAGTGCGACTGCAATCCACTTTCCGACACCCGGCGTGGCCACATTGATCAGGATGTAACCGGCGTTCTGGTGGATCAGATAAAGCGGATAGCTGATACCGCCCAAGGCCAGACCCCATGGTTTTGGCGACACGAAGCGGCCAAACAGCACGGCGCCGAGAAACACTGCGACAATGGCCAGATTGCCAAGCGCCAGTTGGGCTGCCGAGCCGGCCTCGCCAATGCGGACCAGCAGATCAAGCCGCTGCACTTCGGCGGCTTGAAAGGTCATGGCCAAGGCGACCGCCGCCAGTGTCAGCCGCAAAGCGCTCACTCCCTCGCCAGTAAGGCGCCAGGCCATCGCACCCAGGGCGAAGTAGGCACCGTATTCGGTGAGAAACAGAAGTTCCGCCGGGCGCGAGCCGATCAGCAGGTTGTTGAGGCAGATCAGGGCAAGCCAGGCGGCCACCGCCAGATCTGTGTGGCGCGGCAATACACCGGTGAACAGCCCGATCATGACCCATCCATAGAAGATTATCTCGATTACGATCGACCAATAGGCGCCATCCATGAAGGGCTGGCCGAACATTGGTGCAAGCATGGTAAGATTGGCGATCCAGTGACCCAAGTCCGTCGTCATCGGCGCCTGTGCCCACCATGCCGTCGCAAGCGCGGTGATGGTCATGGCAACCAGATGCGCGGGGTAGAGCCGCGCTACGCGGCCGACTGCGAAGCCGTACCAGTCGCGGCCCGAGGCCGACCATATGATCACGTAGCCGGAGATCATGAAGAACAGATTGACCCCGAGATACCCAAGTGAAATGGCATCACCGGCAGCACCATACCCTTCGATGAGGTATCCGCCCTCGGCAGCGCCGCGGTAAAGAAAATGATAGAGAACCAGCATCAGGGCTGCGCCAAAGCGCAACAGGTCAAGCAGACCGTTGCGATCGCCAGACAGGCCCTGCTTGTCGTTTGAAGTCGGGTTTCGCATGCTGATCTCCTTTTCGAGACCAGTGATGTATAGCGGAAATGGAAATGCCGGGCTTGATAACCCGGCGTTAAGCTTAAGTGTAAAGGTTAAATCCTGGGGTGCTTTCAGGCGAGGCCGTGCTTGCGAACGGTGCTCCACGCGTCATCAAGGGTCTTGTGGGCGCGGGCGATCAGCTCGTCAGTTTCTTCCTCTGTGATGGTAAGAGGTGGCGAGATGATCAGGCTGTCGCGCACTGCGCGCATGACGAGGCCGTTGGCAAAGGAATGATCGCGGGCAATGGTGCCGACCTTGCCGACATCGCCGAAACGCTTCATCAGGTCTTTCTTGTCGGGGATCAGTTCAAGTGCACCAACCAGGCCCTTCATCCGTGCTTCGCCGACCATCGGATGATCGCCAAGGCCAAGCCAACGCTCGCGGAAATAGGGGCCGATCTGATCACGGACGCTGTCCACCAGTTTCTCGCGTTTCATGATGGTGAGATTGGCGATCGCTGCCGCACAGGCTGCGGGATGACCGGAATAGGTGTAGCCGTGGTAAAATTCTCCGCCCTTTTCGTGCAGCACATCGGCCACCCGGTCAGACACGATCACCCCGCCCATCGGCAGATAGCCTGACGTCATGCCCTTGGCGATTGCCATCAGGTCGGGTTTGGTGCCGTAGGTGTCGGCACCGAACCACTCGCCGGTGCGGCCGAAACCGCAAATGACTTCGTCGGAAACAAACAAGATGTCGCGTTCCTCCAGGATCCGGCTGACTTCCGGCCAATAGGTCGTGGGCGGAATGATGACGCCGCCGGCCCCCTGGATCGGCTCGGCAATGAAGGCGCCGATCTTGTCTTCGCCGATCTCGTCAATGGCGCGCGCAAGTTCGCGTGCGGCCCAGATCCCGAATTCATCTTCGCTCATGCCAGACTGCATGCCTTCCCCGAACCAGTAGGGCTGGGCGATGTGATGGATGCCGGAAATTGGAAGATCACCCTGCTCATGCATCCCGCCCATGCCGCCCAGCGACGCGCCGGCGACCGTGGAGCCGTGATAGGCGTTCTTGCGGGCTATGATGGTCTTCTTTTCAGGCTTGCCCATCAGATCCCAGTAGTATCGAACCAGGCGGAAAATGGTGTCGTTGGCATCGGATCCCGAGCCGCCGTAAAACACCATGTTCATGTGATCGGGTGCCAGATCCGCAATCATTTCAGAAAGTTCGATCACCGGCGGGTGGGTCGTCTTGAAAAAGGTGTTGTAGTAGGAGAGTTCGCTCATCTGGGCGCGGACTGCTTCGCCGATCTCCTGTCGGCCATGGCCGACATTGACGCACCATAGCCCCGCCATCCCGTCGAGGAGACGATTGCCATCGGAATCCCAAAGCCAGACTCCGTCCGCGCGTGTGATAACCCGTCTTTCATCAACGCCCAACGCACCATGATCCGTGAAGGGATGGAGGTGGTGCTTGTGATCCAAAACCTTGAGATCATGAGATGACACATTGACGCGCATTGGTTTTTTCCTGATTGGTTTGTTGGCAGGGTCAGTCGCAAATGTGTTTGACCCTGAAATGACTGTGTGCACAGATTTAACGCGCGGACAAGCGCAGCAAGCGATGCCCCAGAGGCAATTGAGAGTCCTGAAGGGACATGGGTGATACGATGCGCGAGAGCGCCACGAACGAGAGCATTAAACCCGAACTTCCAACCAACGAAGAGGCAGAACAGTTTCTGGCCGGAAACCCGGAACTCGAATCGGTAGAGTTTCTGATCCCGGACATCAATGGTGTCATGCGTGGCAAATGGGGTCCGACGGAAGCGCTGGCAAAAATCGCCTATCCGGGGATCAATATGCCGTTGTCGATCTTCGGGCTCGACATCTGGGGCAGGGAGGTCGAATCCACCGGCATTCATATCGAGACCGGCGATACCGACGGCTATTGCCGCGCGATCCCGGGCCGCATCAACCGCGCGCCCTGGTCGCCCCGTCCTTCGGCGCAGGTGCTGATGTCGATGTACACCGAAACGGGTGAACCCTGCGAAATCGATCCGCGCAATGCGTTGCAGCGTGTGGTCGACCGGTTTACCGCAAAGGGATTGAGGCCGGTTACCGCGTTTGAACTTGAATTCTACCTTGTCGACCCGGCGGTGTTTCAGCGCTCCGGCCGGATGGGCAAGGATCAGGGCCCTGGCCCGGACCAGCAACAGATGTATTCGCTCTCGGAACTGCGAGGCCAGAGCGACCTGTTTGCCGAGATCCGTTCCGCAGCGATTGATCAGGGCCTGCCGATTGATACCATCATCAAGGAGGCTGCGCCGGGCCAGTTCGAGGTCAATCTCAAACACCGCGATGATGCCATGGCGGCTGCAGATGACACTGTGCTGTTGCGGCGCCTGATCGCCGAATGCGCGCACAAGCACGGACTGCGCGCCACCTTCATGGCTAAGCCCTTCCTGGAATGGCCGGGCAATGGAATGCATGTGCATGCAAGCATCATTGACGCCAATGGCGACAATATCTTCGCGGGCGAAGATGGTGACCAGCGGCTGCAACATTCGGCTGCAGGGCTGCTGGCAACGCTCAAGGACACACTGCTTCTCTATATTCCAGGATTTAACGGCTACCGGCGCCTGCAGGCAGGTTCCTATGCGCCGACACGGATTGCGTGGGGACGCAACAACCGTTCGGTCGTGGTCCGGGTGCCTGCCTCTGACGAGAAGGCAAGGCGTCTGGAACATCGCATGTCGGGTGCTGATGCCAACCCCTATTTCGTGCTTGCGGGTGTTCTGGGGGGCATGCTCGAGGGAATGGAGGCGGCGATGGCGCCACCGCCGCCGGTGGAAGGCAACGCCTACAATGTGCCGCTGCCTCAACTCTCGGACGACATGGATGATGCGATCGAGGATTTCGAACGTTCGGATTTTATCCGGCGGCTGTTCGGCCCTGAACTGCGGCGCATCTTTGCCGAGATCAAGCGCGAGGAGTTGAAAGCTTTCGACAATGAAATCACGCCGCTGGAGCGTTCCACCTATCTGTGAATTTGTCGCAGCCTGACGGTTCGTTGAACGGTTGGAATCCCGGTCGTATAGTTTAAATAGTCGTTCAGCGAATTGATCTAGAACAAGGATACAGGGTCTATAGTCATGCGATTGAGCCTGTGAGGCTTGAGAATCCGTTTTTTCGGGTTGACGCGAGCTTTGATGTTTCGCATGTTGCTGGGGACACATAGGGTATTTGCTATGAATTTTGAGGCGTTCTTCGAGGACAAGCTTGGCGGCCTTCACGAGGCGGGAAACTATCGTGTGTTTGCCGATATTGAACGGCATGCTGGGGGATTCCCACGGGCCACGCGGTATCGGCCTGATGGTTCCACTCAGGACGTTACGGTCTGGTGCTCAAACGATTACCTTGGAATGGGCCAGAATCCGCTGGTGACCGGTGCAATGAAGGAAGCCATCGAGCGCTGCGGCGCAGGCGCAGGCGGGACCCGGAATATTTCCGGCACCAATCACTACCATGTGCTGCTCGAACGGGAGCTTGCGGATCTTCACGGCAAGGAAGACGCGCTGATCTTCACATCCGGATACGTGTCGAATTGGGCCGCGCTTGGCACGCTGGCGGGCAAGATCCCCGGAATGATCGTCTATTCCGATGCGCTCAATCATGCCTCGATGATCGAGGGAATCAGACACTCGCGCTGCGAAAAGCGTGTCTTCAAGCACAATGATCCTGAAGATTTGCGCCGTCTCATGGCGCTGGATGATCCGTCAGCGCCAAAGATGGTGGCGTTCGAGAGCGTCTATTCCATGGATGGCGATGTGGCCCCGATCGCAGCTCTTTGCGATGTTGCGGACGAATTTGGCGCCATGACCTACCTGGATGAAGTTCATGCGGTAGGAATGTATGGTGCGCGCGGTGGCGGAATCGCCGAACGCGAAGGCATCATGAACCGTCTGACGGTGGTCGAGGGCACGCTTGGCAAGGCGTTTGGCGTGATGGGCGGTTACATCACCGGCTCGCGTGCGCTTTGCGATTTTGTGCGCAGCTTTGCCTCGGGTTTCATCTTCACAACGGCTCTTCCGCCGGCGCTGGCAGCAGGTGCGGCCGCCTCGATCCGGCATCTCAAGGCCAGTCAGCTTGAGCGCCGGCGTCATCAGGATGCGGTTGCGAAGGTGCGTGCCGCGCTTGATGCGCGCGGCATTCCGCACATGCCCAATCCGAGCCATATTGTTCCGGTGATGGTTGGCAATGCGGCCAAGTGCAAGTGGATATCGGATGTGCTGATGGACAATCACGGCATCTATGTTCAGCCAATCAACTATCCGACCGTTCCGGTGAAAACCGAACGTCTGAGAATCACGCCGACCCCGATGCACAGTGATGCCGATATCCAGCATCTGGCAGGTGCGCTCAATGAGCTGTGGTCGCAATGTGCGCTGGCACGGGCGGTCGCCTGACAATCCCGATGGCCTGAATTTGGACGATGCGTCCTCGAGCCTGCTTCAGCAGGCTTGAACGGCTTGTTATGTTGAGCTTTGGATACTGTTTGCGCAGACGGGCATCGCAGCCGGGACTTCGGCTGCTTCAGTCAGTCGCTTGAGGGATTGCGCACCGGGGCGCAGAACAACGTATAGAGCGTGCCAATCACGGAAGAGACTTCCGCATTCATGATCGAATAATAGATCATCCGGCCTTCACGGCGGGTGTCGACCAGACCGTCAAGGCGCAGACGGGCCAGCTGCTGTGATACCGCCGCTTGCGGCATCGACAGGATATCCTCGAGTTCGGAGACCGACTTCTCACCCTCTGAAAGGATGCAGAGGATCATCAAACGGGTTTCATGGCTCAACGCCTTGAGCAACTCGCTGGCCTTGCGGGCCTGGCCGAGAAGAACGTTGAATTCCTCTTCATTCATGTCTGGATTAATTTTGGGGAGCGTCATGATTATCGTTCACTCGTCTAGATTATCGTGGTTATAGCGCGCGAAGGCAAAACAGGCAGACTCGCATCCCAACCAAGTATCGTTTTGTAGCAATTTTCTGACTGGTCGTGAAGGACGAGGCCGAGCAGCGCAGTCCATTGAGATTTCTTTTAGCTCATTTCACTTGTGCGATGCAATATGATGGTGCGTGTTTGATCTCATCGGCAGGTTGGCTGCTTCACGACTATTTCCTTGCCCGGGGCCACAATCCAGTCCTACTCTTGGGGTGAACTGGTCATCCACCATCTGGTTCCGGTTTGGTGTTGGGAGGCGCGGATCTGTTTTGGTTGCACCTGACGGCTCGGGTGAAGGAGGTATTTCATGTCCTTGTTTCGCTTAGTTATTTTCGCTGTTTGCGCTCTTGGTTTTGCAGGCCACGCGATTGCCCAGGACAACCAGCGACGGATTGAGATAACCCAAGACGCGGACTATTACGGTTTCGATTTGCGAACCGAACGCGATGTTTCCCTTGATCAGTGCAAGGTCGCATGTGTCGCCGACAGCCAGTGCAGGGCGTTTACCTACAACACAAGTGCCGGCTGGTGTTTCCTCAAATCCGACTACAGCACCCTCAATCCGTTTGCCGGTGCTGTCGCAGGCCGGGTGGTTTCGGGCGGTGAACCGGATATCGGAGCTGCACCGGTTCTGAGTTTCCTTTCTGCTTCGATGCTTGATCAGGCGCGCGCTTACCGGGAGCGCATCATTGCGCGCCACGCCGGGGCCAGTGCGCAGGGCGCCAACGCACTTTTGCGGCTGGCTGAGGCAACGATTGCCACAGGTGACGTTGACGTTTCCATCGGCAATTTCGCCATCGCTGCTGCCGCCGATCCTGATCGCAGCGCCACCTGGGCTGAGCTCGCGCGCGTGATGACAGGGTATCAGCCGGCTGACGCCAATCTGGCGCGTCAGATGCGCTCAACGGCGGTGTCGGCGGCGATCAATGCCTATCAAACGTCCAGGTCAACAAATACGCGCGCGGATGCGCTTGCCGTTATGGGCATGGCGCTCGAGGGGTTACAGATCTGGCGTCCGGCGCTTTCCGCCTATAGCGCCAGCCTTGAGTTGCGCGAGATCCCCGCGCTGCGCGCAACCTATGCCGATCTTCGGTCCCGGCAGGGATTTCGGGTGATCAACACCTCGATTGACGCCGAAAGCCAGACGCCGCGTGTCTGCGTCCAGTTTTCCGAGGACCTGGTGAGAGGCCAGGATTATTCGGATTTCATCAGCATCGATGCTTCCGATGACGTGGCGATTGAAACTGAGGCCCGCCAGATTTGCGCCAATGGCCTCAGCCATGGCCAGCGTTACCGTGTGGTGCTGCGTCAGGGACTGCCGTCTTCGGTTGACGAGTCCCTTGAAGCGCCTGTCGAGCTGTCGCTTTATGTGCGCGATCGATCGCCTTCCGCCCGCTTTACGGGGTCCAACTTCGTGCTGCCGGCAAAGTCGAGGCAGGGCATCCCGCTGGTCAGCATCAACGCGCCTTCTGCTGTTCTGAAGCTCTACCGTGTGGGTGAGCGCGCCTTGGCCCAGGTTCTCACCGGGTCCGACTTCTTGCGCGATCTCAACACTTATTCGATCGAGACGATCAAACAGGATGTCGGCGAACCGGTCTGGGAGGGATCGGTTGACATCGCCATGGAACAAAACCGTGAGGTGGTGACCAGCATTCCTGTCGACACGATACTGCCCGAGCGTCAATCCGGGGTCTATGTCATTACCGCGCAGCCGCTGGGGGACAAGAGCGAGGATTGGGGTCCGCGTGCCACGCAATGGTTCGTGGTCTCCGACATCGGGATGAGCACGTTCGCGGGTGAAGACGGGCTTTCGGTGTTTTTGCGCTCGCTAGCCTCGGCCAAGCCGCTGGGTGATGTGTCGCTCACGCTGCTTGCCCGCAACAATGAAATCCTGGGCGAAGCCATCACCGATTCCAATGGCCGTGCGGTGTTCCAACCCGGTCTGATCCGCGGGTTGGCGGGTCTTGCACCGGCAGCGCTGCTTGCCAAGGGAGCCGAGGGAGATTTCGTGTTTCTCGATCTCACGCGCGGCGGGTTCGACCTGTCCGATCGTGGCGTAACCGGGCGTACGTCTCCGGGCGGAGTGGATGTCATGGCCTGGACCGAGCGCGGGATTTACCGCGGCGGTGAGACCGTTTTCCTCAATGCGCTTGCGCGCGATGGCCGCACGGAAGCATTGGCTGATCTGCCGCTGACCGTCATTCTTCAGCGTCCCGACGGTTTTGAAGACCGGCGCATAGTCTCGGACGGCGCTGCGCTTGGCGGCCATGCGCTTGCAATTGACCTGCCGGAAAACGCAATGCAGGGCGGATGGCGTGCGGCCTTGCACATGGATCCCAAGCGGCCTGCAATCGCCGAGGTGACATTCCTGGTCGAAGATTTCCAGCCGGACCGGATCGAAATCGAACTTGATGCGAGTGAGGGTGTGGTGTCTCCCGGCGAGGCCGCTGAAATTGCCGTTACCGGCCGCTATCTCTACGGAGCACCCGCGGGCGGGCTCAGAACTGAAGGTGAGATTCTACTCGGCCGTAGCCGCACACTTGATTCCTATCCGGGCTATGAGTTTGGCCTTGCAGATGAGGAGTTCGAGTCCACCCGGATAGCTCTCGACAATCTGCCCTTGCTTGACCAGGCAGGCGAAGCTGTTGTTTTGGCGGATCTCGAGGCGCTGCCGTCAACCACGCAGTTTTTGACCGCAAAGGTCACGGTCCGGGCTTCTGAAGGTGGTGGCCGCGCCGTGGAGAGAGCGGTGGACCTTGCTGTCGCCTCTGAGGCGCCGCATATCGGTGTGGATCCGCAATTTGACGACGGCCAGGTGGCCGAAGGCAGCGAGGCCGCGTTCCGTGTTATCGCCATCGATGCCGATGGCGCGCGCATCGACATGGCGGGTGTCTCATGGTCGCTGGTGCGGATCGAGCGGAACTACCAATGGTACCGTCAGGGCGATTCCTGGAATTACGAAGTTGTTGATTTCACCACCGAAATCGCTGATGGCGAAATCGATCTGTCGCGTGCTGACGCCATCCCACTCGCTGCGAAGGTCGACTGGGGCCGTTACCGGTTTGACCTGATTGGCGATGCCGGCGCTGAAACCAGCGTACTGTTTGATGCGGGATGGTATGTCGAGGCGAAATCGATCGAAACCCCGGACGGGCTCGAAATCGCACTCGACAAGGACAAATATTCCGTTGGCGAAACCGCGCAATTGCGGATTTCACCGCGGTTCTCCGGAGAGGTCCTGATCACGGTTGGGTCGGAACGCCTGATCACAACTCTCACCGCAACGGTGGGTGAGGGCGGCGCCACCATTCCGCTGGAGATCACCGAGGATTGGGGAGCGGGCGCCTATGTGACCGCGACACTCTACCGTCCTTCGGATGTGGAATCATCGCGCATGCCGATGCGTGCCATCGGGGTCAAATGGCT
The DNA here is from genome assembly GCF_000154705.2 of Hoeflea phototrophica DFL-43. NCBI lineage: Bacteria > Pseudomonadati > Pseudomonadota > Alphaproteobacteria > Hyphomicrobiales > Rhizobiaceae > Parahoeflea > Parahoeflea phototrophica. Next base: position 2,269,882 of record NZ_CM002917.1, on the reverse strand, counting down.
TGCGGTTGATCCGGGCGAACGGCAATTGCAGGTCGCACTCGATCTGCCCGAACAGACCCGCCCACGTGGCACATTCGAGGTTCCGATCCAGATTGCCGGACTGGCGGCGGGTGAAAAAGCCTTTGTCAGTGTCTCGGCCGTGGATGTCGGCATCCTCAACCTGACCCGACACCAAAGTACTGACCCGGAGGACTGGTATTTTGGCCAGCGCGCGCTGGGGCTTGAAATCCGCGATCTCTATGGCCGCCTTATTGATGGTTCGTCCGGCGTTACGGGGAGGATCCGGACTGGTGGCGATGGACCGATGATGCGCTCTGAAGGGTCTCCGCCGCGCGAGAAGCTGGTGGCCTTCTTCGAAGGGCCTGTCGAGGTCGGTGATGATGGAACGGCCACGGTGCGTTTCGACATGCCGCAGTTCAACGGCACCGTGCGTGTCAATGCGGTGGCCTGGAGCCGCAAGGGCCTGGGACATGCGAGCCGCGATGTGATTGTGCGCGATCCGGTGGTGATCAGCGCAAGCCTGCCGCAGTTTCTTGCGCCCGGGGACCGGTCGCAGATGCTTGTCGAGCTTGCCAACACCGATGGCCCTGCAGGCGTCTACGAGCTTGAGGTGTTCACGACCTCGGGCCGTGTCAGCCCCGGGGTGGACACACGCCGCTCGGTTGAACTTCTGACCGGCGCCAGCGCCAGCCTGGTGCTGCCGCTTGAAGGGCTTTCAACCGGGGCCGACAGCCTGACCATCGCGCTCACGGGGCCGGATGATCTGGAACTTGACCGGCAGGAGCAGATTGATGTGCGGCCGGCGGCGATGCCGGTGACGACCAAGCGCGTCATCAGCCTGGCCGCCAATGGCGGAACCTTGCGCATTGATGGCGAGTTGCTTGCCGAGAGTCTGCTGGACGGTGCGTCGGTCACCGTCGGTCTGACCCGCAACGCGGCGTTTGATGTGGCCTCTCTGCTGATGGAACTCGACCGTTACCCCTATGGCTGCGCTGAGCAGACCGCGAGCCGGGCGCTTCCGCTTCTGTATCTGAGCGATCTGGGCGGGATAGACCGGTCAGATGATGCTGACGCGATGCGCGAGCGGATCAACGCCGCGATCGCAAGGCTTGTTGGCTATCAGGCAGCTTCGGGAAGTTTCGGCCTCTGGGGGCCGGGGTCGGGTGATCTCTGGCTTGATGCCTATGTCACCGACTTTCTGACGCGTGCGCAGGAGAAGGGATTTTCGGTGCCGCTGGTGGCCAGCAGGCTGGCGCTCGACAATCTGTCGAACACGCTCTCCTATGTCACGGATGTGAGTTCTGAGGGCAGTGGCATCGCCTATGCGCTCTATGTGCTGGCACGCAACCGCAAGGCGGCCGCCACTGATTTGCGCTATTACTCGGACAGTCAGATCGATGCTTTTGCGCAACCGTTGGCACGGGCCCAGATCGGTGCTGCGCTTTCGCTCTACGGGGACCAGCAAAGGGCCAATGAGAGTTTTCGCTCAGCCTTCGCGCACGCCCGTTCGACCGCCGGCCTGGTGGGCGGGCGTGACGATTACGGCTCGAACCTGCGTGATGGCGCGGCGATGCTGGCTTTGGCGGCGGAATCCACTCCCACGCCCGGGATCGTGCCTGAGCTGATCCGCTTCGTCAGTGACGCGCGATCCGGACGCCAATCCACCAGCACTCAGGAAAACGCCTGGATGGTGCTCGCCGCGCGTGCCGTGGCCGCGGGCAATCGCTCTATCAGCGTTAACATCAACGGCCAGACCTATGCGGGAGCCTACGAGGCCCGCAGAAGCGGTGAGGAGATCGCCGCCGATCCGTTGACCATCGTCAATCAGGGCGCAGACCCGGTTGACGCGGTGGTGACCACCATCGCCGCACCGGCGCAGCCATTGAGCGCCGGAGGCACCGGGTTTGAGATCAACCGCAGCTATTACACGCTGGATGGCCAGCCTGCATCTATTGCCCAGGCGCGGCAGAATGAACGCTATCTCGTGGTGCTGGATATGCGCGAGATCAATGCCTGGACATCGCGGGTGGTAGTCACGGACCTTCTGCCAGCCGGCTTCGTGATCGACAATCCGCGGCTTGTGGGCAGCGCCGAGCTTGGCAATTTGCCCTGGCTCGGGGGCGTTTCGGCGAGCCATGCGGAGTTTAGAAGCGACCGCTTCATGGCAGCCTTTGACCGGCGGGCGTCCTCCGACCGGGCATTCCGCGCGGCCTATGTGGTGCGGGCGGTCACGCCCGGTATCTATGCCCAACCGGCAGCCGTGGTTGAGGACATGTACCGGCCTGAACTTGCCGCGCGTACTGCGACGGGCGTGCTGGAGGTGCTGGGCGCGCCATGATCCGCGTTCGCGCCAAAGCTGTGAAGCGAATTGCGGCACGGGCCGCATTGTCTGGCGCGGTCTTGCTGCTGCTGTGTGGTTTGGCGCTTTGGGGCCTGGACCAGGCAGATCGGGCCTATCCGCCACCGCTCGATGCTGCACGGGAGATGTCGCGCGAGGTGGTGGACCGGGACGGCGAGTTGTTGCGCGCCTTTACCACGCGGGACGGGTATTGGCGGCTGCCGGTTGATCTTGAGGAAGTCGATCCGGATTACATCAAGATGCTGATTGCCTATGAGGACCGGCGCTTTTTCAGCCATGTTGGCGTCGATCCGCTGGCAATGCTGCGGGCCGGCGCCCAGTTCATTGGCAATGGCGGGCGGATTGTCTCTGGCGGCTCGACGATCACCATGCAGGTGGCGCGGCTGATCGAACCGCGTGCCAAGCGGTCGCTGCCGGCAAAACTCCGGCAGATGGCGCGTGCGCTCCAGATCGAACGGCGGTTGGGCAAGGAGGAGATCCTGGAGTTCTATCTCACTCTCGCGCCCTATGGCGGCAATATCGAAGGGGTCCGTGCTGCAAGTCTCGCCTGGTTCGGGCGTGAACCCAAGAAACTCTCCTTGTCGCAATCCGCTTTGCTTGTGGCGCTTCCGCAGGCGCCGGAAGCGCGGCGCCCGGACCGCAACCGCGCTATTGCCGAAAAGGCACGCAACCGGGTGCTGGAGCGGATGAGCACGGCCGGGCTGATTCCGTCCAGCGAGATCATGCGGGCCTCGGCGGCGGCCATCTCAACCGGGCGCCGTGCGATGCCCGATCTTGCCGCACACCTGGCCGACCGCGCGCTCGGCGCTCAACCGGACAGTCGTAAAGTTATGCTTACACTTGACCGGGCGTTGCAGGCCCGACTGGAGGATCTGGCCCGGGAATCTGCGCCGCGGCTTGGGCCAAAACTGTCGCTTGCCATAGTGCTTGCTGATGGGCGAAGCGGAAAGGTGCTTGCCTCCGTCGGTTCGACCTGGCATCTCGATGCCGCACGCGCAGGCGCGATCGACATGACGCGCGCGGTGCGCTCGCCGGGATCGACACTCAAACCGTTCATCTACGGGCTTGTGTTCGAGGATGCGATTGCCGATCCGCAAACCTTGATCGACGACGCGCCGGCCAATTTTGCCGGTTACCGTCCGCGCAATTTCGACCGCGATTATGTGGGTGAAGTCAGCCTCATTGAGGCATTGCAGATGTCGCTCAATGTGCCGGCGGTCCGGCTGCTTGAAGCGGTTGGGCCGCAACGGCTGCTGTCGCGGTTCAGGCGCGGCGGCATCGAACTGGATTTGCCGCCGGGAGGCGCGCCGGGTCTTGCCATTGGCCTGGGCGGGGCAGGGGTGAGCTTGCGCGATCTGGTCCAGCTCTACACATCATTCGTCAATGGCGGTACAGCGCTGGCCCTTGTTGACGGCAGCGGCGGTTCCGGAAGCGACGGTGACGAACCGTTGCTGCGGCTCGAGCACCCGGTTCTCGACCGCCAGGCAAGCTGGCGGGTTGCCGATATTCTGGCCGGTGTGGATGCGCCACAGAATTCGCCGAGACTTGCGATCTCCTACAAGACCGGGACCTCTTACGGCTATCGCGATGCCTGGGCGATCGGGTTCGACGGACGTCACGTGCTTGGGGTCTGGGTGGGGCGGGCGGATGCGGCTCCGGTGCCGGGGATGTCCGGAATATCCACAGCGGCACCACTTCTGTTTGATGCCTTTGTGCGCACCGGGATCAAGCCGGTCGCGTTCCCGTCACCGCCGCCGGGTCTGGTGGTTCGCGGCCGAGGGGATCTGCCTTTCGCGCTGAGAAAATTTGGCTCTGGTGGCGAGACCGGGGTGGCCGTCGCGGGCGCTTCCCCACCGCCCCGTATCGTTTATCCGCCGCAAGGCGCCCGTGTCGCATTGAACGCGCGCGGTTCGGGCCGTCTTGCGCCGCTGGTGATCAAGCTGCAGGGTGGAGAAGGCCCATACCGTCTGATTGCCAATGGTGCGCCGGTGCAACGCCCTAGCAGCCGAAAGACCATCAACTGGACACCGGACGGCGCTGGCGCCTCAACGTTGACCGTGATGGACGCCGAAGGCCGTGCGGCAAGTGTGAGCGTTTTTATCGACACCGAATGATGGTTCGCCAACGCAACGGCAAGTGTGTGAGGCGCGGCCAGGATCCTGCAAGCGGACGAAGTCTAACGGGTGAATCCGAGTGGGACCGAGAAGGTCCAGCTCGAACGGCCGGCACCGGCGGGGATCCGCGGGAAGGGGGCGGCACGTCGCACGGCTTCTCTAGCGGCATTGTCGAGAATTGAATGACCGGAGCTTCGTGCGATTCGGACCCGGCTGACGCCGCCATTGGCCGAGACGGAGAAAGACACGACGACTTCCCCTCTTATCCGCTCACGCTTGGCCTCGCGTGGATACCGCAGCGACCGGCGCAGCTTGGAAGCGACCTTTCCCGGGTAGTTGGAAACAGCGGCATTGCCGGCGGCGGTGTTGCGTTTGGCTGTCGCTGAGCCGCTTGCCGACCGGCTGGCGGTTGTCCGCTGCGCGCCGCCGTCGCCCCGCGCTTTGGGTTTGGCGGTAGCGCGTTTTTCCTCGGTTTTTTTCGGCGCCGGTCTGGGCGGCGTGACCTGCGCTACCCTGGTCTCCGGTGGTTCCGGGCGCGCAACCGGCACCGGCACGTTGGCAGGTTGTGGGATATCCGGTTCTGCCGGCTTGATTTCGTTGACCGGGGAAACAGCAGCGATTTCCGCCGGGGCCTCGCTGGCAACCGGTTCGGGGGGCAACGCAACAAGCGCCGGCTCCTCGGTCACAGGCATGAGCGGCTGCAAAGCAGACGCCGTGGTCATCAAGTCCGGCGTTTCCTCACTTGGCGGAAGAACCTCCGATGGGGTGTGGGCAATGTCGGTTTGGGTGACCGGTTCCACCGTCTCAACGGGTTCGACGGTCGAAGTCTCAGCAACCGGCGTCGCAACGGGTTGAACGTCATCGGTTGCGTCAACCGGTTCAATGACCTCGCCGGTTTCTCCTGCCATCACGCTGTCATTGAAGGCGGTTCCGATTATGAGCTGACTTGCCGCCGAACCGCCGGCAATCGCCATCTGTTCCTGGCGTGGGATAAAGACTGCGGCGCCGGCCACATGGACTGCCAGCGAGAGCGCGATGGTGGTCAGGAGTTGATTACGGGTCAGTCTCATTGAGGTAGCCGTTCCGCTATCAGGGTAAGTTGGTCGACGCCAGCTTTGCGAAGTTCGTCAATCGTATCGAGAAGATCGAGCGCGGGCAGGGAGCGGTCGGCGGCAATCCGCAACGGCACTGGGTCCGTCTCCGTACTCTGCAGGTTTTGCCAGCGTTGGACGTGTTCTGTCATGGGCAGTTGATTGCCGCGCCAGGTCAGGGTTCCATCGGCGCGGATGTAAAGCATATCCGGTGGTGCCGCCGGATCTTTCGCGGCGAGCGTGATGAAGTCCACATTGCGGTCCGGTGATGGTGCCAGGGTGCCTGCGACAAGGAAAAAGATCAGCATCAGAAACACGACATTGATCAGTGCGATCGTGTTTTCCGGCTTGCGCGATGTTCGCTTGGGCGAGATGCGAATCATCGTTGTTGTCTCGCAACGGTTGCCGGCATTCCTGAGCGATTGACCTCGGCCATGACGGAGACGAAATCCTGAGCCACGGCATGGGGGCTGACGATGATCAACAGACGCTCCGCTCCGGCGTCCTTCAGTTCCCCAAGTCGGTCAGCGACCGATGCCAGTGGCTCCAGGTTGCCGTTGAGCTTGAGTTCGCCTTCAGCCACAGAGAGGATCACGTCCGGGCGTGACGCCGCGCTTGCCTCTCCGCTGCCGCCGCCTGCCAGGCTGATCTCGGAGTAACGCGAGAAGGTAGAGGTCAGCATGAAGAAGAGCAGCAGGAGAAAGATGACGTCGATGAGCGGAGTGAGCGAGAGCCTGGATTGGCGCCGGACTGGGAGGTCAACTTGCAAGCTGTGGCTCCCCGACAGTCTCCCTTGAGGGGGCTTCAGACACGACCGGGCTGACGCCCGTCAGGATGTCTGTGGTGAGTGTTTGAACGGCAACGCGCTCGCTTTCGACACGGGTTTCGAACCATGCGAGGATCAGCGAGACCGGCATTGCGATGGCCAGCCCCACGGCGGTTGTCAGCAGCGCGACCCAGATGCCTCCGGCCAGCAGCGACGGATCGACTGCATCGCCGGCGGATTGCAAATCCTTGAAAGCCTCGATCATGCCCAACACGGTCCCGAAGAGGCCCATGAGCGGCGCAAGCTGGGCAACCGAATCCAGGAAGCGGAAGCCTGACTGCAACTCGTGGAGCCGTGTTGTCGCGATGCGGGTGAGCCGTTCTTCGATGGCCTGCTTGTCCAGCCGTTTTGCCATCACCAGTTCGATGGCCTGGGCAACGATTACGGCAGTCGGATTGCGGCCCAGTGCAGCCAAATCATGGGCTTCGCGGACACGTCCGGACACAAACAACGCGACAGCGCGTTCTGAGCGGCTGCGCGCGCCAATGCCTGCGCGTGCGAACTGGAAGAACTTCAACAGAATCACAGCGAGGCTCAGGATCGAGACCACGATAAGGATTGAAACGACGGGGCCGCCGAGACTGAGAAATGCGCCAATCTGCGCAATCAGGTTGCTATTAATGGGCATCGGGAATGCCTTTCAAAGGTCAGCGGCCGAATACAATTCCGGCACGGTTGTTGGTGCTAAGGTTCATCTCGCATCGCGAAACATCGATGCCAGTGCCGGCGCAGCGCGATACGCCATTGATGAGAATGCGCGTCAGATCTGGGCACGATGTTTGCGGCAGGTCGAAGCGCTGAACCCGGGTCTTGCCGGCAGGCAAAGCGCCGAAATCAAACACGGTCATCAGGCTGATCAGACCAGCCTTGTCGAACATCACAAGTTCGAAGGCGGTCTCGTCGAGATTGTTCTCAAACCCGTTTTTGGCGACAAGGGTGGCACGGCAAGCCGCGCCGTTTTGCTCAAGGCGGTTGAGTTCGAGCGACAGGCCTTGAGACGTGGCGGTTTCCTCGGCAGCGGCCGGTTGAAAAACGAATGCCAACATCAGTGCCAGCGCCGAGGCCAGATGGGGGCCGTTCCGCTTCGCCATATCCATAAACCTATCCTCTCTGAAAATTCGTCGAGTGCTGGCTGGCCGGAGGCTTGCTGGCTTTATTGATGTGGGCGCAATTTCATGAAAGTTTGACTCCACTATTGCGTTCGATATAAAACATGATAATTCTTGTCAAGATATAACGAACGACCATCAACCCTCGCCCAGCCAGCATGCCGCCAGCCCAGCGAGACGAGGGATTATCCCAGCATGAACACCACCAAGAGACAGCCCGATCAGGCGCGCGCAGATATTCCGGCGCATGTTCCCGCACATGCGATCGAAGCTTCCATTGCACCTCAGACACCGGTCTTCGACAGCAAGCAGCTGTTTGGCACGTCGAACGAGATCGGGCTTGTGCATGAGGGGACGTTCTACCGGCTGAAGATCACTCGGCAAGGCAAACTGATTCTCAACAAGTAAGAGGCTTCGGCAATGGCAAACACACTCGAACCTGCGGCGATTCGTGCGGCGCAGGCCGACAACCCGAAAATGCGTGCACGCGACCTGGCAACCTCTCTCGGCATTACCGAGGCGGAATATGTTGCCGCCTGGTGTGGCGAAGGCACGACCCGTTTGCGGGTTGATTTTGACCTGATCTTCACCGCTCTGGAAGGGTTGGGCGAAGTCATGGCGCTGACCCGAAACGACAGTGCCGTGCATGAGAAAATCGGCGTTTATGACAAGTTTCACTCCGGCAAACATGCGGCCATGATGCTCGGTGAAACCATAGACATGCGGATGTTTGCCAAGCACTGGGTCCATGCTTTCGCGGTGGAAACGCGTGACGGCGATAACGTGCGGCACAGCCTGCAGTTCTTCGATGCCCATGGGGAGGCCGTTCACAAGATCCATTCGCGGCCGAGCACAGACCTTGGCGCGTGGCGCGACCTGGTCAACGTCTTTGCCCATGAGGACCAGTCGGCCTCGCTGGCGCTCGAAGCCAAGCCGGTTTCCGAGAAAGATCCGAAAACCGAGTTCTCAGCCGACGAATTGCGCGATCGCTGGAGCCGCATGACGGACACCCACCAGTTCGTGTTTATTCTCAAGAAGCTCGGCATTGACCGCATTGATGCGGTCCGCAGTGTCGGTGAGGAGTTCGCCTGGCAGATTGATACTTCTGCTGTTGGATCGATGCTCCGGCTTTCGGCAAACGAAAAGCTGCCGATCATGTGCTTTGTTGGCAATCGGGGCTGCATCCAGATCCATTCAGGGCCTGTGGAGACCATCAAGGATATGGGACCTTGGCTCAATGTTCTTGATCCCGGCTTCAACCTGCATTTGCGTCAGGACCACGTGAAAGAGGTCTGGGCCGTCCGCAAACCCACCGACAAGGGGCACGTCACGTCGCTTGAAGCCTATGACGCGGCTGGCGAGCTGATCGTTCAGTTCTTTGGCAAGCGGGTCGAAGGGCAGGACGAGCGGGATGGATGGCGCATGATCATGGAACAGTTGCCCCGCGTCCAAACCGAGAGGGCTGCATAAATGAGAGCGTCCGTGAAGCTGGGCCGCCGCCGTTTGCTCTTGGGCGGTTGCTTGATCGCGGCCCTGGCCGGTACGGGAACGAGCGCCGTGCCTGCCTTCGCCGATGAACCGAACCGGATCGTCACCATTGGCGGTTCCTTGACCGAAATCGTCTATGCACTCGGCGAGGAAGACCGCTTGATTGCGCGTGACAGTACGAGTTCCTTTCCGAGCGCTGCGGGTGAACTGCCGGATGTTGGCTATATCCGCCAGCTTTCGCCCGAGGGCGTCTTGTCGGTCAATCCCGACATGATCATTGCGCTTGAAGGCTTTGGTCCGCCGGAGGCGGCCAGCGTCATCAAGCAGGCAGGGATTCCGGTTGTGGTCATCCCCGATGGTTATGACAATGATTCGATCATCCGGAAGATTCGGGCGACGGCCAGCGCCTTGGGGCGCGAAGAGGCAGGCGAAGAGCTTGCTGCGAAAACGGCTGCCGAACTGGCTGCGGCACAGGCTGCGGCCGAGGGAATCACCGACAAGCGCAAGGTGATGTTTCTGCTTTCGGCCGCCGGCGGCCGTTTGATGGCCGGTGGCAGCCACACCCATGCCGATGGCATCATTTCCCTTGCGGGTGGCGTCAATGCCATGGCCGACGTCAATGGTTACAAACCGGTTTCCAATGAAGCCGTCATTGAAGCGGCGCCTGAGCTGATCCTGAGGATGCGCGGTGGCGGTGATCAATCCAGTGACGCGGACGTGCTTGCGCATCCCGCGATCATGGCAACCCCGGCAGGCAAGGAAGGCAAAGTGGTGGCAATGGATGGTCTTTTCATCCTCGGCTTCGGTCCGAGAACCGCTGCTGCCGCGCACGAATTGAGTGAAATCCTCTACGGCGACACTGCTGCTGCGGGCAACTGACCATGCTTCAGCGGTTGAATCACAAGCAGACCGCTGCACGCGGTCAGCCCTCTCTCGAAGGTGACCGGTCCCTGCGGGCCAGGGTCGCACTCGCGGGCCTGCTGGTCCTGCTGGTTGTCACGATGGGGTTTGCCCTGCAGTTCGGCGCGTTTGACGCGCCGACACTGCGCATTCTGATGATCTGGGCAGGCCTTGATGACGGCCAGGGGCTGGAAGCGGTCGATCAGATGGTGATCACCAATATCCGTCTGCCGCGGGTGATCATGGGCGCATTGATCGGTGCGGCATTGGCCATTTCAGGCGCGGTGATGCAGGGACTGTTCCGGAATCCGCTGGCGGATCCGGGAATCGTTGGAGTGTCGGCAGGGGCAAGCCTGGGTGCGGTCTCAATCATCGTGCTGGGCGGTACGGTGCTTGCACCCTACGCCCAGCTTGTGGGCACCAACGCTCTGCCGTTTGCTGCGTTTCTGGGTGGCCTTGCCTCAACCTACATTCTCTATGCCATTGCCACCCGGCAGCGCCGCACTTCGGTGGCGACAATGCTCCTCGCCGGTATCGCCCTGGGGGCGTTTGCGCTTGCGATGACCGGTCTGTTGATCTTTGTGGCTGATGATCTGCAATTGCGGGAAATTTCCTTCTGGGGCCTTGGATCGCTGGCCGGCGCGACATGGGAAAAGGTGGTTTCCGTGATCCCGATCCTGTTGCCGTCGCTTCTGCTTACGCTCTATCTGGCACGCGGGCTGAACGCGCTTGCTCTCGGGGAAGCTGCGGCTGTGCACATGGGTGTCCCGCTGCAGCGTGTGAAGAACGTTGCGATCTTTGCCATTGCAGCTGCCACGGGAGCTTCCGTTGCGGTTTCGGGCGGGATCGGTTTTGTCGGGATCATCGTCCCGCATGTTCTCAGGCTCTCGATTGGTCCGGACCACCGTTACCTGATACCGGCTTCGGGGCTGCTCGGGGCGGTTTTTCTGATCCTCGCCGACTGCATCAGCCGAACCGTTGTACAGCCGGCCGAATTGCCGATCGGCATTGTCACTGCTGCGATCGGTGCGCCGTTCTTCCTTTGGATCCTGCTGCGTCGGCGCGGGATACTTGACCTGTGAGTGGTTCAGCCATGATTGAAGCTGAAAATCTGACCGTTCGATACGGCCGCAACCCGATCCTTCGCGACATCTCGTTCGAGGCGAAGGCTGGCTGCGTGACCGTCATCGCGGGGCCGAACGGCTCGGGAAAGACGACGCTCCTGAAGGCGTTGTCCGGTGACCTGACCTATGAAGGAACGATCCGGCTGAACGGTGAGGACATTGGCGGACTGAAGCCCCATCAGATGGCTGCAAAGCGTGGGGTTCTTGCTCAGGAGACAACGCTGAGCTTCCCATTCACGGTGGCCGAAGTCGTGCGCATCGGTCTCTCTGCCAAGGCGGGGGCACCGGTCGACCGCGTTTCCCGTGACCGGCGGGTGGCAGAAGCATTGGCAACCGTCGATCTTGCCGGGTTTGCCGGGCGGTTCTACCAGGAGCTGTCAGGCGGCGAACGCCAGCGCGTGCAATTGGCGCGCGTCCTTTGCCAGATCTGGGAGCCGGTGAATGTGCATGGTCCACGATGGCTGTTTCTAGACGAGCCTGTGTCGAGCCTCGACATCAGGCATCAGATCGGCGTGATGGAACTGGCAACCGATTATGCGCGGCGTGGCGGTGGTGTCATTGCGGTCATGCATGATCTGAATCTGACCGCCATGTTTGCCGATCGTGTCACACTCCTGGCCAGCGGCAATGTCGTGGCGTCGGGCACGCCCGACGCTGTCATGAGCGACGCAGCTCTCTCCGAAACCTTCGGGTGCCGGCTGCGTGTGGGCATCAAGCCCGCCAACGATTTGTTTGTTCTGCCCCATTCGATTGTCGCAAGCACCACAGTCTCCTGATCCGCGGGCATGGGGCAGATGACGGCCACGGTTTTGGTTAGTGTCTACTGACATTGCTGGTGTTGGCTAACCGGACCGGGAGCCCGCGATCCAACCAAGGGTGACGGCCGAAAGCAGGCCGTTGCCCGACAGGTAACCGCTGTCGCCCGTGCCCGATACGCCGCAAGCGGCACCACCGGTTGCGTGGAGATTTTCCATCAGGCCGCCCGCGGAAAGGCGGGCACGCGCCGTTGGCGGATCGACAGCGATCCCGCCCTGGGTGTGAAACAGCGCCCCGGTCACCTTGACCGCCGCATAGGGCGGCGTCAGCCTTGTTTCGCCAAATCTGCGTCCGTACCTGTCGGTTTGTCCTTGCGGGATCTCGGAAAGAGTGGCGCACAGATTGGCTTGCGGCAGTCCGGTTGCCTCTGCCAGCGCCGCGACATCTTCGGCCATGCGGACCGCGCCTGAAGCCTCGGCCTGTTTGAAGTCCTCGAACTGGCGGGCGATTGCTGCGATGCGGGCGTCAAACACAGCCCAGGCCACGCCGCCGGGCTGCGCCAGAACAGCGCGCGCGGCTTCGGAATAGCCTTGCGCCTCGTTCCAGAAGCGCTGACCGTTTGTGTTCACCTGAATGCCGCCTTCCATGATCACAGCCCAGGTGATCAGGATACCGTGGGGATGGGCGACATTGCCGTGGCCCTGGAATGCTCCGAGGCTGCGGGTTTCAAGCCCCAGCGCTTCGGCCCATTCGACAGCTTCGCCGCGGTTGCCATCATGGCCGAACCAGACGGCATTTTCGATCTTCGGCATATAACGTGCAACCATTTCACGGTTTCCGCCAAAGCCGTTGCAGGCGAGGATCAGCCGTTGGCAGGCAATGGTTTCCACGCCGTCAGGCGCTTGCACGGTGAGGCCCGTGACACGGTTCGCTTGGGCATGGACGGCGGTGGCCCTTCGGTTGCACACGATATCGATCCCGGCATTTTCAGCGGCCTGACGCAGCCGGTCAATCAGTTCCCGGCCAGAGCGCGACGGCAGGCCATGCATGCGCCGCCGCGCGTGACCGGGATAATCGAAATCGGTGACCAGGGAAAACGGCAATCCATGGCTTTCACTCAGCCATTCGACGACCGGGGCTGCGTTCTGCGCCATTGCGGCGACCAGTGCGGGATCGTTTTCCAGCTTCGCCTTGCGCTGGATGTCGGCGGCAAAGAGCGCTGGAGTGTCATCGATACCCGCGGCCTGCTGAAAGCGTGTTCCGGCCGCCGGTATCAGGCCTGCTGACAACGCGGTGGAGCCGGAGGGAACAGCATCGGCCTCTATCACCAGAACCTGCTGTCCGGCTTCATGCGCTGCGAGGGCGGCTGTCAGGCCCGCGGCCCCGGCGCCGACGATCAAGGTTTGCACCTCGAAGTCGAAGGCCGGTAAGGACCCGACGTCGCTCATTGCTCTTCGTTTCCGTCAAAACGGCGGCCTTGTGCCAGCATGTCGGCAGTTCCGATCACGCCGTTCAGTCCGTCGAAGTCGAACATCCGGTCGGCAAAGGGGCTGTTTGATCCGTTCGTCCTGAGCGACCCATAGTAGTCCTGCGCGGCGCGGGCCAAGGCGCGCACAATGCCGCCCGGGAAGATGACGATGTCGAAGCCAAGCGCCTCGAGATCGCCTGCATTGCGGATCGGGGTTGCGCCGCCTTCAACCATGTTTGCAAGCAGCGGTACGCGGCCGCGAAAGGTTTCGGCGACGCGTTTCAATTCGGTGCCTGAGCGTGGCGCTTCGATGAACAGCACATCGGCGCCTGCTTCCAGATAGGCTTCCGCTCGGTCGATGGCTGCGTCGAAGCCCTCCACGGCGATTGCATCGGTGCGGGCGATGATCAGCGTCTCGCTGCTCAACCGCGCATCGGCCATGGCAGCGATTTTGCTGGCCATTTCGGATTTTGAAATCAGTGATTTGTCCGCCAGATGACCACAGCGCTTCGGGTAGGTCTGGTCTTCCACCTGCAGTCCATTGGCGCCCGCCCGCTCATAAAGCCGCATGGTGCGCTGCGCGTTGAGCGCGTTGCCGAAGCCTGTGTCGGCATCGATGATCACCGGCAGGTCGACCCGGTCACGGATCAACATCATGGTGTCGGTCATCTCGGAGACGGAGGTGAGGCCGATATCGGGCCTTCCCAGCCGTGTGTAGGCGACGGCGGCGCCGGAGAGATAAAGGGCTTCAAAGCCCGCTTGCTGGGCAAGGGTTGCGGTCAGCCCGTCATAGACGCCCGGAGCGACAAGGATATCAGATCCGGCAAGGCGTGATTTCAGGCTCATGCTGCGCACTCCACCAGCGCCGTGGCCTGCGCACAGGTCATCTGGCTGCCAAGTGATGACAGCGACAGCAGCGTGGCCTGATGAACCGCGTCCTTGAAGGCTGCGCATCCGTCGGTCAAAAGAATGGTGTCGATGTTGCGCAGATGGGCGTCGCGCAGGGTGCTGGCAACGCCGCCATTGGTGACGATGCCACCGATCAGCAAGGTGTCGATGCCTAGCGCCCGCATGATGTATTCGAGCCGGGTCTGGTAAAATGCCGAGTAGGCGACCTTTTCGATCGTGTAATTCGCCGGCTTCAGCGGATCAACGAGATCATGGCCAAAATTGCCCGGTGCGAAGTCGCCCTTGGCAAGAAACGGCCGCAACTGCTTGAGATGCGGTGCGATCAGGGGTTCGCCATCCGGTCCGGGAATCAGGGTGAATTGGGCGCTGAAATAGGTGCCGCCCTTTGCTTTTAGTGCGTTGCGCAAGGGCACTATGCGTTCCGGCAGTGCTGTGATCGACTCCGCTGTCTGGTTGGCGCGGCCATAGGCACCATCAGGGTGGAGAAAGTCGTTCTGGAGATCGATCGTCAGAAGCGCGGTCCGCGCCGGATCCAGACGGGTGCTGTCTGCCATGTTCTAACCCTCCACTCGTTCAATAATCGTGTTGCCAAAGGCATCAACTGTTGCCTTGAGACCGGGATCGACCAGCACTGTGGTATCGGGCTGTTCCAGAATTGCGGGGCCTTCGATCACAGCGCCAACGGGCAGGGCGAGCCGGTCGTAGATCATCGTATCCCGCCATTCATTTGCAAAGAACACCTGCCGGTTCGCCTTGTGGGCGCCTTGCACGCTCCCGGTCCTGGGAGCAAGGGTCGACAGATCGAATTTTGGTCGTCGCCCGATGACCGATGTGCGCAGGTTCATCACCCGCCTTGTCCCGTTCTTGAGCAGGCGGCCATAGGCTGCCTTGTAAGCTTCATCGAAGGCGTCGGTGATGTCAGACTTCGTCGGCGCAATCGGCTTTCTGCCATCCAGGGCAAGCTTCAGGGGAACCGCAACCGTATGGGTCTGGCCGAGATAGGCCATGTCGAGTTCGACCAGAATATCGGTGCGTTCGAACCGGGTCCTCGCCGCCTTGAGCAGCTCATGGCCACGGGTCACATGGTCATCGAGGAAGGCTGCCAACGCCGCCTCGTCGAGATGATCGCAGAGGACGTTAATGGTCTGAACGAAATCCTGGCGCATGTCGGCGATGACACAGCCCATGGCCGAGGTCACACCCGGGTAGCGGGGCACGATGGCGCGCGCCAGTCCGACATCATCGATCATGGCGGCTGTGTGCAATGCACCGCCACCGCCAAATGGCATGAAGGCAAAGCGTTTGGGGTCAAATCCGCGTTCGATGCTGACCAGGCGGATGGCGCCGGCCATGCGTGAATTTGCGACCCGCAGGATGGCATCGGCCGCTTCGACGGTGGAGAGTCCGAGCGGTTCGCCGACATGCGCGTCAATGGCTGCCGAGGCTGCCTCAACATCGAGGCGTGTCAGTTTTCCACCAATGGGGTTGTCGGGATCGATCCGGCCAAGCACCACATTGGCGTCGGTCACCGTCGGTCGTGTGTTGCCAAGGCCATAAGCGACAGGGCCCGGGTTGGAGCCAGCGCTTTCGGGGCCGATGTTGAGCATACCGCCCTTGTCGACCCAGGCGATGGAACCGCCACCGGCCCCGATGGTGGTGATCTCGATCATCGGCGTGCGGACCACCATACCGAAGTCGATCGAGGTTTGCGGACTGAGCATCGACTGGCCGCCGGCAATCAACGACACGTCGAAAGAGGTGCCGCCCATGTCGCCGGTGATGACGTCGGGAAAGCCTGCGGTCTGTGCAATATAGGCGGCCGCGATGACGCCTGCTGCCGGGCCTGACAGTGCTGTCCGGACTGGCAGGCGGCAGGCGGTGTCGACCGCCATCACGCCACCATTGGATTGCACGATCATGAACTCTCCATCAAACCCGCCACCCGTCAGCGCGGTTTCCAGCCGATCCAGGTACCCTGACACCTCGGGCTGAAGATAGGCGTTGAGCGCGGTGGTGGAAAAGCGCTCATATTCGCGGATCTCGGGCAGGATTTCGTGGCTTGCGGATACATGCGGGTTTGGCCAGATCGCCCGGACCGCTTCCACTGCGCGTTTTTCGTTCTCAGCGTTCGCGTAAGCATTGGCGAACAGCACCGCCACCGCAACGCAGCCTTCATCGAGCAGGGTCTGGGCTGCATGGCGGACGGCTTCAAGATCAACCCCGGTCCGGATGGTTCCGTCGGCAAGGGTGCGTTCAGGCACTTCAAGGCGCAGATCGCGCGGGACGACGGGCTCGAAGTCACCACGCAATCCCCAGGTGCGCGGCCGGTCGCGGCGGCGCATTTCGAGAATGTCGCGCAGCCCCTGGGTGGTGATGACCCCGATCTTGGCGCCCTTGCGTTCAAGCAGGGCGTTGGTTCCCGCTGTGGTGCCGTGCACGACGACTGCGGCGGTCGAAAGATCGGGTACCTGCTGGCTTATGCCGTCGAGAAACCCGCCTGACTGGTCTGGCCTTGTGGTGGGCACCTTCGCCACCCGCGCTTCGCCGCTTTGTTCATCGAGCACGAAGACGTCGGTGAATGTGCCGCCGACGTCCACGCCGATCATTGTTCCGTTGGACATCAGCGGCCCTCTTTCCATGCACTGCCATATTGCTGCGTTGCAGCGTCTTCACTCAGCAGTCCCAGGGCCACATCGCGTGCGATCCTTTCCGGGCTGCGGCTTGACGGGGGCCCGTAACCGCCGCCGCCGGGTGTTTCCAGTCTGACACTCTCGCCCTTTGCGAGGCGAATGCCGCGCATCTTCGAAGCCATCGGCGGATGGTGCCAGCCATCGGCCTGCTCGTAGGAGAACACGTTCATTGCGGCCTCAGCGCCGCCGGCGACGCCTTGCGGGGCGAAGCGGCCGCGCTCGCCGAAAAGGAACGCTTCGGCGCCGTTGTCTTCAAGAACCTCGATCTCGTAGACCGCGCCCAGGCCGCCGCGCTGGGCTCCCGCCCCGGCGCTGTCAGGCCGCAAGGCCCATTGTTTGAACATCACCGGATAGGCGGCTTCGAGGATCTCCATAGGCGGGATCGTTGCAGTGGAAATCGGTGCATTGCCGTGATTGAGCCCGTCGCCTTCGGGTGTTCCGCCATGGCCGCCGCCATAGAAGGAGAACATCACCCAGGGCTGGCCGTTCTTGCGTTTGCCGGCAATCGAAAGGGCATTGATGGTGCCATAGGCATTGGCGACAACCCGCTCGGGCGCAGCCTGGGCCATGGCCGAGAAAATGGCGTCGATCATTCGCAGGATGGTTTCGGTGTAGCCGCCGACGGGGGCAGGGAACTCTGCGGCAAGTAGCGAGCCTTGCGGGATTTTCACGGTGATCGGCCGCATCACACCGGCGTTGGCCGGAAGGGCGGGAAAGATATGCTTTATGGCCACATAGGCGGTGGCCACTGCTGTTGGCAGGGCAATGTTGACCGGGCCTGCGCAACGCGGCGCCGAGCCTTCGAAATCGAGCTCCATCCGGTCTCCCGCGATGGTCAGTGCAACCCGGATGGCAAGCGGCTCATCGACAATGCCATCATTGTCGAGATAGTCGACGGCTTCCCAGCGGCCATCCGGGAGATCGGTTAGTTCGCAGCGCATCAGTGCTTCGGCACGGTCACCAAGCGCATCGAGAGCGGATCCCACGGTGCCCGGGCCATATTCGGCGAGCAGCTCGTCCATCCGTTTCACACCAAGATCCAGCGCACCCAGCTGCCCGTTCAGATCGCCCTGAGCGGATTGCGGCAGACGGGTGTTGCGCAGCAGGATGTCGATGATGTCCTGGTTGATTTCTCCGGCGCGGGCCAGACGCACCGGTGGAAGCACAAAAGCCTCTGCAAAGGCGTCAGTGGCGGCTGGATTGTAGTTGCCCGGTACTGCGCCACCCACATCATGCCAGTGGCCGACCGAGGCCAGCCAGCAAAACAGCTCTCCGTCATGAAAACACGGGCGCACCAGCCGCATATCGGATAGGTGCGTGCCACCCAGATGGGCGTCGTTGAAGATGAAAATGTCGCCGTCGGCGAGGTCGCCGGTTTCGGCCACTTTGTCGATCACCGCCTTGACCGCAAAGGACATCACGCCAACAAAAATCGGCAGGCCGGACTTGCCTTGCACCAGCGTGTCGCCGGTGACGGCATGGTAAAGGCCGTGACTGGCGTCATGGGCTTCGGCGATGATCGGGTTGAACGCCGCACGGAACAGAGTTGCGTCCATCTCGTCGGCGATCTGTTCCATGCGTCCGGCCAGAACAGCCAGGGTAATCGGGTCTATGCTCATGTCAGTTGTGCGCTCTTGCCAGGTTTGCCTTTGTTTCAGCCATATCGTTCCAGACGTCCTGCCGGGTGATCTTGCCATCGCTCATTTCGAAACGGTCGATAAAGCGGATGTTCTCAAAGGCAGTGCCATCAGGCCACTCGCCATAGAGCGTCCCCGTTGCATAGATGATGGTGGCCTGGCCTTGCTGGAATGCCTCGAAATTGTCGTAGGCTTTTTTGACGAAGCGGTACCGGGGCTTCGCCCAGGCGATCAGCTCTTCAAGTGTCCTGAGGCCGGGGGCTGCGGGGAAGTTCATGACAAAGCCTTCCGCCAGCATGGAGCGCGCGGTGCCGATGTTGCGTGCTTCCATGGCGGCAAGATAGGCGCGGATCTGGTCGCAGGGATCGGATCGGGCAGGGGCAGGCGTCCTGGTTTTGCCGCCGCGCATGTAGTTGGCCTTTGGAACTTCGCGGATCATCACCGTCACGGCGTCCGGATTGGCCGGAATCACCAGGCAGGCGGCGTCTGTCAGCGCGCGTGCAAGGCGCTGCCGCTCGTCTTCCGAGTAGCCTTCCAGCAAATGGGCTTCGATGACAGGCACAGCGCGACCTCCATGAATAATCTGTATGTTTGATAGTACAGATTTTCGTATGTGGAAACCGCAAATTTCTGATCTTTATGTGGATAGGTTTGTTGATTTTCTGAAATCCGGTGTTACGGTTGCGCGACAAAATCGGGCTTTGGAGGTCTGTGCGTGGCGGTGAAGCAAAACACGGGATTACCTGATGGCGGCAAGGCCCGGCGGGTGTATCTGTTGCTGCGCGACGAGATACTGAACGGGACCTTTCAGGCCAAAAGCCTGTTGCCAGGCGAGCAGAAGTTGGCGGAAATTCACTCCGTCAGCCGGATCACCATTCGACGGGCCTTGGAGGCATTGGAGGCCGATGGGTTGATCGAACGCCGCGCCGGCTCCGGCACCACCGTACGTGCTTTTGATGATGCCGGGGGACAGGTGACGGCGGATTTTGCGACATTGATGCCGCAACTCGTGGAGATGGGGCAGAGCACCACAGCGCGGCTTTTGTCGTTCTCCTATGGCCCTGCGTCACAGATCGTCTCGTCGGCCATGGCATTGCCTGAAGGCGCCAGAGTGCAAACAGCGATCCGCGTCCGTTTGATTGACGGCAAGGCGTTTTCGCATCTGACAACGCATGTTCCTGAAGAAATTGCCGCGAGTTACACCGAGTCAGACCTCGCCACGACGCCGCTGTTCCGGCTTTTGGAACGCTCCGGGGTGCAGGTGGCCGATGCGCATCAGTCGGTCAGCGCCACGCTGGCCGCGCCCGATGTTGCCGAAGCGCTCGGCGTCGAAATCGGTTCGGCGCTGCTTTCGATTCGGCGTGTGGTGCATGACACAAACGGACGCGGTGTGGAGTATTTGTCGGCGCTTTACCGGCCGGACCTTTTCCGTCTGGAGATGACGCTTGATCGTGTCGGGTCTGAGGACAGCCGCCGCTGGGAGCCTGTGATTGATCCTGGCGCGACACAAGAGGCGGCCGAATGACGTCGCGGACATTGTTCGAAAAGCTCTGGAGCGCGCACGAAATAACCCGCCGTGCGGACGGCGCGTCGCTTCTGTGGGTCGACCGGCATCTGGTGCATGAAGGATCTCATCATGCATTTGCCCGGCTTGCCGCCCGCGGTGGCACGCTCGCCGAGCCGGCTCTGACATTTGCGGTGGTTGATCATTACGCGCCAACCCGCAGCCGGCAATCATTGCCGCAGGGCGACATCCAGCGGATGATCGCGACGCTCGAAGACAATGCAAGGGCACATGGGGTGCGGCTGTTCGGCCTCAATGATCCTGAGCAGGGCATTGTCCATGTGCTTGGGCCAGAGCAGGGGCTGACCCTACCGGGCCTGACGGTCAATTGCGGAGACAGCCACACCTCGACTCATGGCGCGCTGGGCGCTTTGGCCTTTGGCATCGGCGCGACCGATGTCGCCCATGTGCTCGCAACCCAGACGATCTGGCAGGTTCGTCCGAAATCAATGCGGGTCAGTGTTGAAGGCCATCTAGGCGCAGCCGTCACCGCAAAGGATCTGGCGCTTGCCCTGATCGCCCATCTTGGCGCGGATGGTGGGCGCGGCCACGCGATCGAATATGCCGGTTCCACGGTGCGTGGCCTGTCCATGGAAGGGCGGATGACACTGTGCAATCTCTCGATCGAGAGTGGCGCGCGGCTTGGCATGGTGGCGCCCGACGACGTTACATTTACATATCTCAAAGGGCGGCCTTATGCACCCGCAGGGCACGATTGGGATCGTGCGGTCGAGGCCTGGAGCGAATTGCCGAGCGACAGCGTTGCTCAGTTCGACAATGAAGTGTCGATTGATGCCGCGGAGATCGCGCCAACCGTGACCTGGGGCACCAGTCCCGAGGAAGCGCTGCCGATCACCGCAACACTGCCCGACCCGGCACGGCTTGAGGGCGCGCGGGCTGAACGGGCACGCGAGGCACTCGACTATATGGGGCTTGCTGCCGGACGTCCGCTCGCTGGCACGCCGGTGGATCAGGTGTTCATCGGGTCCTGTACCAATGGCCGGATCGAGGATCTGCGTCTCGCGGCTGCCGTTCTGAAGGGACGGCGGGCGCGGGTTTCGGGATTGGTTGCGCCGGGCTCGAGCCTGGTCAAGCGGCAGGCGGAGCAGGAGGGACTTGACAGAATCTTTACCGATGCGGGCCTCGAGTGGACGGATTCCGGCTGCTCGATGTGCGTCGGAATGAACGGTGATCTGGTGGCTCCGGGGAAACGCTGCGCGTCATCGACCAACCGCAATTTCAAGGGCCGGCAGGGCAAGGGTTCACGCACGCACCTGATGAGTCCCGCAATGGTTGCAGCGGCTGCGGTTACCGGAACCCTGTGCGATGTGCGGCCGCTGCTGGAGGGGCGGGCATGAGCGGCTGGTCAGCGCATGAAGGGCAGGCGGTCGCCTTGCCTTTTGAGAGTGTCGACACGGATCAGCTTATTCCTGCGCGCTTCATGTCGGTGCCACGTTCCAAGGGCTATGGCTCTTTCCTTTTGCATGACATGCGCCACGATGGCGCTGGAGAGCAGATTTCTGATTTTCCACTCAACCGGCATCCGGCTGCCAGCGTTCTCGTCGCGCGGCGCAATTTCGGTTCCGGGTCATCACGCGAGGCCGCGGTCTATGCGCTTGTCGATTTCGGCATTCGGGTGGTTATCGCGCCAAGCTTTGGAGATATCTTCTGCGGCAATGCGGTCAACAACCAGCTTTTGCCACTGGTGCTGCCCGAAGAAACAATCGAGGCGATGCTGAGCCGCCTGGGTTCGGGCACCGCCGCAATCCACATCGATCTGAATGTCCAGATGGTCAGCCTTGACCACCAGACCTACCAATTCGACTTGCCTGAGATCTGGCGTGAGAAGCTGATCAACGGCTGGGACGACATCGATCTGACCGCTTCGCGGGCAGGGGCCATCAAGAGCTATCGCGACAGCCGCAAGGCCGCCGCTCCCTGGGTCTGGCCGCCCCAATAATTGAACGCGGACAAACCGCGCAACAACCAAGGGGTCACCCCCCACAACAGGGCGGGAGCTTCCCGCGATGAAGGAGAACTAAAATGAAGCATATGATGATTGGCGGTCTTCTGGCGAGCAGCCTGATGGTCACCGCTGCCTATGCGGAGGAGACAATTTCCGCGGTCCACGCATTTCCGACCACACTGATCTACACCCAGTCTTTCCTCAAATTCGTCGACAAGGTGAACGAGGCAGGCAAGGGAGTGGTCCAGATCGAAGTCCGCGGCGGCCCCGAAGCGATCGGCATGTTCCAGCAGCCCGACGCTGTGCGCGATGGCGTGGTCGACATGGTCTACACACCCGGTTCCTTCTACGGCGGTGCGGTGCCTGAAAAGGATGCGCTGGTGGCCTCGAACCTGACGGCTGTCGAAGCGCGGGCCAATGGCGGCATCGACATGATCGATGCAATCCACCAGGAGAAGATGGGCGTGAAGTATCTCGGCTGGTTCGACAGCGGCGTCTGCTACAACCTTTGGACCCGCGATGCACCGGAGTTCGATGCTGACGGGAATCTCAAGGTCGAAGGCCTGAAGTTGCGCGGCAACGCGGTCTACAACGCGTTCTTCAACGAATATCTTGGCGCACAGGTGATCGACCTGCCGACCACGGAAGTCTATTCGGCGCTTGAACGCGGCGTTGTGGATGCGACTGGCTGGACTCAGATCGGTCTTATCGATCTGAAATGGAACGAGTTCCTGAACTACCGCATCGAGCCTTGCTTTTTCTCGACCGACCTTGGCGTGATCGTCAATCTCGACCGCTGGAACAGCCTGTCGGATGAGGCGAAGAAGGTCCTTCAGGACGCCGCGATCGCCCACGAGGCCGAAAGCGTTGCCGAACTCAAGGAAAAGCGTGACGCCGATTTCGCAGCACTGGAAGCTGGCGGCATG
Source organism: Hoeflea phototrophica DFL-43 (assembly GCF_000154705.2). NCBI lineage: Bacteria > Pseudomonadati > Pseudomonadota > Alphaproteobacteria > Hyphomicrobiales > Rhizobiaceae > Parahoeflea > Parahoeflea phototrophica. The sequence continues at coordinate 2,246,955 of NZ_CM002917.1, read as the reverse complement.
ATGGTGGTTTCGCTCGAAGGTGAAGCCAAGGCCAACTATCTCAATGCAGCCCGCGAAAAGACCTGGGCACGCATGAAGGGTCTGATGGCGGAGCACCCGAGCGGTGACGGCCAGTATGACGCGCTGATCGGCAAGTTCTACGATCCGGCACTCGACCAATAATGCATTCAGGGCCGCCCCGTTTCCGGGGCGGCCCATTTATCCCTTCGAACCCGGTAACGTCATGCAGCAGGTCACCCGCCTCTACAACGCCTTCCTCTTCGCAATGGCTTTCATATCAGGCGCCATGCTTGTCTGGCTGATGGTATCGGTCGTGGTGTCGGTTTTCATGCGAAACCTCGGCATTCAGCCCTTTGCCTGGCTGTTCACATCGTCTGAATACGCACTTTTGTACATGACGATGCTCGGTGCGCCGTGGCTGGTGCGGGTCAAGGGCCATGTCCATATCGAACTGGTCACGGCGGGCCTGCGACCCGCCGCGCGGCGGATCATCAGCCGCCTTGTCGCAGCTCTTTGTGTTCTGGTGTGCCTGGTTCTTGCCTGGAAGGGCGTGGAGCTGGTTCACACCAATCTGGCACGCAATGACTATGACGTCCGCGCCTACTATTTCCCCCGCTGGCTCCTAACGATCAGCTTTCCGGTCTGCTTTGGCCTGATGGCGGTCGAGTTTTCGCGCTTCGTGTTCGGGCGCGAGTTGATGCATTCGGGTGAAGCGGGGATCCACGAATGATGGAATGGTATTGGGCACTGACGATTCTGCTGGGATCGATCCTTGCATTGATGGCGATCGGCATGCCGGTGGCTCTGGCTTTTCTGGCTGCCAACATCATTGGCGCCTGGATCTTCATGGGCGGTGAAAAGGGTATCTCCGTCCTGCTCAACAACGGCCTGGGGTCACTGACGAGCTTTGCGCTGGTGCCGATCCCGCTGTTTCTTCTGATGGGAGAGATCTTCTTCCATACCGGGCTCGGGGCGCGGATGTTCAATGCCATCGACCAGCTGCTGGGGCGGCTGCCCGGACGGCTGAGTTACGTCACCGTGCTCGGCGGGACTGGGTTCTCGACATTGTCGGGGTCCTCCATGGGATCGACGGCGCTGCTCGGCAGCCTGATGGTGCCGGAGATGACCAAGCGCGGCTACAAGAAGTACATGTCGATCGGCCCGATCCTGGGAACCGGCGGGCTCGCGATCATTATTCCGCCATCGGCGCTCGCGGTGCTGCTGGCTACCCTTGCCCGCATTGATGTCGGCGCATTGCTGATTGCCGGCATCATCCCCGGACTGATCCTGTCGGTGTTCTACATCGGCACGATCTGGCTGCAGTGCCGACTCGACCCCGAAGCAGCCCCGGCCTACGACGTCGAGCCGATTTCCCTTGGAGAAAAACTGACACTGCTGGTCCGGGACGTGGTCCCGATGCTCTCGGTGATGGTGGTCATCGTCTTCATGATGGTGGGCGGCATCGTCACGCCGTCTGAAGCAGCCGCCTTCGGGGCACTCGGAGTGATCGTTCTCGCCGTGGTCTTCCGCTGCCTGACATGGGAGTCGATCAAGAAGTCGATCGTCGGGGCAATGCGCGTGACCTTGATGGCCTATCTGATTGTCTTCGGTTCTGCGACCTTCAGCCAGCTGCTGGCCTTCTCCGGCGCTTCAAGCGGCCTGATCCGCTGGGCGACCGGTTACGAACTTGATCCGGTCATTATGCTGATGGTCATGTTCGGCGTGCTGTTGCTGCTCGGCATGTTCATGGAGCAGATCTCGATGATGCTGTTGACCGTGCCGATCTTTTTCCCGTTGGCGACAAGCCTGGGTTTCGATCCGATCTGGTTTGGCCTGGTGATGCTGCTGGCGCTGGAAATCAGCTTCACGACGCCACCCTTCGGGCTCTTGCTGTTCGTGATGAAGGGCGTGGCGCCCCCGGATACGACGATGCGCGAGATCTATCTCTCGGCGTTTCCGTTCATGGGGTGCTCGCTGCTTCTGGTGGGGCTCCTGGTGCTGTTTCCGAAAATCGCGCTCTGGCTGCCGGGCTTGTAATGCCCGCACCGGCTTTCCTGCCGTAACTCAAAAGGGTTGGACGCCACTGAAAACCCGTGACCAGAACGCGAAGCCTGTCGGGGTTTTCGACTGTCATCGTACCAAACACCAGCCGACAACTATCTCCCTGGTTGTGAATTGGCGATCATATGATTTTCGCAATGGAGATGGGTTGCGGCCGTCGATGTCCGGGTGTGTAAATCTATGAAAATCGTCCGATCTATCGTCAAAATCATTGGATTGACATCCAGTTTATTGAGGTTTGACTGGGAAAAGGCGGCTTTTTTCTGATTTTTGATTGACCCACAGCAATTTTCGTTCAGCCTGAACGTTCGCGCCAAATCCGGTGACAACCATACTTGGTGCAAAATTGACAGGTGGTCCTTTTCCGGGGCTGCCTAGGAGGGGGAAAAATGCCATTAAAACCACCAGTTACATTTCTGCCTATCAGGGTTGCAGAATCCGGATTCTATCGAGGGTTTACGAAAGACGTCGCGATTACGGCCAAGATTCTGGTCGGAGCCTTGATTCTGTGGGCCATCGCGTTTCCAGATCAGGCCGCGTCGGTTCTCGGAGCCATGAACAGCGTCATCCTGGCGACGTTCAACTATTGGTACGTCTATGTGATGGCCTTCTTCGTGATCTTGTGTTTTGCCCTTGCGCTTTGGCCAGCGGCGGGAGCCATGCGATTGGGGCATGACGACGACCGTCCGGAGTTTTCGAACTTCTCTTGGTTTTCCATGATGTTCGGTGCCGGGATCGGAATTGGAATGCTGACATTCGCCACCGCCGAACCGATGTACCATTTTGCCAAGAACCCAAGCACCATCATGGGGCTGACGGAAGGCAGCACTGCGGGCAATGTCCGTGACGCCTATATCTGGTCCTTCACCCATTGGGGTCTGGCGGCATGGGCATCCTATGCCATTGTCGGTTTGGCGTTGGGGTACTTCTCCTACCGTCGAGGTCTACCGCTCACGATCCGCTCCGCGCTGACTCCGATTTTTGGCAAGGCGCTTTCGGGCCCGTTGGGCCATGCAATCGACGTTGTGGCGGTTGTGGCCACGGTTCTCGGCGTGGCACAGACGCTTGGCTTTGGGGTTGAGCAATTCATCTCGGGCCTGTCCAGAATCGGCTTCGGTGACTGGCTGTTTGATTTTGCCGCGGACGGCAGCAAATCATCGTCAACCATGGGCATCATCTTTGCACTGATCGTCATAATGGGGGCCTCGACACTGTCTGCGCTTTCAGGCGTCGGCAAGGGCATCAAGTGGTTGTCCAACATCAATATGGGTCTCAGCTTCTTTGTCTTGACCTTCTTCCTGATTTTCGGGTCAACCGTCTTTGGCCTGTCCACCCTGTTTGTCGGCATCTGGGATTATCTGCTTTCGATTCCCGGCAATATCTTCACGGTCTGGACCGCGGACGGCACCGAAACAGGGGATGCGCTGTCGGGTTGGCAGGGCGGCTGGACGATTTTCTACTGGGCCTGGTGGATTGCGTTTGCGCCTTTTGTGGGCGTGTTCCTTGCACGCATTTCAAAGGGCCGGACCATCCGCGAATATGTCCTGGGCGCGATGATCATTCCCGCTGTGATGTGCTTTGTGTGGTTTGCCCTTGTGGGCGGCACCGCAATCGATCTGGAACTGTCTGGTGTGGCCAATGGCGCCATCGTCGACGCAGGTCAGGCGGATCAGCTGTTCGCAATGCTGGCCGTGATCCTGAGCGATACCCTGGCGTATCTGATGTCGGTGTTGGTCGTGATCCTGTTGCTGACCTATCTGGTCACGTCGGCAGACAGTGCCGTGCTGATCATCAACACGATCAACGCTGCTGGCGACGAAGGCCCCAAGGCACGTCCGCATATCCTGTTCTGGGGCGCTGCCCTGGCATTGGTGGTTGGTGGTTTGATCATTGCGGGTGGTCTGGGCGCGATCCAGACAGCCATGGTGATCGGTGCGCTGCCGTTCAGCTTCGTCATGGTGCTGATGGGCCTTTCGCTGATCAAGGCGATCTATCGGGATGGCAAGCGGATGAAACATGGTCTTCCAACCACCCATGTCGAGCCCTCATCTGCCGCAGTGTAGCAGCAGCCTGAAACCTGAAACGGCTCCGGAGTGTTTTTCCGGGGCCGTTTTTGTCTGTGGGATGTGGGGTGGATGAACGCGCGATGTTGGTCGGACTGACACCGACATGCCCCGGTTCTGTCACCCCCTAAGCCTCTTGGCGCATCTCCTTGTAGTATCCGTCATGCTCATCTCGGCATACATTTTTTTCAGCCGGCGGTTCTCGTCCCATGCTCCCGGCACAACTCTGGCACCGGGACGCTGTGTTTTGCCTGGCGCAGGATCGCCAGGATTTGTGGTTTGCCAAATCTGCTCGTCTTCATCAAAATCTCCTCGATCATAGAGCCCGAGAAAATTCTACTTTTGAAGCCCGCCATCCTTCGGGGAGATTACCGGCGGTGTCAGATCAAATTGAGACTAACTCAGCTCAGTCGCAGGGAATAGCGCTTACGATGCAACGTGTATTGCCACGCTCGTTCAACTCGCACCTCTCCTTCTGGTTCTTGCTTTTGCTGAACTTGCGGAAGTCGGTGCCGAAATCCTTGCTGACTTTGATCCCGTATGTAATTTTGGCCCTGCGCAACGCGCGGCGCTCACGGAACTTCGCGACTGCGCCCGCGGATTCACCAACTCCGGTAACCTGTTTGGTCTTGCAAGTCTTCGCTTCCGCTTAGGCGATGGGGAAAACTGTGCCAGTGGCGAGAACGGCGACAGCGAGGGCGATTAGTAGATTGGTTTTGGTAGTGTCCGTACACGTGGTGTAATTTCATCGGCATTGCCGGTGTAATCTGGGTGGCCATCGAGGTGTATGGTCGAGGTGGAGTTAGCAGCTTCAACTACGAGCCACACGGAGACCCCGATGACCAAGACCAATATGGACCTTTCAGAGCTTCTGCAAAAGCACGATCAGGGCGACTTGCTGCGCTCGATTGCCGAGGCTGTTCTTCAACTGATGATGGAGAGCGATGTCGACGGCCTGATCGGCGCAGGACGCCACGAACGGGCCGAGCAGCGGACGACCTGGCGCAATGGCTACCGTGACCGTTGTCTCGATACCCGATTGGGGACGCTGAACCTGAAGGTGCCGAAGTTGCGGCAGGGCACCTATTTCCCCGGCTTCCTCGAAGCCCGCAAGACCTCTGAGCAGGCTCTGGTTGCGGTGATACAGGAAGCCTGGATTGGCGGAGTGTCCACAAGGCGGGTGGACGAACTGGTTCAGGCTATGGGGCTGAGCGGCATCTCGAAGAGCACGGTGTCCAAGCTGTGCAAGGACATCGACGAGCGGGTCGGCGAGTTCCTCAATCGCCCGCTCTCCGGCGAATGGCCCTATGTCTGGCTCGACGCCACCTACCTCAAGCAGCGCCAGGGCGGTCGGATCGTCAGCGTGGCCGCCATAATCGCTGTTGCCGCCAATACCGAGGGCCGCAGGGAAATCATCGGCCTTGGCGTCGGCCCCTCGGAAGCTGAGACCTTCTGGATGGACTTCCTGCGCTCGCTGAAGGCCCGCGGTCTTGACGGCGTGAAGCTGGTGATCAGCGATGCCCACAGCGGCTTGAAGGGCGCGATCTCCCGGGTCTTCGAGGCAACCTGGCAGCGGTGCCGCGTTCACTGGATGCGCAACGCCCTGGCTCATGTCTCAAAGGGCCAGCACACGGTCGTCGCGGCCGCCATCCGGCAGGCCTTCGATCAGCCAGACCGCAAGCATGCAGGCGAAACATGGCAACGGGTCGCAGATCAGCTCCGCCCGAGATGGCCCAAGCTCGCCGATCTGATGGATGTCAGCGAAAACGATGTGCTGGCCTACATGGCGTTCCCCCGCCAACACAGGACCAAGCTTCACAGCACCAATCCGATCGAGCGGCTGAACAAGGAAGTGAAACGACGTGCCGACGTCGTCGGGATATTCCCCAACGAGGCCTCGATCATGCGTCTCATAGGCGCGGTGTTGTTCGAACAGAATGACGAGTGGCAGACTTCAAGCCGCTACATGATGGTCGAAGCCTTCGCCCAGATCGACAAGGAGGAGATCGACCCCATCCTCAGCATAACAATGAAAGCCGCCTGATCATGACCTCAGGCCATCTGGAAAATTACACCACCTTGACGGACGTGACCTTGGTTTTCATGCTTGTTTCCATTTCCAGATTTGTAAATATTTTTGTTTCAAGCAGCACAACAACACTCTGTGTTCCTGTGTTCGTGCATGCATCTCAGACTACTTACGCAGCGCGCTTAGAAATACCGACACTTCTCGGCTAAACACTCCTGTCTTCGCTGACCCTGTTCCAAACCATAGCCACCTTCTTCAGGTCGACTCTGACCTAGCAGACGCGGCATCCAGCAAAGCCCGTTTCCATTGGTGGATCATCATTGGTTGCACACCGAACCGGCTGGCCGATTCCGATACCATCTCCTCTCCCTGCAATGCTTCAAGGGCCACCTGCGCAGGTTGCCTGGTGCGCGGCGACAATCAATGTGAGATTCAGCGTCAATCAGGATGAGACTCGGCGGTGGTGTGACGAATTGAGCGGGTAGCCCGACCGGAGTTACTCCCCGCCGCTGTGCATTATTCTGCGTCTCATGATCGCAGTCGGACCGGTAGAACGCTTTCGCAGGGGCAAGTGGCGGAGGGGGTGGGATTCGAACCCACGGTACGGTCTCCCGCACGCCGGTTTTCAAGACCGGTGCCTTAAACCGCTCGGCCACCCCTCCGGGTGCATAGGGCCGGTGGCTGCTGTTCAAGGCTTTCGGATCGTGTGAGAGCCCTGGGTCTGACGGCCGACCGGTTTTGCGGTTCGAGCGTGCTTGTAGCGCTGCTTGGCGCTTGGCGTCAACTTGTTTCCGGCGGCTCTCACGGGCGCGGGCGACGCCTTCTTGCGGGCAGCACAATCGGGCGCCGCCGGGCTGCGCAGCGAGGCGATTCGGGGCGTCACGTCCCGTCGCGGATGCAGAAAATACAGCCAGGATTGAACCAATTGGCGGCGCGGTGCGTAGCAACAGTGAAAACCTCATCATGTGGAGACTTCCATGCTTCGTTATTCATCTGTTTTCGGGCTCCTCTCAGCTGTCATGTTCAGTCTTTCACCGATGAGCGCACAGGCGGAACAACTCAGCGGCAATGAGCTGAAACAACTGGTCAACGGAAAGCGGATCTATCTTGCCACACCGTTTGGCGGCGAGTTTCCGCTCAATTACAAACCCTCGGGCACCGTGACAGGGGACGGGACGGCTTTGGGACTGGGCCGATGGCTTGCGCCCAAGGAAACCGGACGCTGGTGGGTGAGGGGAGAGCTGCTGTGTCAGCAGTGGCCGACCTGGTATGATGGCAAACCCAGTTGCTTCCAGATCAGGAAGACAGGCGAACGTACGCTCACCTGGGAAAGACAGGACGGCCGCCGCGGCAAGGCCCGCATTGATGGTTGATCGCCTGTCCGAGGTTTGACCTGGCCAGCCGGGCGTCTCGCCCGGCCCTTGACATATTGTTCACCATGTTTCCCGCTTTCCACAGCATTTGTCCCGCGCTCAACGCAATTTCGCCATCTTGCGAAGCGAATTAAGGCTTCGATAAGCGGATACGACGCATTGATCGGATGGGGACGGCTTTGCAGGGACAGACTGCCGGGCCATTGATGTATCCGCAAAAGCATTGAGTGGCGGTGTGGGACAGAGAAAAGAACGATCTTTGGGGACAATGCTGTGCCGTGCCGGTACAGTGCCGCTTCTTGCCGCGCTGGCGCTTGCGCTGTCAGGGTGTGTGTCTGCGCCAAGTCCGGGTAAGCCTGATCAAGCCCATATTAATACCAAGACAAAGTTCGCTGCCGCTGAATATGGCGTCGCCGCAAGCCCGCGGCTGACGACTGCCAAGCGCCCGAAAAAGGGGGGTGGCCGGTCGATGGTGGGCAAGCCTTACCGGATCCGCGGCAAGTGGTACACGCCCAAGGAAGAACCGGGCTACGACCGGGCCGGCCTTGCGTCCTGGTATGGGCCCAATTTTCACGGCCGTCTCACCGCCAATGGCGAGATTTATGACCAGTACCATCTCTCCGCCGCGCATCCCACCTTTCCGCTGCCGAGCTACGCGCGCGTCACCAACAAAAAGAATGGCAACTCGGTGGTCGTGCGCGTCAATGACCGCGGGCCCTTCGCCCATGGCCGCATCATTGATCTGTCCAAGCAGGCGGCGCAGCTTCTCGACATGAAACATGAAGGGGTGGCTGCGGTTCGGGTTCAATATATCGGGCGGGCACCGGTCGAGGGTGACGACACGCCTTATCTGATGGCGAGTTACCGGCCGGGGGGCTCCGACGCGCCTGCCGGCGGCGTCATTGCAAGTGGCGTGATGTTGGCCATGAATGGCGCTGCCTCGGTGCTGCCTGGTGTAGGTTCCACCGCGGCCGGAATGGCACCACCCGCAGCCATCGGTGTGGGCAACGCGTTGCAAGCGAGTTCTGTCGGGACATCGGGCCTGCCGATCGTGGTCAGTCTGCCCTCTGTCGGCCCGGTGCTTCCGGATCGTCCATCATTCGGATTGCCGGTTGCCGCGGCAGACACAGCTGGCGAGCCAAACAATATCGGCCTTGCCTATTGGGGCGGGCGGGTGACGAACATCACGGCGCGTTTTGATACGGTTTTGGGCACTCCGAAAAACCGGCAATAGCGGGCGGTCGCCGCCTGGGCAATTTTGACGTTCCTAATACAGATCTCTCTAAGCATTGATCCAAACCTTCAGTATTGATAGGTTTTCGGCCACGTGCATTGATGCATATCCCGGATGGATGGATTTTCATGTTTAGGCCGCTTTCAAGTCGCCTGTTTTTCGCGTTTTTGGTGCTGTTTGCCGGTTTCACAGGGGCTGTGCGTGCGCAATTGTTCGAAACACGCGCCGAGCAGGCCTACATGCTCGATGCCGACACCGGCACGGTTCTGTTTTCCAAGAATGAAAATGATCTGGTCCCCCCGGCGTCGCTTGCCAAGCTGATGACAATGGAGGTGGTGTTCAACGCCATCCGCAGCGGCAGGCTTACACTGGACGACACGTTTCAGGTGTCGGAAAATGCCTGGCGCACGGGCGGCGCGATCTCCCGGACGTCCACCATGTTTGCCGAGCTCAATTCCTCGATCCGGCTGGAGGATCTGATCCAGGGTGTCATTGTTCAATCCGCCAATGACGGGTGCATCATCATCGCAGAGGGCATGGCGGGATCGGAAGACAATTTTTCACGGTTGATGAGCGAGAGGGCGCGCGACATTGGTCTGACCCAGTCCGTGTTTGCAAACTCGTCCGGTCTGCCGCATCCGCATTCAAAGGTCTCGATGAAGGACCTGGTGACGCTGGCGCGGCACATTCATGCCACCTATCCGGAGTTCTACCGGTATTATTCGCAACCGGAGTTCACCTGGAACAACATCCGTCAACGCAATCGCAACCCGCTTCTCAACCTCGATATCGGTGTTGACGGTTTGAAGACCGGGTTCACCGAGGAATCGGGATATGGCATTGTCGCTTCGATACGTCGCGACGGACGACGGCTGTTTGTTGCCATGAGCGGGCTCTCGAGCGAGCGTGAACGGGCTGAAGAAGCGCGCAAGATGCTCGAATGGGGCGTTCGTGCGTTTGAACGCAAGACCTTGTTTGCTGCCGATGAAATCATCGGCGAACTCAGCGTCTATGGGGGCGAGGCAAATGCCGTGGTCAAGGCGGCGGGCGCGGTCGATATTCTGGTGCCGATCACCAATCGGGACCGTCTCACGGCGCGAATCAGCTATCGTTGGCCGCTGCGTGCCCCGCTTGAAGCCGGTGCAGAAGTGGGAATGCTCAAGGTCTATATCGGCGATCTTTTATCTCAGGAAACGCCACTCTACGCCGAAAATGCGGTCGGGAAGGGGGCGCTGCACAGCCAGGCGCTCGACGCTCTTATCGAACTTGCGCAATTCTGGCGTTAAGGCTGATGGCAGGCGTTCAAATTCATTGCGATTTCCTCTATGCATGCAGTCAGGCGCCGGTCCGTCCGGCCAATTTTCAACAATGGGTCCGGTGCGCGTCGATGACGCGTTGTGCGACCGGGATTTGAGCACGTGAGCACCAGCAAGGGCCGCTTCATTACATTCGAGGGCGGGGAAGGGGTCGGAAAGTCGACCCAGATCAACCGGCTCGCCAAAGTGTTGCGCCGGCGCGGTATGGATGTGCTGGTGACCCGGGAACCCGGTGGTTCGCTGGGTGCGGAAGCGGTGCGGCACGTGTTGCTCTCCGGCGCGGCGGAGGAGTTCGGGATCCGCATGGAGGCGATGCTGTTTGCGGCAGCGCGCAGTGACCATGTCGAAGAAGTCATTCGACCCGCACTTGCTGAAGGCGCGATCGTGCTGTGTGACCGCTATATGGATTCAAGCCGGGTCTATCAGGGCGTGACCGGAAATCTTGAGCCGCAATTCATCGTCAATCTTGAACGAATCGCAGTCAACAGTATGGTGCCGGATTTGACGTTGATCCTTGATCTTCCCGCCGAGGCGGGGCTGCGTCGCGCAAAGGCGCGTGTCGGGGCGAATGTTGCGCCTGACCGGTTCGAGAAGGAAGAGGTCGCAACGCATGAAAAGCGTCGCGAGGCGTTTATTGACCTGACCCGCAGCGAACCGGAACGCTGCAAGCTGATCAATGCCGATCAACCCGAGGACATGGTGGCGCTGGCGGTCCTGAGCACTGTGGAACCTGTTCTCGAACCGACCGAACTCGAAGACGCGGCGCGGGACCGAAAGGTATGAATGGCGAACAGCCGGGCGTGCTCGAAGGTGCCATCCCACCAGGTGAGAACACAGTCCTTTTCGGCCATGATGCGGCACAGTCATTTCTGGCCAATGCCTACCGGTCAGGCCGCATGCACCACGCCATTCTGATCGAGGGGCCGCAAGGCGTTGGCAAGGCGACACTTGCCTACCGTTTCGCCCGACATATGCTTGCGCATCCTGATCCTCTTTCAGCGCCCGAAATGATCGCCGATTCTGGTCCGGACGACCCGCTGACCAGGCAGATTGCCAGCGGCGCATCGCACAATCTGCTGCATCTGGCGCGGCCGGTGGATGAGAAGACGGGAAAGGTAAAATCGGTCATCACCGTCGATGAGGTTCGAAAGGCGGGAAAGTTCTTTGGCCAGACCTCCGGGACCGGCAACTGGCGGATTGCCATCATAGATCCCGCTGACGATCTCAACCGCAATGCGGCCAATGCGCTTCTCAAGATTCTTGAGGAGCCGCCAAAGCGCTCTCTTTTTCTCGTGCTTTCGCACACCCCGGGCCGTCTTTTGCCGACCATCCGCTCGCGGTGTCTGTCGCTTCGGCTGCAGCCGCTTTCAGCCCCTGATCTGGATCTGGCGCTTGGGCATCTTGGTGCGGCACCTGGGGAGGCGGACGCCATCATCCGCTTGAGTGAAGGCAGCGTGGCGCGCGCCTTGTTGCTGCGCAACTATGGCGGTGCCGAGATCGCCGAGGCGTTCGTCGACATTATCGAGCGTGGCAGCCTTGCAAATCGTGAACCGATCCACAAACTTGCTGAAACGCTGTCGGCGCGGGACCGGGATGTGGCTTACCAGTTTTTCACCGAACTGGTGATCGACCGGATACAGGCAATGGCGCGGGACGCCGGGGCGGCGGGGGATCTCAACGAAGCCGACCGGTTGGCGCGCCTATCAGTCGAGCTGGCCGAGCACTTTGCCACCGCCGCGGCCTACAATCTGGACCGCAAGCAGACTGTGCTTCATGTGTTTACCCTGTTTTTCCGCTAGGGCATGCCAATTCGCTTTTTGATCGGAGCCGAGCAATCCGGGCATGGTGTCGGTTGACATTATCGCTTATGTAAACGGCGTCCGCGGGCGAGAAGGCTTGGCCCATCGAGAACAACGCATACGAAGGCAACAATGAGCACCGAGCGTTTTTACATCACCACACCGATTTTCTATCCCAACGGTGTTCCGCATATCGGCCATGCCTATACGGCGATCGCTACGGATGTTCTGGCGCGGTTCCAGCGGCTTGATGGCAAGGACGTCTTCTTTCTTTCGGGCACTGACGAGCATGGCCAGAAGATGCAGCAGACGGCTGAGCAGGAAGGGATCAAGCCGATCGCACTCGCCGACAAAAACTCGGCCGTGTTCCGCGACATGCTCGAGCGTCTCGACTGCTCCAATGATGACTTCATCCGCACCACCGAGGAACGCCACAAGGCTTCCGTGCAGGAGTTGTGGAAGCGGATGGAAGCCAATGGTGACATCTATCTGGGCAAATATGGTGGCTGGTATTCGGTGCGCCAGGAAGCCTATTTCGACGAGGGCGAAACCACTCTTGGCGAAGATGGTATAAGGCGCGAACCACTTGGCTCACCGGTCGAGTGGGTTGAGGAGGAAAGCTATTATTTCCGGCTTTCAGCCTATGGCGACAAGCTGCTGGAGTTGTTTGAAAAAAACCCGGAGTTTGTTGCGCCGGCCGAGCGCCGCAATGAAGTGGCGAGTTTCGTCAAGTCGGGCCTGAAGGACCTGTCGATTTCGCGTACCACATTTGATTGGGGCGTTCCGGTGCCCGGCAATGACAAGCATGTCATGTATGTCTGGGTCGATGCGTTGACCAACTACATCACCGCAGCCGGATTTCCCGACGAGACAAGCGAAAAATGGAACTACTGGCCCGCCATCCATATGATTGGCAAGGACATTGTGCGGTTTCATGCCGTCTACTGGCCGGCCTTCCTGATGTCAGCCGGCCTTGAGCTTCCGGCAAAGGTGTTCGCGCACGGCTTCCTGCTGGTCAAAGGCGAGAAAATGTCGAAATCGATCGGCAATGTGGTCGACCCTTTTGCTCTGATCGATCACTACGGGCTTGATCAGGTCCGCTATTTCTTCATGCGTGAAGTGCCATTCGGGCAGGATGGAAGCTACAGCCCCGAAGCGATTGCCACACGCATCAATTCCGATCTGGCCAATGGCATTGGCAATCTGACCAGCCGTTGCCTGTCGATGATCAACAAGAATTGTGATGGAAAAGTGCCTGAGTGCGGCGTGTTGACCGATCCGGACAAGGCAATGCTGGAAACGGCGGACAAGGTGATTGAAAGCGCGCGCGCCGATATGGCGGATTTCCAGATCCACAAGGCGTTGACCTCGATTATCGATGTCGTGGCGGATGGCGACCGGTACTTCGCGAGCCAGGAGCCGTGGGCGCTGAAGAAAACCGATCCGGCACGGATGGAGACTGTGCTTTACATCACAGCGGAGACTGTGCGGCAGATTTCGATCCTGTTGCTGCCGTTCATGCCGCAATCGGCGGGCAAACTGCTCGATCTGGTTGCTGCACCCGCCGACAAGCGCGACTTTGCAGCGCTCGGTGAGACGGGGCGTCTGGCGCCGGGCACGCCCATTGACAAGCCAACGCCGATCTTTCCCCGCTATGTCGCGCCCGAGGAGGCGTGAAGCGGATGTTGATTGACAGCCATTGCCATCTCGATTTCGCCGATTTTGATGCGGAACGTGACGAATTGATCGCGCGTGCCCATGCCTCCGGCGTCAAACAGATGGTGACGATCTCGACGCGGGTCCGCAAACTCGACACGCTGCTGGCGCTGACCGAACGCTATCCGAGCGTGTTCTGCTCCGTGGGCACGCATCCCAACAATGCAGGCGATGAGCTGGATGTGACAGCCGATGAACTGGTGCAGCTCGCCGAGAGCAACCCGAAGGTGGTGGCGATCGGTGAGGCGGGGCTCGATTACTTTTACGACACGCAAAAACCCGAGGATCAGAAGACCGGATTGCGGCGCCACATCGATGCGGCACGCCGGACCCAGTTGCCGTTGGTGATTCACAGCCGCAGCGCCGATGAGGACATGGCGGAAATCCTGACCGAGGAAACAGGGAAGGGGGCCTTCCCCTTCATTCTTCATTGTTTTTCCTCTGGCCAGGCGCTGGCGGACACCGGCGTGGCGCTGGGTGGCTATGTGTCGTTTTCGGGCATTCTGACGTTTCCGAAATCGACCGAACTGCGCGACATCGCCAAGACGGTGCCCATGGACCGGCTGCTGGTGGAAACCGATGCGCCCTATCTCGCGCCCAAGCGCTGGCGCGGCAAGCGCAACGAACCATCCTATGTGGTCAACACGGCGGAAGTTCTGGCTGAGGTCAAAGGCGTTTCCTATGATGAGATGGCCGATATCACCACCGCCAATGCGTTTCGCTGTTTTACCAAGATGCAAGCACTGTGACCCAGAGCTACCGCCGCCGCTTTACTGTCCTTGGCTGCGCCTCATCACCGGGCGTGCCGCGGGTCAATGGCGATTGGGGCGCCTGTGATCCGCAGAACCCGAAAAACCGCAGGACACGCGCTGCGTTCCTGATCTCGCAGATCGGACCGGATGGCGGTGAAACCACGGTCGCGGTCGACACCGGACCGGATTTCCGCGAGCAGATGATTGTCAACAAGGTGCACAGTCTTGATGCCGTGATCTACACCCATTCCCATGCCGATCATGTTCACGGCATCGATGACCTGCGCGGTTTTGCACTGTCGCAACGCAAGCGGATCCCGATCTACGCGGACCCCGAGACCATGGCGCGTATTCGCGCGGGCTTTGGCTATTGCCTGGAAACGCCGCCGGGAAGCGAGTACCCGCCCATCACCGAGCCAAGGCTGATCAATTCGCTCGATGATCCGATCCTGATTGACGGAGCAGGGGGGACAATCGCGATCCAGCCGCTCGATCAGGTTCATGGCTCGATCCGGTCTTTGGGCTACCGCATCGGCGATGTGGCCTATTGCTGCGACGTCAGCGATTTTCCGCGTGCGACCGTCGAGCGGCTGCAAGGGCTGGACACGCTGATCATCGATTGCCTGCAATACAAGCCGCATCCCAGCCATCTGTCGATTGACCAGGCGCTGTGGTGGATCAAAAGGCTCGATCCGAAACGGGCCTATCTCACGCATATGCATGTGCCGCTCGATTATGAAACCGTGGCCAATGAAACGCCGGCACGGGTCGAGCCTTGTTATGATGGTTTGACCTTTGAGGTCGAGGTGAATGCATGAACCGGCTGGCAACCGAAATGAGCCCGGATATGATCCGTACCGGCTCCAGCATGGCCAGGGTTTACGGCGCCGCAGCCGAGGCCGGGCTTGAAATCCGCATTCTGAAGATGGCGCAATCAACACGCACGGCCCAGGAAGCTGCAGACGCGGCGGGCTGCGCGGTTGCACAGATCGTCAAATCCCTGGTGTTCGAAAACCAGGCAACAGGTCGCCTCACCCTGTTGCTGGTCTCAGGCGCGCACGATGCCGATATGGATTTTCTTTCAGAGCGTAACGGCCTCACATTGACACGTTGCGAGGTGCGCCGCGTCCGCGATGAGACTGGCTTTGCCATTGGCGGAGTCGCGCCAATCGGCCATTTGACGCCGATCCCGGTGTATATCGACCGGTGCTTGATGGATCACGCCGTGGTCTGGGCCGCTGCGGGACGGCCCGACAGTGTTTTCAGTGTCGATCCGAAAGCGCTGGCAAAGGCGATTTCAGCCGAGATCATCGACGTGCAGGCGCCCGGCTAGTGAGTACATCGTCATTTGACATTGGTTGGTTCAGCCTCCAACCAGGCGCGGATCGCATCGCCGTGTTCACCGCGCGCCGGAACCGGACCTGGCGTTGCGTCTGGCCGGGTCGAGAAACGCGGCGCGGGAGCGGCCTGAAGAGCGCCGTCAATGTCGTGCCAGACGCCACGTGCCTTCATGTGCGGGTCGCGGGCCGATTGCAGCGGATCAAGGGCAGGGGCCACACAAGCATCCGAACCCTCGAAAACCGCTTCCCAATGGGAACGAGGTTGCGCAGCGAAAATGCCTGCCAGAACGGCACTCTGGCGTGGCCAGGCGTCAGGATCGAACTGGGCTGCAAAAACGGGATCTTCGCTCAAGCCAAGGCGTGCCAGAAACTCCGCATAGAATTTCGGTTCAAGGCACTGCACGGAGACGAAACCGCCGCAGCCGCTGGCATAGCAGCGGCTCCAATGCGGTCCGTCAAGCAGGCTTTTGCCACGCTGCATCGAAAGCCCGCCGCCTTGAGCCAAGGCCATCAGCAGGTTCATCATATGGGCCGAGCCATCCACAATTGCAGCATCGACCACACAACCGCCGCGGCCGCCGCGTGCCGCCAGGACACCTGCAAGCACGCCCACGGCGAGGTAAAGCGCACCACCACCGATATCGCCGACGAGAGTTGGCGGCGCAAATGGCGGTTCGCCCGGATTGGCCGCGTACCAGGCCGCACCTGAAATTCCTATGTAATTGAGATCATGACCGGCCGTCTGGGCCCTTGGTCCAAACTGACCCCAGCCGGTCATCCTTCCATAGATCAGATCTGGGTTGAGCGGCTTCAGATCCTCAGGTCCCAAGCCGAGCCGCTCCATCACGCCAGGACGGAATCCCTCGATCAAGGCCTCGGCGCGCGCGATCAGCCGTCTGAACAATTTTACGTCACCGGCGTCCTTCAGATCCAGCTCGATGGATTGCTTGCCACGGTCGATCAGCGAACGGTCCGGCATGCCGGGCGCAGGCGAACCATTCTTGCGGTGAACGACGATGACTTCGGCTCCGAGATCGGCCAGCAGCATGGCGGCGAACGGCGCCGGACCCAAGCCTTCGATCTCAATGACCCGCAAACCTTCGAGCATGATTTCCTCCCAAGCATGCAACTCCCAGCTGGATGGTAGCGCTGCGCGCCGGCTGTTGATTGCGCCTCCAATTGAAAGCTAATCAGATTTCGTGGAAGCTTTCACCGTAGAACCGTAGACCTGTTGGTTTTTCTGATCTGTTGATGTGAGGAAGCTGGTAGA
The DNA here is from genome assembly GCF_000154705.2 of Hoeflea phototrophica DFL-43. Taxonomy (NCBI): domain Bacteria; kingdom Pseudomonadati; phylum Pseudomonadota; class Alphaproteobacteria; order Hyphomicrobiales; family Rhizobiaceae; genus Parahoeflea; species Parahoeflea phototrophica. The sequence goes on along the minus strand of NZ_CM002917.1, from coordinate 2,230,002 downwards.
TCCAATTGAATCCAAATACACAATGCCAATCACGCTTATAGCAATTCCAGTTCCATAATCTATCTTATGCAATCTTTGGATTAAGCATTGCGGATGGCATTTGCCGGCAAGCTGGAACTGCGTGGCGAATGCGCCCGCCACCTCTTCTCCCTTGCAGCCACCACCGCCTTGGCCTATCCGGAGTGACACAGATCTTCAAACGCCCGGAGCCTCTTTCATGTCATTCGCAAAGCTCGACGCCCATGGCCATTCTCTCAGCGCGCTTGAGCATGCGCTGTCCATTCTTGGCGTTGATGAAGCCACGGCCATGGCATCTGGTGGCGGTGAACAGCGCGCGGAAACGATGGCGAGCCTGTCAGGTATGCTGCACCGGCAAGCCACGGATTCAAAACTCGCTCAATGGATTGCCGATGCCAAAGCCGAAGATCTGACCACGGAGCAGAACATTGCCGTGGCGGAGTTCGAGCGCAACTACATCAACATGACCTGCCTGCCCGCCGATTTCGTCGAGCGCAAGATGCGCACCAGCATGCGTTCGGAGCAATTGTGGCGCACGGCACGACCCAATGGTGATTGGGAAGCCTTCCGGCCCGCACTTGAGGGCGTTGTGGAAATGGTGCGGGAAGAAGCTGCCATGCGCGCTGAAGTGCTTGGCCTTGCTCCTTATGATGCTCTGATGGAGCAGTTCGATCCGGGCAACCGTACCAGCGACATCACACCGGTGTTCGCCGCGCTCAAGGCGTTTCTGGTGGACTTTCTGCCCAAGGCGCTGGCGCTGCAGCAAGAACGGCATGCAAAGCGTCCGTTGAAAGCACTGTCCGGTGAGTATCCGGTTGAACGGCAGAAGGCCCTGGGGCTCGAGATGATGCAGGCCGTGGGCTTTGACATGAACCATGGCAGCCTTTCGGTGTCAGATCACCCGTTTTGCGGCGGCGTTCCAACCGATGTTCGGCTGACAACCCGCTACCGGACCGACGAGTTTCTGCCGGCGCTGATGGGCATTTTGCACGAGACCGGCCACGGGCTCTATGAGCAGAACCTGCCAAAGGCATGGGCGCATTGGCCGTCCGGGAAGGCGCGCGGCATGTCGCTCCATGAAAGCCAGAGCCTGTTTGTGGAGAAACAGATCGGCCGCAACCCGGCATTCTGGCAGTTCGCCCTGCCCCATCTGGCCCGCCATCTGGGCGAAGACTGGAGCATCGAGGATCTGCTTCCGCATGTGCATCTGATCAAGCGCGGCAAGATCCGGGTTGATGCCGACGAAGTGACCTACCCGCTGCATGTCATCCTGCGCTACGAGCTCGAACAGGCTCTGCTTTCGGGCGAGTTGGAGGTGCGCGACCTGCCTGAAGCTTGGGACACCAAGATGCGGGATTATCTTGGTATTTCGACGATTGATGATCCAAAGAACGGGCCGATGCAGGATGTGCACTGGCCGTCAGGCGCATTCGGCTATTTTCCATCCTACACGCTGGGCGCAATGATGGCGGCACAGCAATGGGCGGCGATTGTTGCTGATCATCCCGGCGCAAATGCCGATATCGCGGCGGGCGATCTTGGTGCGCTCAACACCTGGCGCCGCGAACGCATTTGGCACAGGGCCTCGATGGGTTCGACGCCCGAAATCCTGCGTGAAGCCACCGGAGAGAGCCTCAATCCGGCGCATTTCATCGCTCATCTGGAAGCCCGCTACGGGGTATAGCCGTAGAGGGCCATCGGCACCCTGCTCTTGCGGTTTAAGTCTTTGTATTTATGCCGGTTTCGGCCTTAGCAAGAGCCGCAGCCTCGCGCCGGCGCTTGCGTTCGCGAATCAAGGTGTACAGCCCGGTGGCGATGATGATTCCGGCGCCTAAAAGCGTGTAGGTGTCGGGCACTTCGGAGAACACCAGAAGCCCGACGACGGTGGAAAACACCAGCCGCGAGTAACGGAACGGGGTCACGACGGCGATCTCGCCAAGCCGCGTCGCCTCCGTCAGCGCCCAGTAGGCGAAGGTGCCGGTGGCCAGTGCGGCCGCGAGATAGGCTGTTTCGGGCATTGTCGGGATCTTCGCGCCGCCGGTGATCGCCAGCACCGGCAAACCGGCGAAACCGACCGCAAGGAAACCCCAGATGGCCAGTTGCAGCGACGAGACGGCCTTGGGCACCTTGCGGCTCGCAATATCGCGGATCGACAGCGACACCACGCCCAGAACGGCCCAGAGCACATTGGCGTCAAACCCCTCGAAACCCGGCCTGATCACCAGAAGCACGCCGAAGAACCCGACCAGAATGGCGGTCCAACGCCGCCACCCGACCTGTTCGCCCAGGATAAGCGCGGCGCCCATGGTGACGAACAGTGGAGCTGCCTGCAGAATTGTTGTTACGGTTGCCAACGGAACCAGAGCAAGAGCGGTAACGAAGCCGATCGAGCCGAGCATCTCGCTAGCATTGCGGATCAGGACGGCGGGACGGAAGAATGTGGCCGAGAACGGGTCCTGTCCGCGCGAGCGTGCCAGAAACGCGAAGAACAGCGCGCCGGGGAAGCCCAGCACCACCAGGATCTGGCCGACGGGCAGCCCCGCCGCAGCAAGCTTGATGAACATGTCCTCGGCGGCAAAGCCGAGCATGCCGAGCACCATCAGCACAATGCCGCGCATATTGTCCAATTGAAAAACCCTGCCGGTTGGTACGGATGCGCGAAAACTTCGCGTCCATTGCCGTCCCTATCCGGTATTCGGGCCGATGGAAAGGCATTGATGATTCAGCGTCATGATCTATCGCGCATGATCAGTCGCGTTGTGTCTCCTGGGTTGAGCCGCCAGGGGTGATTGCGTTGGAGAGGCGTTCCAGCATGCTGAGAAACAGCGCATGCTCGGCTGCCGGCAAGTTTTCCAACAAAGACTCGTCAGCTTCCTTTGTGGCCTGATGTGCCGGCGCAACCAGATCGCGGGCAGCCTGGGTGAGAGCCACCAATTGGGCGCGGCCATCATCAGGATGGGGCTTTCGCACAATCAAGCCGTCGCGAGTCATTCTGGTGAGGGTGTTGGCCATGGTCGCCTGCTCCACCCCAAGGCGCCGAGCCAGATCGCGCTGGGTCTGTTCGCCGTCAGCCTCCAGCACCGAGAGAACCTGGTAGCGCGCCTGCGACAACCCCAGGGGTTGCAGCCGCGCATTCAGACTCGTGGTGTAGGCGCGCGCCAGATGGGAAATGGTCTGACCGAAAGAGGACTGTTTGTCTTGCATTTCGGGAACTCCATTAGCGTGCTATGTTTTTATATATAGTGCGCTATGCAAATAATCATCAAGCCCCCTGCCCGCTGTCCTGTCTCTGGCAGGCCGGATCCGGTCTCGGCTTTGAGGAAACTCGTGCCCGCCGCCTATCGCGGCACCGAGAACTCGGTTATGCGGGAGGTTGCCCGGCAATCGCTCGACGGCAAAGAAAGGCAACAGGCTCGAATGCAGGACATCACCGCCTATGCAGGCCTGTTCATGGCCGCCTTTCTGGCCGCCACGTTGATCCCGGCGCAGTCGGAAAGCGTTCTGACGGGGCTTTTGCTGGCCGGTGGACAAAGCCCGCTGATGCTGGTGGCGGTGGCGAGCCTCGGCAATGTGCTCGGATCGGTGCTTAATTGGCTGATCGGGCGTTGTGTGGAGCGGTTCCGCGAGCGCCGATGGTTTCCCGCAAGCCAGACCCAGCTTGAGCGTGCCCAGGCGCAGTACCAACGCTTCGGCTACTGGTCGCTGCTCATGGCCTGGGTGCCCATCATTGGGGATCCGTTGACGCTGGTGGCAGGCATCATGCGAGAGCCGCTATGGCGGTTTCTGATTCTGGTTTCAATCGGCAAGGTCGGCCGCTACGCGGTGATTGCCGCAGGGTTCGGACTGCTGGATTGAGCGTCAGACGCCCTACCCTAAGCAATCAAATGTCGCTGCAAAAAAGAAATGAGATAATCGTGGTGATCGTTCTCGCCATCGCTGTTGGGTATATGGTCCTGGCCGTAATAATAGTGAACCTCGGGCGTGCGGCCATGGGCCTTGAGCCGCGCTTCGAGCCTTCGGGTCATCTCGACAGACCAGACCCGGTCCGCGGTACCGTGACTGAGGAAAAGCGGTCCCTCGTACCGTTCGGTCTCGATTGGCTGTGTCGGCATCAAATCGTCGCTTGAACCACGCCAGGACCAGGCCCGCCTGGACGGATCCCATGGCTGCCAGCCCGGATCACCGCTGTCCCGGTAGGAACGGGCATCAAAAGCCCCGCAGACAACATCTGGCGCGCTGTGCGCGGCTACGGCATCAGGCACGCCATCAACCGCATCACGGCACATCAGTGCGGTTAGAAGCAGGGCATGTTCTGCTCCTCGGGAAACGCCGTAAACACCCAGCTTGCCGTTGGTATAGGAGAATGCGCGCAAAGCCGTTAGCGCCGCAACACTTCGATCCAACGAAACCTCTTCAATGCTGCCGGCGTTCCAGGCATTGCCGCCTTTGGAATAGCCAAAGGGAAACGCAAGGAAACCATGCGCCGCAAGCAGAACCGCGTTGCGGTGGCTCCATCCGGACCACGCGCCTTCGGAACCATGAAACACCATGACAGCAGGAAACGGACCATCGCCGGGCGGCCCATAGGTCGTTCCCCATTCTGGCAAGAGCCGCCGGACAATCTTCAAACTCATGAAATTGTTCCATTAACAGGCTCCAACAAGGGAGCGGATTGGTTCAAACCGTATTCCGGCCTTCCATTGAACACAACCCGTATCCGGTGCTGCCGCCAAACCATAAAAGGCGACAGACGGGCCGGAATCGGCCACAATCTCCCGCTCAAGTCCCACCCGGAGACCAGAGCCATGCTTTCCGCCCTCACCCTGATCCTCATCTGCCAGTTGGCTGGTGAACTGATCACCCGGTTTTTCGGCCTGCCGCTTCCCGGCCCGGTGGCCGGCATGGCGCTGTTGTTTGCGTTGCTGGTCATCCGCGGCTCGGTGCCCGAGACGGTCGGTACGCTCGGCGATGTGCTTTTGAAAAATCTCTCGCTGCTGTTTGTGCCCGCAGGCGTCGGGGTGATGGCCCATCTGGGTCTGCTTGGAGAGGATCTGCTGCCGATTGCCGTGGCGCTGATCGGTTCTACGGTGGCGACCATTGCCATGACCGGCCTGTTGATGAGCTGGTTGGCGCGTAACTCGCTGAATGCGGAGGCGACGAAGGCCGATGACTGATTTCACCAAAGTCTGGGTCTATCTCAGCGCCAGTCCGCTGCTGTTCCTGACCCTGACGCTGGCCGCCTTTCAGGCCGGCAGCTGGATTTATGAACGCTCCGGCCACAAGCCGTTTCTCAATCCGGTGATGACGGCGGTGATCCTGCTGGTCGCCATTCTGACGCTGACGCAGACGCCCTACCCGGCCTATTTCGAAGGTGCGCAGTTCGTCCACTTCCTGCTCGGGCCCGCAACTGTGGCGCTGGCGATCCCGCTTTACCGGCAGTTTGAAAGGGTGCGACGCTCGGCTGTGGCGCTGCTCACAAGCATTCTCTGTGGCTCGCTGACCGCCATTGGCACCGCCGTGGGCCTGGGTTGGCTCCTGGGTGCAAGCCGTGACACGCTTCTGGCTCTTGCGCCGAAATCAGTGACCGCCCCTGTGGCCATGGGCATTACCGAGCAACTGGGCGGCTTGCCGTCGCTGACCGCGGTGCTGGTGATCCTCACCGGCATCCTGGGCGCGGTGATCGGGCCGATGGTTCTCAATCTGCTTCGGGTCAGGGACTGGCGTGCGCGCGGCCTGGCGCTCGGCACCGCCAGCCACGGCATCGGCACGGCACGGGCGCTGCAGGTCAACGAACTGGCCGGCGCGTTTTCCGGGCTGGCGATGGGGCTCAACGCGCTTGCGACGGCGATCCTGCTGCCGGTGTTGTGGCGGGTGTTTTTCTAGGGCCTGTGGACAATCATCTTGACGCAATCAGGGTCGCGGCAAGGTTCCAACTGGCTGTGTAGCTACAGTCCGTTTTGTCATAGCGTGTTGCTATGCCTCTGAATTCCTTGATCTTCGCGAAGTAGTTTTCAACCAGATGCCGCCACTTGTAGGCTTCGACATCGTAGTCACGCTGTTGCTTTCGGTTTGATTTCGGTGGGATCACGGCGCTTGCGCCACGCTCATCCAACTCCTCTAGAAGCCAGTTCGCGTCGAATGCTTTATCCGCCATTAGCGCGCCGAAGGAGACATCCCGGATCAGCGGCGCAACGCCTTTCATGTCGTGCGCATGACCCGGCAGCAGCAGAAAGCGGACCAAGTTGCCAAGAGCATCGACGAGTGCAACGATTTTGGTCGTCAGGCCGCCGCGTGAGCGCCCGATGGCCTGAGCCTGAGTCCCCCTTTTGCGCCAGCTGCCTTCTGGTGAACCTGAACAATGGTGCCGTCGATGAGCGCATATTCGAGGTCGGGGTCACCGCTCATGGCTTTGAAAAGACCCTCGAATACTCCCGCCTTCGCCCAGCGGCGAAACCGCCGAAACTGACTGTTCCAATTCCCGAAAGCTGGCGGCAGGTCGCGCCATGGTGAGCCGGTCCGAACGCGCCAAAAAACTGATTCAAGAAACAGCCGATTGTCTCTTGCCGTGGCTCCCGCATCGCTGGCCTTTCCACGCAAATGCGGCTCAAGTCGCTGCCATACATCATCCGTCACCACAAAGCGCTGCTCGTTCATTCAAACCTCCGTTTGGAAAGTTTGAATCAGAAATCAAACCCGATGGGAATCCTGAATGTCCACAGGCCCTAGAACAAAGAATCTGAGGAAGTTGCTTTTCAGCTCGGCGTCGCAAAGTCGATGCTTTTTGCAACGGTTCAGCCTCTACGTTCAATACCCAAATCAGAGCGCAATGCCTGCTTCAACTGCTCGTGAGCCGTGAAGCGGGCAGCTTGATCATCATTGGTGGCGATTATCAGTTCGATAGCTTCGCGCACCTTCTTAGGCGCGACAAGTTCACAACGCATTTGCCAGTATGAGCTACTCCCCATTCGTTGGACAGTTTCTGGCGTAAATTAAGCTACTCTTTGCACTTGCTGATCGGGTTGGGTTTCGTCTTTTCCCAGCCAATAGACCACGGCAGGTGGTCTTCCACCAAGGGCTGAGTGTGGGCGTTGATGGTTGTAGAACGTCATCCATTTGCGGATGCCCGCCTTCGCTTCTGATCCGGTCTCCCAGGCATGCAGGTAGACACATTCATATTTCAGCGTCCGCCACAGGCGCTCGATGAAAATATTGTCGAGGAACCGCCCCTTTCCATCCATCGAGATGCGCACGCCGGTCCGGCGCAAGCGGTCCGTCCAGGCGAAGGATGTGAACTGGCTGCCCTGGTCTGTATTCATGATCTCCGGCTGGCCGAACTTGTGGATGGCCTCATTCAGCGCCTCGACACAGAAGTCGGCCTCCAGCGTATTCGAGACGCGCCAGGCCAGAACCTTACGGGTGTGCCAGTCCATGATGGCGACGAGGTAGAGAAAGCCACGCCGCATGGGCAGGTAGGTGATGTCCGAGCACCAGACCTGGTTCGGTCGATCCACGCGCAGTCCTTTCAGCAGGTAGGGATAGGTCTTGTGCCCTTTCGCCGGCCTGCTGGTATTGGGTTTCTGATAGATCGGCATCAACCCCATCAGGCGCATCAACCGGCGTATCCGTTTCTCGTTCACCAGATGGCCATCGTTGCGCAGATGCCAGGTCATCTGCCGGACGCCGAAGAACGGCGTTTCAAGGAACTGCTCGTCGATTTGACGCATCAGGTCGAGGTTCTGCTCGGTCTCGCCCTTAGGCGTGTAGTAGAAGGACGAGCGCGCGATCGACAGCAGCTTGCACTGCTGGCCTATCGACAGCTGGGGGTGATCGGGTTCGACCATGCCGCGCCTCACTTCCCGCCCCATGGCTTCAGCTTTCTTTCCAAAAAAGAGTTGGCCACGGCCAGCTCCCCGATCTTGGCGTGGAGTTCCTTCACCTGCTCCTCGTCGATCTCGGGCTTCTTTCGACCGCCGCGTTCGAACACGCCGGACGCGCCCTCAAGGAGCGCACGTTTCCATTGATGGATCATCGTTGGATGCACCCCGAACCGGCTCGCCAACTCAGCGGCGGTTTCCTCGCCCTTCAGGGCTTCCAGCGCGACCTTCGCTTTGAACTCAGGCGCGTGTTGCTTGCGTTTCGACATCTCTGATCTCCTTCTCGTCGAAGATCAGCAGACTGCAAATCGTAGCTTATGTCAGTGTCCAAATTTCGGGGGGTAGCTCAGTACGCGAAGTTTTTTGCGGCGGTGTCGGTGCCCTCAACAGCAGCTTGATGGTAGGCCTCGAGCAAACCGATATACGCTAACTTACGTTCTTCAAAATTGCGTTCGTCTATCCGCGCACGGCGCGCAAGCCAAAATTGAATCACTGCCGTAAGCAACGATCCTAATCCGAAAGCAGCAATAAACGAGACAACCAGTGAGACATCCATCTCGAATTATTGCACAAAAACCCCAGTTTTCCCAAGAGGCGATTACTAAGGACTCGCCGTTTGTATTGCCACACTCAACCCATTTGGATTAACTAGTATCAAGATCGGATGCCACTCGGCGAAGGGAGTGTCTACGGCGCAACATCTGGCCGTGCAATTCAGTCACTTCGCAGCGCTGGCCTTCTCCGGCCGCCGGATCTTCCCCAGCGCCGCCACTACCATCGGCGCAAAACCTTCGGTACTCTCATCGCTGATCTCGAACAGTTGCGCGCGCATGCGCGGGTCCCAGAACTTGTTGATGTGGTCGGCGACACCCTCGATCTGCTCGCTCTCCGGCTGGGAGGCGAAGAAGGTGGCGATCTGGTTGGCCTGGTAGCGCAGTTTGTCAGGCGACATCGCTCTGGGCTCCTTGAACGATCCGGTCGGGCCGGGTGAAGATTTCGAAATCCACGCTGCGGGCGATGCCGACAAGCGTGAGCCCTGCAGCTTCCGCCGTGCGCACAGCAAGGGCTGTGGGTGCCGAGACGGCGATCAGCAGTCCCGCGCCGGCAATTACGGCCTTCTGCACCATGTCCACCGACACCCGGCTGGTGATCACAAATGCGCCGTCTGCCGGGCTTGATCCCTCACGCGCCAATGCGCCGATCAGCTTGTCGAGCGCATTGTGGCGGCCGACATCCTCGCGCACGCAGGCGACGCCCGAACCGGGGCGGTAGAAGCCGGCGGCGTGCACCGCGCCGGTTTGCGCGCGCAGGTCCTGATGCATCGACAGCGAGCGGACCGCATCCCGGATATCATCGTGACTGAAACGGATGTCCACCGCGTCGCGGTCCGGGAGCTGGCGCAGGGCCTCCTCGATGGATTCGATGCCGCACAGCCCGCAGCCCACCGGCCCCGCCATCTTTCGGCGGCGGGCGGAGTATGCAAACTGGAGGTCGCCGGCAAGCTGCATCTGCACGTCAAATCCCTGGTCGGCTTCGACAATCTCGAGGGACGCAATGTCGTCTGCCGAGCGGACGATGGCTTCCGATAGGGCAAAACCCACGCCGAAATCCTCAAGGTCCTGAGGTGTTGCCATCATCACCGCCTGGGTGGTGCCGCCAAAGGACAGCGCCACCGGAACTTCTTCGGGCAAAGCGCGAAGACCTGGCGTGGCGACCCCTGCCCTGACAGCGATCCGCTCGGTTCTGGCGATGCTGCGCTCCTTGGCGGTCATGTGGCGTTGCTCCTGTTCGGCACAGCCTGCCCCTATTCGGCAGGCTCCAGCGCGTCTTCCCTGGCGATCCGGCGGGATTGGGTGGCTTGCGCCTCGTAATCCTGCTGCCAGGAGGTGGGGCCATTCGAGGGCGAGACCTGGACAGCCGTGACCTTGTATTCCGGACAGTTGGTGGCCCAGTCGGTGAAATCGGTGGTGATCACATTGGCCTGGGTGCCAGGATGGTGGAAGGTGGTGTAGACCACGCCGGGCGCCACGCGTTCGGTGATGGTGGCGCGCAAGGCTGTCTCGCCAGAGCGGCTTGCCAGCTTGACCAGATCGCCTTCGCGGATGCCGCGCTGTTCGGCGTCGTGGGGATGGATTTCGAGCCGGTCCTCGGCGTGCCAGGCGACGTTTTCCGTGCGCCGTGTCTGCGCGCCGACATTGTACTGGCTCAGGATCCGGCCGGTGGTGAGCAGCAGCGGGAAGCGCGGGCCGGTGCGTTCGTCGGTGGCCACATATTCGGTACGGATGAACTTGCCCTTGCCGCGGACGAAGCCATCGAGATGCATGACCGGCGTGCCGTCCGGCTTGGCCTCGTTGCAGGGCCATTGCACCGAACCCTTTTCTTCGAGCAGCTGATAGGTCACGTTGGCGAAGCTCGGTGTGGTGGCCGCAATTTCATCCATGATTTCAGATGGATGCGAATACTTCCAGTCAAGCCCCATGGCCTGCGCCAGCTTGAGCGTCACTTCCCAATCGGCCATCCCGTTCTTCGGGCTCATCACCCGGCGCACACGGTTGATGCGGCGCTCGGCATTGGTGAAGGTGCCGTCCTTCTCGAGGAAGGTCGAGCCCGGCAGGAAGACATGAGCGTAGTTGGCGGTCTCGTTGAGGAACAGATCGTGGACGACGACGCATTCCATAGCAGCAAGGCCTGCTTGCACATGTTTTGTGTCCGGATCGGACTGCAAAATGTCCTCACCCTGGATGTAGATGCCGCGGAAGGTGCCGTCGACGGCGGCATCAAGCATGTTGGGAATGCGCAGGCCGGGCTCGGGGTTGAGCTCCACGCCCCAGAGGGTCTCGAACACGTCGCGGACTTCCGAGCCGGAAATGTGCCGGTAACCGGGCAGTTCGTGCGGGAACGAGCCCATGTCGCAGGCGCCCTGCACATTGTTCTGGCCTCTGAGCGGGTTCACGCCGACGCCGGGACGGCCGATATTGCCGGTGGCCATGGCGAGGTTGGCAATCGCCATCACAGTGGTCGAGCCCTGGCTGTGCTCGGTGACACCAAGGCCGTAATAGATCGCGCCATTTCCGCCACGGGCATAAAGCCGCGCCGCGCCGCGCAGCTCTTCCGCCGGCACGCCCGTCAGGCTTTCGGTGGCTTCCGGCGAATGGGCGGGCTCGGCGACAAAACCGGCCCAGTCCTCGAATTCGGACCAGTCGCAGCGCTCGCGGATGAATGCCTCGTCGAACAGGCCCTCGGTGACGATCACATGCGCCAGCGCCGTCAGCACGGCGACATTGGTTCCGGGCCGCAAGGGCAGATGATGGCTCGCCTCGACATGGGCCGAGCGCACCAGGTCGATGCGGCGCGGATCGATGACGATCAGCTTCGCGCCTGCCCGCAGGCGCTTCTTAAGCCGCGAGGCGAAGACCGGGTGGCCGTCGGTCGGATTGGCGCCGATCAGGATCACCACGTCGGTGTGCTCGACGGAATCGAAATCCTGAGTGCCGGCCGAGGTGCCGAAAGCCTTGCCGAGACCGTAGCCGGTGGGCGAATGGCAGACGCGGGCGCAGGTGTCGACATTGTTGTTGCCAAAGCCGGCGCGGACCAGCTTCTGCACCAGAAAGGTTTCCTCATTGGTGCAGCGCGACGAGGTGATGCCGCCGATGGCGCCCTTGCCATACTGGAACTGGATGCGGCGGAATTCCTTGGCGACATGGGCGAAGGCCTCGTCCCAGCTGACTTCGCGCCAGGGATCGGTGATCTTTTCGCGCACCATCGGGTTGAGAATACGGTCCTGGTGGGTGGCGTAACCCCAGGCAAAACGGCCCTTGACGCAGGAATGGCCGCGATTGGCCTTGCCGTCCTTCCACGGCACCATGCGGACCACTTCCTCGCCCCGCATTTCGGCCTTGAACGAGCAGCCGACACCACAATAGGCGCAGGTCGTCACAACCGAATGTTCAGGCTGGCCGATCTCGATGACGGACTTCTCCTGAAGGGTCGCTGTCGGGCAGGCCTGCACACAGGCGCCACAGGACACGCATTCGGAGTTCATGAAGCTCTCGTGCATGCCGGGCGACACGCGGCTTTCAAAGCCCCTGCCCTCGATGGTCAACGCGAATGTGCCCTGCACTTCCTCGCAGGCCCGGACGCAGCGCGAACAGACAATGCATTTCGACGGATCATAGGTGAAATACGGGTTGCTTTCATCCTTGGGCATGTATTTCGGATTGGCTTCGCCGTTGTGGCGCGCCTGGACGTGGTTTTCACCCTCATAGCCGTAGCGGACATCACGCAGGCCAACAGCGCCGGCCATGTCCTGCAGCTCGCAGTCACCATTGGCGGCACAGGTCAGGCAATCCAGCGGATGGTCGGAGATGTAAAGTTCCATCACACCGCGGCGGATATCCTTGAGACGTCCGGTCTGGGTGTGCACCACCATGCCTTCGCTGACCGGCGTGGTGCAGGAGGCGGGTGTTCCATTGCGGCCCTCGATTTCGACCAGGCAGAGCCGGCAGGAGCCGAAGGCGTCGACCATGTCAGTTGCGCAGAGTTTTGGAACCTGAATCCCCGCCTCCATCGAGGCGCGCATCACGGATGTGCCTTCCGGCACATCGATCTGCTTGCCATCGATGGTCAGCCGGACGGACTTTTCCGATGGGGAAGCCGGGGTGCCGTAGTCGATTTCCTTAATCAGCGTCATGGTTCTTACTCCGCAGCCTGAGACATCGAGGCGGGACGAAAATCATCGGGGAAATGTGTGAATGCACTCATAACCGGATAGGGCGTGAAGCCCCCCAACGCGCAGAGCGAACCGAATTTCATGGTGTTGCAAAGGTCGCTCATCAGCGCGACCTGCTTGTCGGGCTCGATGCCGTCGCGGATGTTGTCGATTACCTCAACACCACGGGTTGAGCCGATGCGGCAGGGCGTGCACTTGCCGCAGCTTTCCACGGCACAGAATTCGAAGGCGAAGCGGGCCTGCTTGAGCATGTCGGCAGTGTCGTCAAACACCACAATGCCGGCGTGGCCAATAAGTCCGTCCCTGGCTGCGAAAGCCTCATAATCGAATGGCGTGTCAAAAAGTTCACGCGGGAAATAGGCGCCCAGAGGTCCGCCCACCTGCACCGCCTTGACCGGACGGCCGGTCGCGGTTCCACCACCGATGTCGTCGATCAGTTCACCCAGTGTCATGCCAAAGGCGGCCTCGAACAGACCGCCATGCTTGACGTTTCCTGCGATCTGTACGGGAATCGTGCCACGCGAACGGCCCATACCGAAATCACGGTAAAAATCAGCGCCCTTGTCCATGATGATGGGAACGGAGGCGAGTGAAATGACGTTGTTGACCACAGTCGGACGGCCGAGAAAGCCCTTATGCGCGGGCAGCGGCGGCTTGGCGCGGACGACGCCGCGGCGGCCTTCGAGGCTTTCAAGCAGTGCTGTTTCCTCGCCGCAGACATAGGCTCCCGCACCAACACGGATCTCCATGTCGAAGCCATGGGGGGAGCCGAGAACAGATGTCCCGAGGATATTGTTTTCTCTGGCGATTTCGACGGCGCGGTTCATCACGTTGATGGCGTGGGGATATTCCGAGCGGAGATAGACGTAGCCTTTGGTGGCTCCGGTGGCGATGCCGGCGATGACCATGCCTTCGATCACCACGAAGGGGTCGCCTTCCATGATCATGCGGTCGGCGAATGTGCCGGAATCGCCTTCGTCGGCATTGCAGACGATGTATTTCTGCGCCCCGTCAGCCTCCAGAACCGTCTTCCACTTGATGCCGGTCGGGAATCCGGCCCCGCCGCGGCCGCGCAGGCCTGACTCCGTCACCTGTGCGACGATGGCTTCGGGAGGCATCGCAACGGCATTGGTCAATCCGGCCAATCCGCCCTGAGCCCGGTAGTCCTCAAGCGAGAGCGGATCGGTGATGCCACAGCGTGCGAATGTCAGCCGGGTCTGGCGCTTGAGGAACGGAATCTCCTCTGTGAGGCCCAGGGACAGCGGGTGTTCCGCGCCCTCAAGAAGGCCAGCATCAAGAAGGGCATCAAGGTCGGATGGTTTGACCGGACCATAGGCAACACGGCCCGACTTGGTCTCGACCTCGACCATAGGTTCGAGCCAATAGAGGCCACGCGACCCATTGCGAATGATCCTGGCGTCAAGATCGCGCTTGTTGAGCTCGGTTTCGAGCTTGGCAGCCAGCCTGTCGGCGCCAACGGCAACAGCACCGGAATCGCCGGGAATGTAGATTTTCACGCTCATGACCGCACCACCGTCGCCAATTCGCTGACCGCATCAGCGTCAAGCCTGCCGAGCACCTCGCCATCGACCATTGCGGCCGGTGCACAGGCGCACAGGCCAAGGCAATAGACTGGTTCTAATGTGACGGCGCCATCGGCGCTGGTTTCATGCCAATCGAGGCCCAGCAGCCCCATCAGCCGTTCCGCGAGCTCGTCACCGCCCATTGATTGACAGGCTTCGGCGCGGCAGAGCTTGATGACATGGCGGCCTGCGGGGGCTTCACGATAGTCGTGATAGAAACTGACAACGCCATGAACCTCGGCGCGTGACAGATTGAGCCCCTCCGCGATCACCGGCAGTGCGGACTGCGGAACATGGCCGAAGGCTTCCTGAACATCATGAAGGATTGTCAGCAAAGGACCTTCAAGCGCCTTTGACCGCGCGACGATGGCCTGTGTGGTGCTTGCGATCTCCGCATCCAAGGGACGTTTTTCCATGCAGATCTCCTCCGCCAACTGTCCATTAGCAGTTGGACGTGAACAAAGGCTTGAATCAATGCAGGATTTTCGTGGTGCGATAGAAAATTTCTATCAAGAAGAAAGGGCGCGCGCAAAGATCCGCGCTTCATGCAACAGCGCCGAAACGATCGGTGGGTGCGGTTCCCTCGGCGCCGCAATCATGCCGACGATGTGCCGGGCGTCGGGTTCGACGATCGGAATGGCGCGGAAATCACCCTCGACACCAAGGGTTTCAGCCAGATTGACCGGCATGATCGAGGCCCATTTTCCGGTGCGAATGTGAGAGAACAGCACGATCATGGAATTGGATTCCAGGGTCGGTTTCACGCTGGCTCCCACCTCGGCGAGATGCTGGTTGATGATCCGGCGGTTCTGCATGTCGGGCGTCAGCAGGCACAGAGGCAATTCGGCAACCTCGGCCCAGGTCACCTGTTCGCGTTCTGCCAGGCCCTGACCGGCAGACGTGATTAATTGATAGCGCTCGGCATAAAGCGGAACGGTCGCCACACGCCCTGTCGGCTCATTGTCAATATAGGTGATGCCTGCATCGATCTCGAAATTCTCAAGCTTGGACAGCACCTGCAGGCTGTTGCAGGATGTGACGGAGAGCGTAACCGCAGGATGTTTTTCGGCGAAGGCCATGGTCAACGCCGTTACCATGGAGGACGCGGTCGGGATGATCGCCAGCCGGGCATGGCCGGACAGACCCTTGCGCGCCGCTTTCATCTCCTCGCGCATGGTCTTCGCATCACCAACAATGCGCCGCGCCCATTCAAGAACCCGCTGCCCCTCCGGAGTCAGCCCCTGAAACCTCGAGCCGCGTTGCACCAAAATGACGCCAAGCTGCTCTTCAAGCTGCTTGATCGCGGCCGAAAGCGTCGGCTGGGTCACGCCGCATATTTCGGCAGCATGGCCAAAATGGCGTTCCCGCGCGAGCACAATGAAGAATTCAAGCTTGTCGATCATGGCGGCCAAACTCGCATGGGCGAGGCCGCTCACGCAAGCCTGATGCACACCCGGGTGTGATGGGCGCAGGACATTGAAAATCAACCGAATATCGGAACCACAGCGGTCACGCCGCGGCCTGGTCCTCACGATTGGTGCCCGGGGCCAGACGGACTTCAAGGCCATCAAGCTCTTCAGACATCAACAACTGGCAGGACAAACGGGAATTGTCGCGCACGTCAAAGGCCTGGTCAAGCATGTCCTCTTCCTCGTCATTGATCGGATGCAGCTTGTCGAGCCAGTCGCTCGAGACGTGGACATGGCAGGTGGCGCAGGCACAGGCACCGCCGCACTCGGCTTTGATATCAAGACCCCAGTCCCGGATGATTTCCATGACGCGAAAACCCTCAAGGGCTTCAAGCGTGTGACGGATGCCGGACTGATCTGTGACATGAATTTGCATGGCGATGCTCCGCTACTTAGCCGTTCAGCATGGCGGTGCGGCGCCAACTGTAGCTTTTTGCATCCGCGGTCTGATCAGCCGAAGGCTGATAGTGCAGATCAATGCCAGGCAAGCGCTTTTCCACCAGCCGTGCGATCGTCGGCGCGTGCTCGACCTCGAAGCTGTCAAAACCTGTGCGAAGCATCAGCGGCACCTGGTCGATCAGAACCATGCCAACGGCGCGCAACTGGCCTTTGTATCCAAGCCGGTCCCGCAACAACATGGCTTGCGAAAACGCGCGTCCATCGCTGAAGGCGGGAAAGGTGAGCGCCACGAATGCGATGCGATCCAGCACCGTTGCAAGCGCGCGCACATCGTCAGCAGGCTGCAGCACCACGCCGAATGGCGCATTGTCCTGCGCATGTTCCAGCGCTTCCGCCAGAGACAGAAGCTTGGCGCCGCCGGCCGTTACGTTGGCAGATTCCGTATCGTCGGAAGCGAGCCGCGCCCAGGGATCGTTTTCGACGGTGCCGTCTTGGGTCCAGATAATGGGCATTTCATACTCCAGTCTCAGGCGGCTTCGGCCGCGCCGCCATAAAGCGCAGTCTTGAACGGGCCTGCGCCAATCCGGCGGTAGCATTCGAGGAAGGTCTCTTCAGCGCTGGTGCGGCTTTCGAGATAGGTGTCGACGATCGTCTCGACGGCATCGGTGATCCGCTCCGGCTCAAAGCCACGGCCGATGATTTCGCCGATGGAGGCTTTCTCGTCGCCCGACCCGCCAAGCGAGATCTGGTAGAGTTCGGCCCCCTTCTTCTCCACGCCCAGTATGCCGATATGGCCGACATGGTGATGTCCGCAGGCATTGATGCAGCCCGAGATCTTGATCTTCAGATCACCGATGTCCGCCTGCCGCGCCGGATCACCGAAGCGGTTGGAGATATCCTGGGCAACAGGAATGGAGCGGGCATTGGCGAGCGCGCAATAATCGAGGCCCGGGCAGGCGATGATGTCGGTGATCAGGCCCGCATTCGCGGTTGCGAGCCCATCGGCGACAAGCGCCCGGTAGAGCGGCTCCAGATCGGCGAGCGCCACATGCGGCAGAACCAGGTTCTGCTCATGGGTGACGCGGATCTCGTCATGGGCAAATTCTTCGGCCAGGCGCGCAACAGCGTCCATCTGATCGGCAGAAGCGTCGCCCGGGATGCCGCCGATTGGCTTGAGCGAGATGGTCACCATGGCATAGTCAGGGTGCCGGTGCGGCGCGACGTTGCGGCCGACCCAATCGGCAAATGAGGGATCGGACTTCTTCCATTCGGCCAGTTCACCCCATCCTTCGGCACGATCGGTCAGCGCGGGTGGCGCGAAATAGGCGTTGATTGCGGAGATGTCGGCTGCGGGCAGCTTGAGTTCACCGTCCTTGAGATGCTCCCATTCGGCCTCGATCTCGGCAGACAGCTGCTCAACGCCGGTTTCATGCACCAGGATCTTGATTCTTGCCTTGTACTTGTTGTCACGGCGGCCGTGCAGATTGTAGACCCGCATGATCGCCGTCACATATGACAGAAGATCAGCTTCTGGCAGGAAGTCTCTGACTTTCTTGGCCAATATCGGGGTACGCCCCTGCCCGCCACCAATCCAGACGGCAAAGCCGAGACGGCCTTCCTCATCCTTCTTGAGCTGCAGGCCGATGTCGTGGACCTGAATGGCCGCGCGGTCACGCTCAGAACCGGTTACGGCGATCTTGAATTTGCGCGGCAGGAACGAGAACTCGGGATGCACCGAGGACCATTGCCTGAGGATTTCGGCATAGGGGCGCGGATCAGCCACCTCGTCCGCGGCAGCGCCTGCGAAGTGATCGGCAGTGACGTTGCGGATGCAGTTGCCCGATGTCTGGATCGCGTGCATCTCGACTTCGGCGAGCTCTTCCAGGATGGCCGGCATGTCGGACAGTTTGGGCCAGTTGTACTGGATGTTCTGCCGTGTGGTGAAATGGCCATAGCCGCGGTCATAAACGCGGGCGATGTGCGCGAGCTTGCGCATCTGGCGGCCATTGAGGGTGCCATAGGGAATGGCGACGCGCAGCATGTAGGCGTGAAGCTGCAGATAGACGCCGTTCATCAGCCTGAGCGGCTTGAAGGCGTCCTCGGAAATCTCACCCGACAGCCGGCGCTCGACCTGGTCGCGGAACTGGTTGACGCGCGCGGCCACAAAGGCATGGTCGAATTCATCGTAGCGGTACATCGTATGGTCCTTATGCGGCTTGGGAGGCCTGCGCGGCGGACGCCGGCGCATAGTCAATCGTCGGTCCGTCCGCGCGGATGCGTTCGCGCAGCCTGAACGGGCGCGGGCCGCTGGCGGTTTCCTCGATCTCGATGACATTGACGTCGACGACGCGGTTGTCTGCCAGTGCTTGCTGGCCTGCGGCTTCAATTGCCGCCACGGCATCCTCATGACGGGCGAGAAATGCGTCCTTGAGCGAGAACACCCATTCGCCATTGGCGCCGAGCCAGACGGAGATGCCGTCGGTCAAACGGTTGGCGGTGAGAACCTTTGTCTTTGTCGGAGCGGTTTTCATCGTGGCCTCCTCAGGCGGCTTGGGTGGATTGGTTGGCAGCCGGAACATTCCGGCCCGCTGCAATAGGGATTGAACTGTCGAAGTTGGCGCCGGCAACCGCGTCGCCGATCACCACCATCACCGGGCCGGTGATCTCAGTTCGGCGCTCGAGCGTCGGCAAATCCGCGAGTGTGCCATGAAACAGCTGCCTGTCGCCGCGCGATGCGTTTTCGACAATTGCCACAGTCATGTCAGGCGCCAGGCCTGCCTCGATCAGGCGGGTGGCGACGCTGGCCGCGACCGTGCGCCCCATATAGACGCAGAGCGTTGCGCCGGAGATCGCCAACCGGGCCCAGTCGGGCAGTGATGCGCCGGTGAGATCATGCCCGGTGGTGAAGACCAGGGAAGACGCGACACCGCGCAGTGTCAGCGGCAGTTCGAAATCCGCCGCTGCAGCAAAGGCGGATGTGATCCCCGGCACGATTTCGAAGGAAATCTCCGCCTGGCGCAACGCGGCCATTTCCTCGCCGGCACGGCCGAACACCAGCGGGTCGCCGGACTTGAGCCGGACCACGCGCTTGCCTTCGCGGCCGAGGCGGATCAGCAGATCGTTGATTTCATTCTGGCTCTTGGAATGGCAGCCCTTGCGTTTGCCGACGGCGAAACGCTCGGCGTCACGCCGGCCAAGGGCAACAACGGTTTCGGGCACCAGTGCGTCATAGACGATCGCATCGGCTTCCATCATGGCGCGCTGGGCGCGAAGCGTGAGCAGATCCTCCGCGCCGGGACCAGCGCCCACCAGCCAGATGTGGCCAGGAACAGGCTCCCTGCCCCGCAGCATGCGGGTGGCTGAACGACGGGCCAGCGACAGATCACCATTGTCGACATGGGTGGCGACATCGGCCTCAAAAAACCGCCTCCAAAAGCGGCGGCGTGCAACGCCGCGCGGCAACAAGCGGTCGACGGCAACCCGGTAGTCCGATGCAAGCCGCGCCAGCTTGCCAAGCGAGGGTGAGAGCATCTGGTCGACACGGACGCGGATCATCTGCGCCAGGACCGGCCCCGCACCTTCCGTGCCGATGGCTATCGCCACCGGGGCACGGTTGACCAGTGCCGGGGTCAGGAAATCGCAATAATCGGGCTGATCAACAGCGTTGGCCGGAATTCGACGGGTCCGAGCATCCGATACGATCTCGCGATCGAGTGCCGCATCACCTGTGGCTGCGAAAACCAGCGTGGCACCGTCCATCTGTTCCGGACTGTAGACCACCCGCACCGGTTCGATCTTGAGCCGCTCAAGGCTGTCGGTGAGCTCCGCGTCAGGAGCATCGGAATAGACCGAGATATCGGCGGAAGTGTTGGCAACCAGACGCGCCTTGGCGGCGGCTTCGGCGCCATTGCCAAAGATCGCCACCTTTTTCGCGTCCACCCGCATGAAGGCGGGAAATGTGGTCAATTGTGCTGCTGCTGCCGCCATGAACGTCAAAGCTCCTGAGTTGCTCTCATTTTCAGGAGAAAGGCGAAGCAAATGAAGGAACAAAGATGTGCCAAACGGGTGATCGGGATATTCTTTTGCTCCGGAATGCCGGTTATGAAGAATGGGTAACCGCGACGCGCCATGCTCATGCGGTCAGACGACACAGGTTTTGGAACACTTCATGGAGATTACGGAAAACGCGCAACTGGCAGCCAGACTGCTCAGCGTGATGCAAAACGATATCCTGCCGCTCACCGAAAAAGGCGTGGCAGAGGGAAACAAGGTGTTCGGTGGCGCGCTGCTGCGCAAATCCGATCTTTCGCTGGTGATGGCCCAGACCAACAAGGAAACCGAGAATCCGCTGTGGCACGGCGAAGTTCACCTGCTCAAATGCTTCTATGAAAGCCCCGTTTCCAAACAGGAATCCACCAAGGACATGATTTTCCTGTCCACCCATGAGCCCTGCAGCATGTGCATGTCAGCGATCGCCTGGGCCGGATTTGACAATTTCTTCTACTTTTTCAGCCATCAGGATTCGCGCGACAGCTTTGCCATTCCGCATGATCTCAAGATGCTCAAAGAGGTCTTCGGTCTGGAACCGGGCGGTTACAATCACGACAATGCGTTCTGGCGCGGCCGGGGCATCTTCGACATCATGGCAACGCTGCCAGATGCCGAGGCGAAACCATTGCTCAATCAGGCCCAGCGCATCCGCGATCATTACGCTCAACTGTCCGACAGCTATCAGGAAAGCAAAGACGACAACGCGATACCGCTCAACTGATCTGGTGCTTGTCAGGCGGGATCGACTGAGTTGTGGACAAGGTGGATGGCCAGGGCGGAACAGTCGCGGGCTTCAGACGGCTCGGCTAAGCTCGCCGCATGACCCCATCCCGCAACATTTCCCGCCTCATCGAAATCATGGCCGCCCTCCGGCATCCCGAGACCGGCTGCCCCTGGGACATCAAGCAGGATTTTGCCTCGATCAAGCCCTACACGATCGAGGAGGCTTATGAAGTTGCCGATGCGATCGAGCGCAACGATCCCGAAGACCTGTGCGACGAGCTGGGCGATCTGTTGCTGCAAGTGGTGTTCCATGCCCGGATGGCGGAAGAACAAGACCTGTTCTCGTTTGAAGACGTGGTCGAGGCGATCACCCGGAAGATGATACGCCGCCACCCGCATGTGTTTGAACGCCCCGGCGCCGACACGCCGGATCAGGTCAAGATGCAGTGGGCGGAGATCAAGGCCGAAGAGAAACGGGAACGACGAGAGCGCCGCGCCGCACGCGGATTGCCCGAGAGCGAGAAGCCCGGGCAACTCACCAGCGTGCCGCGCGCCCTGCCCGCGCTCATGGAAGCGCTGAAATTGCAGCAGGCGGCGTCCCAGGTCGGCTTTGATTGGGGCGCGGCAGGTCCGGTGCTCGACAAGATCGAAGAGGAAATCGGCGAATTGCGGCAGGCCATCACCGATGCCAGGCAGGACGAAGCGGCGGATGAGCTCGGCGACGTCATCTTTGCGGTGGCCAATCTGGCCCGCCACCTCAAGGCCGATCCCGAAGATGCCCTGAGATCCACGAACACCAAGTTCCGCCGGCGCTTCGCCTATGTGGAGACGGAATTGGCAAAACAGGGCAAAACGCCTGACAAGGCGACGCTTGATGACATGGAAGCGCTCTGGCAGGAGGCCAAGAGCTACGATTGAGATGAGGAATTAAGGCAGTTTCAAGTTGAATGAACTCGTCTGAGCTTGGCGGACTTTAATCGTCCAAGTCATCTTCCCAGCTGTCAGATGGTTTGGGGCCATTGCCCATGCGCCGGTCGAGTTCCTCGGAATCGGCGGTCGTGAATTCGACTTCGATCATCACCGAACCGTCTTCCATATCCTCACGTTCGCTCACACGCCCGCGCTCATAGATCCAGGGAACCAGTTTCATCTGATCGGGCCCGAGCGTGACGTTTCGCGAGACCAGCTTGCCGGAGATGATCGTCTCTATGCGCATCAGCAACTCGTCGATGCCCTCGCCGGTCACCGATGAAACGGCAATCGCATTTTCCGATTTTTCGGCCCTGGTCTTGAGATCTTCCGCGGCTTCCTCAGAGAGCAGATCGATTTTGTTCCAGACCTCGACTAGCTTGCGGCCGTCGCCTTCATTGAGGCCGAGGCTTTTGAGGATTTCCTCAACGTCACCAGCCTGCGAAGCACGGTCGGGATCCGCCATGTCGCGCACATGCAGGATCAGGTCCGCTTCCACCACCTCTTCGAGTGTGGCGCGGAAGGCAGCGACCAGATGGGTCGGCAGACTGGAGATGAAGCCCACCGTGTCGGACAAGATCACTGTGTTTCCGTGCGGCAGCTTCATGCGTCTGAGCGTTGGATCCAGCGTTGCAAACAGCATGTCCTCGGCAAGAACTTCTGCGCCGGTCACCCGGTTGAACAGCGTCGATTTGCCAGCATTGGTGTAACCGACCAGCGCCACGATCGGGTGCGGAACCTTCTTGCGCTTGGCGCGGTGCAATTGCCGTGTGCGGCGAACCTGCTCGAGCTCGCGTTCCAGCTTGACGATGCGGTCCTGCAAGAGCCGCCGGTCGGCCTCGATCTGGGTTTCACCAGGGCCACCCATGAAGCCGCCGCCACCGCGCTGGCGCTCAAGGTGGGTCCAGCTGCGGACAAGGCGGCCCTTCTGGTAATTGAGATGGGCAAGTTCAACCTGCAGAACGCCTTCCCTGGTGGAAGCACGCCTGCCAAAAATCTCCAGAATAAGGCCGGTCCGGTCAATGACCTTGACCTTCCATTCCGTTTCCATGTTGCGCTGCTGCACGGGAGTCAATGGATGGTCGACGATAACAAGCCCGGACCCGGTTGTTTCGATCACCCCCTTTACCTCGAGCATCTTGCCTTTGCCGAACAGGGTCGACGGACGCGGTGCCGAAATCGGCACGATCAGGGCTTCAGCGACCTGGAGATCGATCGCACCGGCAAGGCCAACAGCCTCTTCCATGCGCAAAGCGTCAGGGCGTTTGGTTATGTTGCTTCCATCAGGACCACTGCCCGGCGCAGCATTCCGCGTGCGCAATGCCGGAACGAGCACAATTGCGCTGGTGACGTCAGACTTGCTGTCCGCGTCGGCAAAATTCCCGGAATTACCTACGGTTTCTATGTGCGTTGTCCAATCAGGCGTTGCTGCCTGCGTCTTCATTCTCGAACATCTGAACCGGCTGACTCGGCATGATGGTGGAGATCGCATGCTTGTAGACAAGCTGCGAATGACCGTCGCGCCGTAGAAGCACGCAGAAATTGTCAAAAGAGGTGACTACACCGGTCAATTTTACCCCATTGATCAGAAAGATCGTCAGGGATATTTTTTGTTTTCGAACCGTGTTGAGAAAAAGATCCTGCAGGTTCTGTGAACGCTCCGCCATTGCGCCTATTTCATCCGTCTTTTTCTTGCCCGCTACATGCAGGTCATTTCCGCGTAAGTTCAAAACTCGATGGCAAAGGCTGAATTCCCCAGGAATGGCCCACCGGGCCTAACCTTCCAAATGTCAAGTCTCGAACACCTAGACTCCCTCTGACAGACAGGATTTTTTAGTTTGCCGCTGACAGGTTTTGCTCGTCCGAACAAACGATAGAAGATCATTGTTGCGGTGTTTTGTAAACACTTGTTTTTCTGCGTAAGCTGGCGTTGCGACCAGCCCGGGGTGCTAGCGCGTCAACCAATAGCGTAGATTGAGAACCGTAAAAACCACCATCACTTCAAGCCGTCCAAGGGTCATCAGCAGGATCCCGGCGAGCTTGGCGGATGCCGGAATGGCCTCAAAGTGCGGCCAGATATCATTGGCCGGATCCGTTGTGTAGACCGGAGGAATGAGCGCGTCATACACCGGTCCGGTATTGGAAAACAGCGAGATCGCCATGGTGACGCCGGCTTCAAAATCGGTAGCGGTCAGCGTGAACATCAATGCCGCACTGGCAATTACCACCAGCGAGAGGGCGAAATAGGTCCATATTGCCCGCATGCTCACTTCATCGATCAGATAGCGACCAAACCGGAGGCTTGAGACGCTCGAGGGATATATCAGCCGATTGAGTTCCCGGGCTGAATGAACCGCCATCGCCGAGATACGGTAGATCTTGAAACCGCCGGTCGTGGAATAAATGCCGCCGCCGACCAGCACGACAACCAACACCAGAATTTCCGGCCACAGGGCAATGACGCCTGGCCGGCTTTCGATACCGCTGGTGGCAACCAGCGATGTGGCGGCCAAGAGGCTTTCTACAAAGATTGGCGGCAGATCGCTGCCACCGGACACTGCTGACAGCCGGGCGGCGTAAAAGACCGCAATCACAATGATCGCCACCACCACGACGAACACCTCCGGATTGTCCCTTATGAGGTTCCTCGGTGCGCGCAACAGCCTTTGGCGCCAGAACACGCTGACGGTGCCAAGCGCCAATCCGATTGCCAAGACGAATTGTGCCGCCGGGCCGGCATGGTCTTCGAGCGCACCCTCGAAGGGCAAGAATCCGCCCGTCGCGATGGCGATCATCGACATCATGGCCGCAAAAGGCCCGTTCACGCCGGCCAGCATCAGTGCGATGAAGATAACGACCGTGATAAGCACATACTGGGTCAATACATCGCGAAAACTCGACAGATCGACCGTCATTTCACTGGAGTTTCCGGTGAGTACGCGCCGATCGCCGCCCGGAAGCCCTCCAAAACCGGCCGGTGCCAGCACATGAATAATCGAGACGATGGTCAGAAAGCCGCCATACCACTCAAGGCTCGCGCGCCAGAACAGGATTGCCCGCGGTGCGGTTTCGCGCGGCAACAGGGTGATCCCCGAAGTTGTCAGCGCCGCAACCGCCTCGAACCAGGAATCCACCCAGCTGAGCCCGCCCAATGTCTTGAATGAAATTGCTGCGGCAATGGGGAGCAGAATCCAGGCGGCAACCAGCGCAAGATAACCAGATGCGCGTCCAAGCCGCCGCTCGAAGCCTGCAATCGATCCCAGAACCATCAAGGCCGCAAAGACACCAAGCGCGCCGATAAGCAGCATAGACAATGCCAGATCGCGCGCGCCGTCTGCGATGGCAAACAGCACAGACGGCACAATGAGCGCGAACATAACGCCCATCGAAACGGCCAGAACATGAAGAATCCCGAGCACGGCCTTAAAAGAATTCGAGGCTGACGCGGAACATCTGTTCAACGTGGCGGACTGAATCGAGTGCCGCAAACATCACCACCCTGTCCTTGGCCTTGATCTTGAGCGAGCCATCGGGCTTGAGCACCTGCTTGTCGCGGTAGATCGCGCCGATGCGCACGCCATCGGGCAGATCCAGGCTGCGCAAAGGCTTGCCAACCAATGGCGAGGTCTCGAGAGCCTCGGCCTCGATCACTTCTGCCGCGCCCTTCTGCACCGAATAGACCGCGCGGATGCGGCCGCGGCGCACGTGCTGAAGGATGCGCGAGATTGTGACTGCGCGCGGATTGATGTGGGCATCGATGCCAAGGGTCTTGGTGAAAGACTGGAACGACGGGTTGTTGATCAGCGCGAGATTGGCCTTGCAGCCAAGACGCTTGGCCATCACCGAAG
This sequence comes from Hoeflea phototrophica DFL-43, assembly GCF_000154705.2. Taxonomy (NCBI): domain Bacteria; kingdom Pseudomonadati; phylum Pseudomonadota; class Alphaproteobacteria; order Hyphomicrobiales; family Rhizobiaceae; genus Parahoeflea; species Parahoeflea phototrophica. Next base: position 2,204,340 of record NZ_CM002917.1, on the reverse strand, counting down.
ATAGGATGTTGACCTGGTCGTCATTGGTCAGCGCCACCATCAGATCGGCGTTTTGGATGTCCGCCTCGACCAGAATGTTCTGATCAAGCGCGGAACCGTTGAGCACCACTGTCCGGTTCAGTGAGTCGGCGACAGAAACCGCACGCTCACGATCCGCCTCAATGATTTTGACCTTGGTTTTCGGCTGACGCTCCTCGATCGCCGCGGCGACATAATAACCGATGTTGCCGCCACCCGAGATGACGATGCGGCTTGCTTCCTGCTCTTCATGGCCGAACAGCCCCAGGGTCCGGCGGACATGATCACGGTCACACACGACATAAGCAAGATCGCCGGTTTCAAGCTGGTCGCTCGAATGGGGAACGAAAAGTTTTTCGTGACGCCAGACCCCGACCACGGTCGCCAGGAGATCGGGGAAAAGTTCGCTGAGCTGCAACAGAGGCGTGTTGACTACCGGGCAATCTTCAAGACATTCGATGGCAACCATAGCCACCTTGTCATCGGCGAAGCGGACCGCGTCGGTGGCGCCGGGCAGCGCAATCCGCCGCAAAACCATCTGGCCAACCTCAACCTCTGGAGAGATGATCACATCGATCGGCATGTGATCGCGTGAAAACAGATCCGACCAATGGGATTTCAGGTAGGACTGGGCGCGGATTCGCGCGATCTTCGTAGGAACCTTGAAGATCGAATGGGCCACCTGGCAGGCGACCATGTTGATCTCGTCGTAGAGTGTAACGGCAATGATCATGTCGGCCTGGTCGGCGCCGGCCTGGGCCAGAACATCGGGATGCGCCCCATGGCCCACATAGCTGCGAACATCAAGCGTGTCGCGGATGGCTTGGACAAGCGTTGCCGAGGTATCGATCACCGATACGTCGTTGTCTTCCGCTGCGAGACGCTCGGCAATGCCGTAGCCCACTCGTCCCGCGCCGCAAATGATGACCTTCATTGCCGTCCCCTTGAACGCTTCTGTGTCATGCGCCGATCAAATCGGACGCACAGCGCCGCTTATACGCCAAGCGATTTCAATTTGCGATGCAGCGCAGACCGCTCCATCCCCACAAATTCGGCAGTGCGGGAAATGTTGCCGCCAAAGCGGTTGATCTGGGCAATCAGATAGTCACGCTCGAAGAGCTCGCGCGCCTCGCGCAGCGGCAAGGTCATGATGTGGTTGGAACCGGCGGCAGATGCCTTGGGCAACATGTCGGAAACATCGTCGGGCAGCATATCCGCGCTGATCACTGTTTCCGGACCATCCGAACGGGCCAAGATCATCAAGCGTTCCATGTAATTGCGCAATTGCCGGATGTTGCCCGGCCAGGTGTGAGCCTGAATCACCGCCAATGCATCCTCCCCGATGCGGCGGTTTCTGATTCCAGCCTGTTCGGAAACCTGACGCATGAACATGTCGACCAGGAACGGGATGTCCTCGCGCCTTTCGCTCAGTGAGGGAACCCGGACAGGAACCACCGCGAGCCGGTGATAGAGGTCCTCGCGAAATTCGCCCTCTGAGATCAGTTCTTCAAGATTGCGGGCCGTGGAGGAGATGATGCGGACATCGACTTTCACACGCTTGGTCCCACCGACACGCTCGAACTGCTGATCCACCAGAACACGAAGGATCTTGTTCTGCGTCCCCCGTGGCATGTCAGCGACCTCGTCGAGATAGAGGATGCCGCCATGGGCCTCCTCCAGCGCCCCCACCTTGCGTTCGTGGCTGGCGGCACTTTCGGTGCCAAACAGCGCGACCTCCATGCGCTCAGGTGTAATAGCGGCCGCATTGAGGACCACGAAGGGCCCGCCCGCCCGATTCGACTTGCGGTGTATCAGCCGTGCGACAAGCTCCTTGCCCGAACCCGAGGGGCCAAGAATCATCACCCGGCTGTTGGTGGGCGCAATCTTGTCGATGGTCTGTTTGAGCTGCGAGACCGCGACCGAGGTGCCGATCAACTCGGCCGGATCGCCGGAGCGGCGTTTGAGTTCGGTCACTTCGCGCTTCAGCTTGGACGTTTCCAGCGCCCGTTCGGCGACAAGCAGAAGCCGGTCTGCCTTGAACGGCTTCTCAATGAAATCATAAGCGCCGCGCCTGATCGCCGAAACAGCGGTCTCGATGTTGCCATGGCCTGAAATCATCACCACCGGCAGGTCCGGATACCGTGCCTTGATCTCGTCAAGCAGCGCCAGGCCGTCAAGCCGGCTGCCCTGCAGCCAGATGTCAAGAAATATCAGCCGTGGCACCCGGTCGGTGATGGCTGCAACAGCGGAATCGCTGTCAGCGGCGGTGCGTGTCTCATGTCCCTCATCATCGAGAATGCCCGAGACGATCTCACGAATGTCCTCCTCGTCATCGACCACCAGAATATCAGACGCCATGATCTGTTCGCTCCACTTGTTCTTTTTGTTGTTCAGAATTTTGGTCTTCGTGACCACCCATGGCCGCATGCACTGGCAGCCGTACGGAGATCATTGCGCCCCTGCCGCCGTCGATGTCAGCGGGTGCGTCGCGCAATTGAATGATGCCACCATGGTCATCGATGATCTTCTTGACGATTGCGAGGCCAAGGCCGGTCCCCTTTTCGCGCATGGTCATATAGGGTTCGAGCAACCGGTGCCGGTTTTCACCGGGCAGGCCGCGGCCATTGTCGATGATGTCGATGACATAATCCTGTCCATCCGCGGAAACGCCCGCGCGGATGACGACGATCTTGCCTTGGCGATCGGCGTCTGTAGGAACCGAATCGATTGCCTCGGTCGCATTCTTGATCAGATTGCCAAATGCCTGACCCAGCATCCGGGGATCGAAGTCTCCCTCAAGCGGCGTGTCGGCATATTCCTGTACAAATTCAATGTCACTGCGACTGACTTCCCTGAGAAAAGCTGCGTCTTTGAGGATGTTGCGAAGATCGGCGTGAGTCTTGGACGGCTTGGGCATCCGCGCAAAGGAGGAGAACTCATCGACCATCCGGCCAATGTCCTCCACCTGACGCACGATCGTGTCGGTGCATTGGTCGAACACGGCGCGGTCTTCATCGGGGATCTGCCGTCCGTAGCGGCGGCGGATTCGTTCGGCAGAAAGCTGGATCGGGGTCAGCGGGTTTTTGATTTCATGGGCAATACGCCGGGCGACATCGGCCCAGGCTGTCGAGCGCTGGGCGATCAGCAGATCAGTGATATCGTCAAGCGTGACAACAAAGGATTCGAGCCCATCATGGGTTTCCTCCCGGGTCACCTTGACGTTGAGTGTGCGTTCCTTCCCGCTTCGGTTCAGCGTAATCTGCGCGCGGGCATCGGCACGCGGCCGCATCGCCGCCTCAGCCATGACAGTTTCGAATTCAGGAGCAATTTCATTGAAAGCCTTGCCGATCACCTCGGCCTCGTCACCTTCGGCAAGGATCTGGCGGGCCGACCGGTTTGCAATGGTCACTGCGCCGACATTGTCGATACCCACCACACCGGCAGACACCCCCGAAAGGACAGCCTCTGTAAACCTGCGGCGATCATCAATCTGGTCCTTGGCGGAGAGAATCTCGTCGCGCTGGGTACGAATTTGCACAATCATGTTGTTGAATGTCCGGGCCAGGGAGCCAACATCCCCATCAGATGAATGCACCGGCACGGTCACGTCGAGATTGCCACTTGCAACATCATCCGAAGCGCCGATCAGCACCCGGATTGGCCGCACAAGACGGTCAGCCACCGCAATCGCCGTCCAGATTGCTGCCAGCAGCACAATAAGGGCGAAGCCGAGATAGAGAATGCCAAAGGCCAGTTGCAAGGAGGTCCGCCCCTGCTCCAGCGTCTGGTATTCGAGTGTTGCGTCCTCCATCAGACGCATCGAGCGCATGACTTCGGGATCAACCACACGCACTGTGTACAAAAGCGCGCCGTCAATCTGCTGCAGCGGCATTACCGCACCAACAAGGTTGGTGACACCGGGTGGGATCAGTGTCGGCTGTCCATTCACCGCATCCTTGAGCGCCGATTCCGGAATCGCCGGCAATGGCCGTTCGGTGCGAATGTCTGCCTGCAGGATCACGCTGCCATCCGTGCGAACCAAAAACGCACCCAGCAGGCCGCGGCCGGTGGCTTGTCTGGTCATGAACTGGGTAAAGCCGATCCGGTCGAGCGAGTAGAGCGAGCGTGCATTGTCGAGATCATTGGCCATGGAGACTGTCTGGCCCTGCAGAAATCTCGCATTCTCCAACACATAGGCCTCAGCCACTGACAGTGAGGAATTGACGATGGATTTGGTTCGCAGCGAAAACCAGCGATCCAGCCCCACATCAAGCGTGATTGACGCCACTATGGCGACGAGAATGGCCGGCACGATTGCCACAATCGAGAACAGTGCAACAACCCGAATGTGGAGCTTGGCGGCCGCTTTGCCGCGCCGGCGCGCTCGCAGAAGCATTCGGAGTTCGAGAAAGACCAATGTCACCAGGCCAACCACGAAGACGAGGTTGATAACCACCGCGCCCAGCACAACCTGGTCTACCGGTTCAATTGGTGTCAGTCCGAGCAGAATGGCAAAGGAAACCAGCGCACTCACAAAGGCCGAGACAACGAGCGCGATGCCGGGCAAGGTGAACAGATTTCGGCGCTGAACGCTGGCGTCCGCGGAGCTTGAATCGTCGCTTGCGTCAGGGAGGGAGGTCTGCGGCGCGGCAGCCGAATTCATCGCCATTTGTCTTTCGCCGCTCCGGTTTCGCCTGATTGGTATAGTTGCGAACAAGCAACATAATGTGGCGAAATTGCAACTGCTCGAGACCTCTGTCAAGCCAGTGCGTCAACCGCCCCATTGAGGCCTGTGGGTTCAGGCCAGTTGCTCCGGACGAACTTCTGCGTCAAGCGGGGCGCGGCGAACGGTAGACGGTTACGCCGAGCTCGCGAATCTTCTTGCGCAATGTATTGCGGTTCAGACCCAGAAGGTCCGCCGCCTTGATCTGATTGCCGCGGGTTGCCGTTAGCGCGGCCAGTATCAGCGGATACTCAACCTCTTCGAGCACACGGTGATACAAACCCGGAGGAGGCAGATCTTCGCCAAACCCCGAAAAGTATCGCCGCATGTTTTCTTCCACCGATTGCGCAATCGTCGCCTGCGCCATGGGGGCTCCGCCCTGAGGCGAGGATTGCTCGGGGGTTTCGATCCGGAGCTCGTTGTCGATGATTTCGCGGCTGATCACATCCTGCGGATAGAGTGCCATGACGCGGCGAACCACGTTTTCAAGTTCGCGGACATTGCCGGGCCAGGGATAGGCCTTGAGCAGATCGAGCGCGTCGCCATCAAAACGTTTGGCGTCGAGCCCCTCGCCAACGGCATGGCGCACAAAATGGCGCACCAGATCCGGCACGTCCTCGGCACGGTCACGCAACGCCGGAAGCCTCAAAGGCACCACGTTGAGCCGATAGAACAGATCCTCGCGAAACAGGCCCTGATTGATCAGGATCTTGAGGTCCTTGTTGGTCGCGGCGACAATGCGGACATCGCTCTTGATCGGGGTGCGGCCGCCAACGGTCGTGTATTCACCTTGCTGGAGAACTCTCAACAAGCGGGTCTGGGCATCCATCGGCATATCGCCGATCTCATCGAGAAACAGGGTGCCGCCTTCAGCCTGCTCAAAACGCCCGGTGGAGCGGTTCTGTGCGCCGGTGAAGGCACCTTTTTCATGGCCGAACAGCTCCGATTCGATCAGGTCGCGTGGAATTGCGGCCATATTGATGGCCACGAAGGGGCCGTTGCGGCGCTTGCCATAGTCATGCAAGGCACGCGCGACGAGTTCCTTGCCGGTGCCGGATTCGCCGGTGATCATCAGGGTCAGATCCGTCTGCATCAGACGTGCAAGCACCCGGTAGATTTCCTGCATGGCGGCTGAGCGCCCCACCAGAGGCATGCCTTCGGTGGTGTCCTCGGGTTGGGCGGCAACCTTGCGCGGCTCCGAGAGGGCCCGTCCGATGGTGCCGATCATCTCGGTAAGGTCAAACGGCTTTGGAAGATAATCATAGGCCCCGCCTTCCGACGCCTTGATGGCAGTCATGAAGGTGTTTTGCGCGCTCATGACCAGAACTGGCAGATCGGGGCGGGCGCGGCGAATGCGTGGCAGCATGTCAAAGGCATTCTCGTCCGGCATCACCACATCGGTGATCACCAGATCCCCCTCGCCTGCCGACACCCAGCGCCACAGCGTCGCTGCATTGGACGTGATCCTGACTTCGTAGCCGGCGCGGGTCAGAGCCTGATTGAGCACGGTACGGATTGCAGCGTCGTCATCGGCGACAAGAATTGTGGCGTTGCCCATGATATTTGTCCTTTTACTCGGTCGCCACGGCGCCTGGCGGCGGCAACGGCTCAACCGGCCGGGCGTCACGTGATGCGGGCATCAGAATACGGAATGTGGTTTTGCGGGTCTGGCTGTCGCATTCGACAATGCCGCCATGCCCGCCGACGATCTTGGCGACCAGAGCGAGGCCCAGACCAGAACCGTTGGTCTTGGTTGTAATGAAAGGGTCGAATAGATGCGGCAGCAGGTCCGATGGCACCCCCGGCCCGTTGTCCTGAACACAGAACTCGAGCGGCAGAGAGACTTTTTCGCGGGTCCCTGCGACCGAAAGCTTGATGCCCGGCCGGTATGCCGTGGTTAGCACAATTTCGGGGTCAGCAACTTCGCCCACCGCCTCCGCTGCGTTCTTGACCAGGTTCAAGAACACCTGCACAAGTTGGTCCCGGTTCGCATAGACCGGCGGCAGGGACGGATCATAAAGCTCAATGAAGCGGATGTTGCGCGCGAAACCGGCCTTTGCCACAGCCTTGACGTGGTCAAGCACCGAATGGATGTTGACCGGCTCACGGTCGACAGGCCGTTCATCGGAAAAGATCTCCATTCGATCAACCAGCGAAACGATCCGATCGGTTTCATCCCGGATCAGCCGGGTGAGCGCGCGGTCTTCGTCACCAACAGACATTTCGAGCAGCTGAGCCGCACCGCGGATGCCCGAAAGCGGGTTCTTGATCTCGTGGGCCAGCATCGACGCCAGACCGGTTACCGAACGTGCCGCGGCGCGATGGGTGAGCTGCCGGTCGATCTTGTCGGCCATCGAGCGTTCCTGGAACACCACAACCACATTGTCGGGCAGGCCTGCCACCGGCGCCACATAGAGATCGACCAGCTTGTCACTGCCGAGCCGTGGGGAACTGAGATCCACACGGTATTCGTTAACAGCTGCACGGCGTTCACGAACCTGCTCGATCAACTCGAGCAGCGGGCTTCCAAAGGGGATGAAATTGTCGAGGTTGTGACGACTGAGATGCGAGGCGCTGGCAGCGAAGAAGGATTCCGCTTCCCAGTTTGCAAAACAGACATGACCCTGTGCATCAACCATTATGACCGGGTGCTGTATTGCGTTGAGCACCATGCTGGATGTGTCGATTGCGCCGGGTGCAATTGCATCCTCTGTCTTTCGATCACTCATGCTGCGGCCTCCATTTCCGATCCCGGACCTGTTTCGGGCCGCGCCCCGGTCTCGAGTGCTTCGGCAAACATGGTGGCGACTTCATCGGCCTTGCGCGATGCCATCATGGCCGTCTTGAGGCCATCAGGCGCAAGCGGTGCGAGCGTATCAAGGTACCAACCGATGTGCTTGCGCGCATGGCGGACACCGACATCCTCGCCGTAATGTTCGATCATCATCCAGTAGTGTTCGACAGCAATGGCACGCTGTTGCGATCCGGGCGCCGGAGCCTTGTCGGATTCCGCAAGGTCGCCGCAGATCCAGGGCCGGCCACGCGAGGCGCGTCCGATCATGACCGCGTCCGCGCCAGAGTGTTTGAGACAAGCCTCGATGTCGGCGCGCGAAGCCACGTCGCCATTGGCCACCAGAGGCACGCTGACAGCTTCGCGGACCTTCGCTATCGCCACCCAATCGGCAGAGCCCTCATAGAACTGCATCCGCGTACGGCCGTGAATTGTGATCATCTGGATACCGGCGGCTTCCGCGCGTGCAGCAATCAACGGCGCATTGATGTTGTCGTGGTCCCAGCCAAGCCGCATTTTCAATGTGACCGGAACAGAGACGGCCTTGACGGTGGCTTCGATCAGTTCAAGCGCATGGTCGGGATCGCGCATCAGCGCGGACCCCGAGTAGCCTCCGGTGACTTTTTTGGCAGGGCATCCCATGTTGATGTCGATCATGGCTGCGCCCTCGCCCTCGGCGATTCTGGCAGCCTTCGCCATCCAATCCGCCTCGCGGCCGGCCAACTGGACAACATGCGGATTGATGCCGTCGCCGCGCAGACGCACTTGCGATTCGCGGCGTTCTGTCACCAGTTCGCGGCTCGCAACCATCTCGGTGACGACAAGCCCAGCACCATAGCGCCAAGCCAATTGCCGGAAAGGCAAATCTGAGATCCCGGACAGAGGCGCAAGAAAAACTCGGTTGCGGGCACGAACCGGGCCGATCGCCAGAGGCTGGCTGACTGTATCAGTGTTAATTTGCATTCTTTGAGTGCAACTCTTCTGGTTGCCCTTTTTTTAGACATCTGCGAACCAAATGCCAAGCTGAATCCGCCTGAACGATGAGAAAAATGCAAAAGAGCTTTTTTCCCGGCGGCGCAACCCCTAAACACGGGATTGATACCTCCGGGGGGACCAGTGCAGGAATGAGTGACAGCGAACGTTTTTCCTTGGTGATGGTCGCCGCAGGTCGCGGCGAACGGGCTGGCGAACCACATAACGGCCCAAAGCAATACCGGCTGATCGGCGGCAAGCCTGTGATCACCTGGACTCTTTCGCGGTTCCTGGCGCATCCCGCCTGTGGCGGCATCATTGTGGTCATCCATTCCGACGATCAGGGCCTCTTCGCCAAAGCAACCGCGGGAATGGTAGGGCTCGATCGGGTGCGCAGCGTCATCGGTGGCGCCAGCCGCCAGGCATCGGTTCGCGCGGGGCTGAAAGCACTTGCAGCTTCACCGCCCCGGCATGTGCTCATTCATGACGCAGTCCGGCCATTTGTGACCGACACAGTCATTGGTGGTGTCGTGAAAGCACTTGGCACCGGAAATCAGGCCGCACTGCCGGCCGTCGCGGTGGCTGACACGCTCAAACGCAGCGACTCCACCGGCACTGTCGTTGACACTGTGTCCCGTGCCGGTCTGTTCGGAGCGCAAACCCCGCAAGGTTTCGACTACCGTGCCATTCTGACAGCACATGAACAGGCCGCAACGGATGCCGATACCGAATTCACCGATGATTGCGCCATTGCGGAATGGGCCGGGATCGAAGTCCGGATTACGCTGGGCAGTCCGCTGAACACCAAACTCACCACCGCCGAGGATATCACCATGGCCGACGAGCGGCTTTTCAATACGTTGCCTTCCGAAACACCCCTGCCTGATGTCAGGACGGGAAATGGCTATGATGTCCACAAGCTGGTCCCGGGCGACCATGTTGCCCTCTGCGGCATCGAGATCCCCCATGACCAGCGGCTTGATGGCCATTCCGACGCCGATGTGGCGCTGCACGCGCTCACCGATGCGCTGCTCGCCACTTGCGGTGCGGGCGATATCGGCGATCACTTCCCGCCATCGGATCCGCAATGGCGCGGGGCAGCCTCCGAGATTTTTCTGGCACATGCTGCAAAGATCGTGCGCGAGGCCGGTGGCGTGATCATGAATGCTGACGTCACTTTGATCGCTGAAGCACCCAAGATCGGTCCGCATCGCGAGGCCATGCGGGAAAATCTGGCGCGCATGCTGGAAATTGCTGTCGATCGTTGTTCGGTAAAAGCCACCACCAATGAAACCATCGGATTTGTCGGCCGCCGCGAAGGTATCGCGGCCATAGCCACTGCAACCGTGGTTTATCGGGGCACATGATGGACGAAGCAAAAATGCTAGATCAGATACAGGCCGATTGCCGCGCTCGCGCAAGTGAGATTGTCGAGAAATTCTCCGAGCATGGCGCGATGATCGCCACAGCGGAATCGTGCACCGGAGGGCTAATTGCCGGGGCGATCACGGACATCTCCGGATCGTCTACGGTGTTCGACCGTGGTTTTGTGACCTATTCCAATGAGGCGAAGCAGGACATGCTCGACGTCAAAGCCGCCACGCTTGAGGCTTTTGGTGCGGTATCCCCCCAAGTGGCGACGGAGATGGTGCTCGGTGCGCGGCGGCGTTCGCGGGCCGACTTTGCGGTTTCGGTGACCGGCGTGGCAGGGCCCGGCGGCGGGTCTGAGCAAAAACCCGTCGGACTTGTCTGGATGGGATTGTCAGGCCCTGGAGACCTGACAGGTGTCGTCGAGTTGCGATGGGATCCGTCCTGGAGCCGGGATATCATCCGGGCAGCGACCGTACGTGCGGCACTTGAAGCACTTGTTGCAAGGCTTGATGAACGATCAGTCTGAATTCCGGGTTTGATCAATTGTGAAATTCCAGGCGATGATCAGGTTAAGAACAACAGCACCGACAAGCGAATAGAGCAATTGCATTGGTTCGAGCACCAGGCTGGCCACCAGGAAGACGCAGGCATCAAAACACAATTGAAACCAACCGGTCTTGAAGCCAGTTTTCCGCTCAATGATGAGCGCAAGGATTCCCAGCCCACCCGCAGATGCATTGTGGCGAAACAGCGCGATCAGCCCTACTCCGCTGCAAGCGCCGGCCAATATCGCCGCCAGCAAGGGCGGGATGCTCTCAATCACAATATGGGCCGCGAGCATTGGCACGACAAATGAGATGCCGGCTACAGCGCACAGAGTCTTGATGGTGAAATCAGTTCCACGCTTGAGCCAGGCGAGGAACATGAAAGGGATGCTGACCGCAAAGAACACTGGCCCGAAGCCAAAGGGCAGCAGATAGGACAACAGCAATGCCAGACCCGCTGTTTGACCTGTCACCAGCCCCACCGCCTTCAGGAACACAACCCCGAGGCTGGTCATCAAGACGCCAAAGACCAGACCCTGCAGATCGTGAAACGAAATCAGTCTGTTCATCAGGGGCCAATCTGTTGCTGTGCCTAAAATGCCGGAAGAAAGCGGCAGGATATTCTCAAATGCAAACGATGCGGATCAACTGCCAGCCGACTGCATCATGAAACGGGTACACTCCCATAGATCTTCACGGCGCGCTGTTCAAATGCTTCGGCGAACATGCGGAATGCACGATCGAACATTGTTCCCATAAGCACGCCAAGGACCCGGCTCTTGAATTCGTAATCGATGAAGAAGCGAACTTCGCAACCGCTTTCGCCTTTGGGCTCGAATGTCCATCTGTTGTCGAGATAGCGGAATGGTCCATCGAGATATTTCACATCGATGGCAAGATCATCGGCCTTCAGCAGAACCTGGCTGGTAAACGTCTCACGGATCGCCTTGTAGCCCACGGTCATGTCGGCAACCAGCAGGGTCTTTCCGTCACGTTCCTTGCTCGAACGCACGCTCAGCGCTTCGCACAGCGGCAGGAATTCCGGATAGCGCTCGACATCGGCGACCAGATCAAACATCTGGCGCGGCGAATGCGGAACGGTGCGGGTGGTTTCGTATTGAGGCATGGTATCAGTTTTTGGAAACTGTAGCCGCCGCTCTGGCGTCCCGGTTGGCCTTGAGCCGGGCGAAATCATCACCGGCGTGGTGCGACGAGCGTGTCAGCGGGCTGGACGAGACCATCAGGAAGCCCTTGGTGTAGGCAATCTTCTCGTAGCTCTTGAACTCGTCCGGTGTGACGAATTTCATCACCTCATGGTGCTTTCGGGTCGGCTGGAGATACTGACCGATGGTCATGAAATCGACGTCGGCCGAGCGCAGATCGTCCATCAATTGCAGCACTTCGTTGCGCTCTTCGCCCAGACCCACCATGATGCCCGATTTGGTGAACATGGACGGATCAAGTTCCTTGACCCGCTGCAACAGCCTTAGCGAGTGGAAATAGCGCGCGCCGGGACGCACGGTGAGATAATTGCCGGGCACGGTTTCGAGATTGTGGTTGAAGACGTCGGGCTTGGCGGCGACAACACGCTCAAGCGCGCCGGGCTTGCGCAGGAAATCCGGCGTCAGGATTTCAATCGTTGTGCCCGGAGAAGCGGCGCGGATCGAGCGGATCACCTTCTCGAAATGCTCGGCGCCGCCGTCGTCGAGATCATCGCGGTCGACCGAGGTGATGACCACGTGCTGCAGGCCCATCTGCTTGACCGCCTTGGCGACATTGTAGGGCTCGTTCATATCCAGCGCGTTGGGCTTGCCGGTGATGACGTTGCAAAAGGCGCAAGCGCGGGTGCAGATCTCACCCATGATCATGAAGGTAGCGTGCTTCTTGTCCCAGCACTCGCCGATATTGGGGCAACCGGCCTCCTCGCAGACCGTGACGAGATTGTTCTCCTTCACGATCGAGCGGGTTTCCTGATAGCCCTTGGAATTGGGTGCCTTGACGCGGATCCACTCGGGCTTGCGCTTCACCTCGGTGTCTGGCCGCTTCTGCTTTTCCGGATGGCGGACGCGCTTGGCCTCAGCCTTCGCAGGCCCAGGTGCAGTGGTGTCGAGGATCGTGACCATTTCAAAGGTCCCTTTTTGGTTTTCCAGCGCAGATCAACCGCGCTTCGAACGGCTGAAAATCCATAGGATCAGGATCGCACCAACAACGGCGACGACCAGATTTCCTGCGAATCCGTAGTAGTTTATGTTGAGCACGCCTGCGAGAGCGCCTCCGACAAATGATCCCGCGATGCCAACAATCATGTTGGTCAGCAGACCGTGGTCGCGCTTCATGGCCCTTTCGGCGACATAGCCGGCAATGATGCCGATCAGCAGAAGCCCGAAAAAGCCAACGCCGGGCATTGCCATGAATCCCATCTGCGTTTCCATCATCAGCTGTTGTCCTGTTCCGCGGCACTCGCGAGTGTTCGCATGATCAACAGCAAGATAAGGCCGAGCATCAGGCCCATCAATGCGAAGATCGCCGAAACCGCAAGAATTCCGGACACTCCTTCAAGCCGGACCGCGCCCAGTTCAACCGCGCCGCGGCCCACAAATGCTGCCCAACCGCCAAGCGCGCCGACAACTGCACCGCTCAGCATCGAGACAAGAACCACGCGCGGCACAAAGGAGGTCACGCGTTCAGCGCCCGTCCATAGGCATCAAGTACACTCTCCTTGAGAGTTTCCGAAATCGTCGGATGCGGGAAGATGGTGTGCATCAGATCTTCTTCGGTGGTCTCCAGGTTCATCGCCACGACGAAGCCCTGGATCAGCTCCGTGACTTCCGCGCCGACAAGATGGGCACCGAGAAGCTCGCCGGTCTTTTTATCGAAGATGGTCTTGACCATGCCCTGATCTTCGCCAAGCGCAATCGCCTTGCCGTTGGCGACAAAGGGGAAACGGCCGACACGGATGTCAAGGCCCTGCTCCTTGGCCTTGGCTTCGGTCAGGCCAACGGAAGCAACCTGCGGATTGCAGTAGGTGCAGCCTGGGATCTTTAGCTTGTCCATAGGATGGACATTGGGCAGGCCTGCGATCTTTTCAATGCAGATGACAGCTTCGTGCTCGGCTTTATGAGCAAGCATCGGTGGGCCGGCGACGTCGCCAATGGCGTAAATGCCAGGAACATTGGTCTTGCCGTAACCATCGATGACGATGCAGCCACGCTCGGTTTTCACGCCCAAGGTTTCAAGACCAAGATTCTCGATGTTGCCCTGCACACCGACAGCGGAAATCATCCGGTCGGCGGTGATCTTCTCGATCTTGCCATCCTTGAGCTCGACATGAGCGGTGACGGAATCGGCGCTCTTCTCAACCTTGGTGACCTTGGCCTCGAGCAGAATCTTCATGCCCTGCTTGTCGAACTGCTTCTTGGCGAAGGCCGAGATTTCGGCATCCTCGACCGGCATGACGGTTTTCATCACTTCGACCACGGTCACATCCACACCCATGGTGCGGTAGAACGATGCGAACTCGATGCCGATGGCGCCGGAGCCCATGACCAGAAGCGACTTTGGCATCTTCTCTGGCTTCATGGCCTCGAAATAGGTCCAGATCAGCTTGCCGTCGGGCTCGATGCCCGGCAAAGCGCGTGGGCGCGCGCCGGTGGCGACGATGATGTGCTTTGCGGTGTAGGTCCCCTCGCCCAGCGTGTTCTTGGGCAATGGGGCCTGCGGCTCGACGACCTTCTTGGTCATCTTGCCGACCACGATCTCGCCAGGCTTGGTGAGTTTCGCCTCGCCCCAGATCACATCGATCTTGTTCTTTTTCATCAAGAAGCCGACGCCGCCATTCATCCGCTCGGCGATGCCGCGCGAGCGCTTGACGATGGCTTCAAGATCCGGGATCACGGTGCCTTCGAGCTTGAGACCATAATTCTTGGCGTGCTCGGAGAGATGGAGAACCTCGGCAGAGCGCAGCAGCGCCTTGGTTGGAATGCAGCCCCAGTTGGAGCAGATGCCGGCCAGGTGCTCGCGCTCGACCACGGCGGTCTTCAGGCCCAGCTGAGCTGCGCGGATGGCTGCGATGTAGCCGCCGGGGCCCGAACCGATGATGATGACGTCGTAGTTATTGGCCATGGAACAGTCTCCTCAGTGGGCGGATGCCGGCGCGCCACACACATATACTGCAGGCCGCGTCAGCAGCACCCATTGTGTGGCGGTTTGGTTTGGTGAAAAAGCGACAAGTGGCGCGCGGGCCTGCTCTTCAAAGCCCAGGCTTTGATAGAGCGACAAGGCGCGGGCATTTGCGCTGTCTGTCATAATCGAAGACGGGCCGGTTGCGCGGGCGAGCTCAGCCTCGACCAGCGCCCGGCCGATGCCCTGACCGCGAAAGCGGGTATAGACGGCGACGCTGTCGATCAACCGGGTACCGACAGCCTGTGCCTTAAGCCCTTCGAGCGGCTCCAGCACGGGATCAGGCAAACCGGAATCGCCAAGGCCGCCGGTCAGCTCAAACGAGAGCGACATGCCGGCAATGCCGTCAGCGGTTTCTGCAATCAGCACATTCTTCCAGGAATATGGTCCATCGATGAAGGCATAGCCGTCACGGCCGAATTCCAGCGGCCGATCATATTTGCCGTCGCGCACACCCGATTCCAGCACATGCGAGGCCAGTCCCGATGACGCAATGTCGTCGAGTATGGCGATGTCGGCGCTGTCAGCACGTGTGGCTGGGCGAATATGCACGGCCTGCTCCTGTTAGGTCCGGCGTTTCGGGCCGGTTTGGCGGGAGCAGGCCGGAAGCGGTTTATCCCGCCAGCATCCCGTAGATTTCGTCCTTGAGCTTCAGGCGCTCCTTGCGCATTGATTCCATGTTGAAATCATCAGTCGGCTCAATATTGGTTTCGGCGCGGTGAACGGCCCGGTTGATGTCGTGATAGGCATCGAAGAGCTTGGCAAAATGGGCATTGCTCGTTTTCAGCTCGTGCATCTTCGCGACGTGTTCGGGGAATTCCTCCGCAAGTTCATGGGGCGTGTGCGACATCAATCATCTCCTCATAAGGGGTACCAAGATGATTGCACTCTAGCCGCCCGGCCTATCTGTCCTCCTTGACCCTGATCAATCGCATAGCCGTATAAGTCGTTATTTCGCAAAGGATTGGACTTGCCTCCGCGATGTTCGACATCATTGTCCCAGCAACAGCCTGACCACCGGTGCAAGACCGCGTCCAAGGTTGCGGGTGTTTGTTGCATCAAGATGCACCCCGTCGATGGCCGTGCATTGCGCCACCGAGCCGGCGTCGAAGAACCCTGCTCCCATCTCGTCAGCGAGATCAGCATAGAACGAGGCGAGCATCGCCGATTCGCGCACAGCGCCCTCGAACATCGCTGCGAAATCGGGATCGGCGGTTTCCACCAGCGCCGGCGGGGAAACCACCAGGATCTGCGGCGGTTCCTGCTCCACGGGCCAGGAATGGCAACGCACCAGATCGACCAGACGCCGCATGCCCTTTGATGCCGCATGCGCGGATCCGTGGATCATCGGCTTCATGTCGTTTGAACCGAGCATGAGGACAACCAGGTCGAGCGGTGCGTTGGCATGCAGCGCGGTCGGCAGAAGGCGGCCTCCATTGCGGTCGCAATCGCCGGTCAGATCATCAAAGACCGTGGTCCGGCCATTGAGCCCGTCCGCCACCACATGCACACCCTCACCAAGCGCGGCAGCCAGGGCGGATGGCCAACGATCCTCAAGTGCATGCCGGGCGCGGCTTTTCGCGTCATACCCCCAGGTCAGAGAGTCACCGAAACAAAGAACGGTTTTCATGACCATCGCTCCCGGATCAGACCAGCATCCCCATCGGACTTTCGATGTAGCCCTTGAAGGCTGCCAGCAGTTCGGCACCGAGCGCGCCATCGACCGCACGGTGATCGGTCGACAGGGTCACGCTCATCACGGTGGCAACCGCCAGTTCGCCATTCTTGACAACCGGACGCTGTTCACCGGCGCCAACGGCCAGAATGGTGGCGTGCGGTGGATTGACGACGGCAGCGAAGTCCTTGACGCCCATCATGCCCATGTTGGAGACCGCGGTGGTGCCGCCCTGGTATTCTTCGGGCTTGAGCTTGCGCTCCTTGGCGCGCTTGCCCAGATCCTTCATCTCGTTGGAAATGGCTGACAGTGTCTTCTCTTCTGCCGAGCGGATGATCGGAGTGATCAGGCCGCCAGGAATCGACACGGCGACGCCAACATCGGAATGCTTGTGCATCACCATGTTTTCATCGGTCCAGGAGACGTTGGCATTGGGCACATCACGCAGCGCCAGCGCCAGGGCCTTGATCACCATGTCGTTGACCGAGACCTTGTAGAGCGGCTTGTCATCCTTAAGCGGCGCTGCCTTGTTGATCTGTGCACGAAGGGCCAGCAGCGCATCAAGTTCGCAATCCACGGTGACGTAGAAGTGCGGGATCGTCTGCTTGGATTCCTGCAGGCGGCGGGCAATGGTCTTGCGCATGCCGTCGTGCTTGACCAGTTCGTAGGAGTCTTCGGCGAAGTTCTTCAACACCGCCTCTTCCGACATTCCCTTTGGGGCCGCTGCCGGTGCTGCTGCAGAGGCTGGCGCAGCAGCAGTGGCTGCCTTGCCGGTTCCTGCGGCAATAGCCGCTTCGACGTCCTTCTTGACCACGCGGCCATGGGGACCAGAGCCGGAAATCAGCGCCACATCAACGCCGGCATCCTTGGCGATACGACGCGCAAGCGGCGACGAGAACGTGCGCTCGCCTGATGATGAAGCCGCAGGTGCCTGTGTGGCCGCAATTGGTGCAGCAGCAGATGCCGCCGCTGGTTCTGCAACGGGGGCCGCTTCCACCTTGGGAGCCTCGGCCGGGGCCGTTGCCGGAGCTGGTGCCGCGTCTCCGCCGCCCTTGGCAGCGTCCTCGACGCTCTCGCCCTCGCCTGCCAGAATGGCAATCAGGGCGTTGACTTTGACACCTTCGGTGCCGCCGGGAACCACGATCTTGGCGACAGTGCCTTCATCGACGGCTTCGACTTCCATCGTCGCCTTGTCGGTTTCAATTTCGGCAATCACGTCGCCAGGACCAATCTTGTCACCTTCCTTGACCAGCCACTTGGCGAGGTTGCCCTCTTCCATGGTTGGCGAAAGAGCAGGCATTGTGATGTTGATAGGCATCTTTCAGTCCTCCTCTTACGAAGTGTAGGTGACGGCTTTCACCGCGTCGACGATTTCGCCAACATTCGGCAAGGCCAGCTTCTCCAGATTTGCGGCGTAGGGCATCGGGACATCCTTGCCCGCGATCGTAATGATCGGCGCGTCGAGATAATCGAATGCCTGTTGCTGGACGCGGGCGGCAATCTCGGTGCCGACGGAGTTTTGCGGATAGCCTTCCTCGACGGTGACCAGGCGACCGGTCTTCTTGACGCTTTCAATCACGGTGGGCATATCCATCGGACGGATGGTGCGCAGATCGATCAATTCGACATCGATGCCGAGCTTGGAGAGCTCATCGACGGCCTTGACCGCATAGTTCATGCCGATGCCGAAGGAGACGATGGTGACATCCTTGCCCTGCTTGTGAATCCGCGCCTTGCCGATCGGCAGCACAAAATCATCGAGCTTGGGAACATCGAAGGTCTGGCCGTAGAGAATTTCGTTCTCGAGGAAGATCACCGGGTTGGGATCGCGAATCGCTGCCTTTAGCAGGCCCTTGGCGTCAGCCGCGGTGTAGGGCATCACAACCTTGAGGCCGGGAATATGGCTGTACCAGGCGGCGTAGCATTGCGAGTGCTGGGCGCCGACGCGAGCCGCCGCACCGTTGGGTCCGCGGAAGACGACCGGCGCGCCCATCTGGCCGCCCGACATGTAGAGTGTCTTTGCCGCGGAGTTGATGATGTGGTCGATCGCCTGCATGGCGAAGTTGAAGGTCATGAACTCGACGATCGGGCGCAGGCCGGCCATGGCAGCGCCAACACCGATGCCGGCAAAGCCGTGTTCGGTGATCGGGGTGTCGACGACCCGTCTGGAGCCGAATTCGGCGAGAAGGCCCTGGGTGATCTTGTAGGCGCCCTGATACTCGGCCACTTCCTCGCCCATGACGAAGACGTCTTCACTGGCGCGCATTTCCTCGGCCATCGCATCGCGCAGCGCTTCGCGTACGGTGGTTGGCACCATTTCGGTGCCTACGGGGATGGCAGGATCGCTGGCGGCAATATTGCTGACCGGGGCAGCAGGCGCAGATGCGGTCGCGGCTGGTTCAGAAGCCGGGGCTTCCGCGGCCGGTGCAGGCGCAGGTTCGGCGGCTTTCGCTGAGCCGATGTCGGAGGCGCTCTCGCCCTCTTCCAGCAGGACTGCGATCACCGCGTTGACCTTGACGTTTTCGGTGCCGGCGGGAACCATGATCTTGCCGACCACGCCCTCGTCAACGGCTTCGACTTCCATCGTCGCCTTGTCGGTTTCAATTTCGGCGATCACATCGCCCGAGACGACCTTGTCACCTTCGTTCTTGAGCCATTTCGACAGCGTGCCCTCTTCCATGGTCGGGGAAAGCGCAGGCATCAGGATATCAATCGGCATGGTTTTCCCTCCCCTTAAAGCAGAATGTCGGTGTAAAGCTCGGACGCATCCGGCTCCGGATTGGCCTGAGCAAAATCAGCCGAGTCAGCCACCACATCCCGGATATTCTTGTCTATCGCCTTGAGATCATCTTCGCTGGCGTGCTTCATCTCGAGGATACGCGCCTTGACCTGTTCGATCGGATCATGCTCGGCACGCATCTTCTGGACTTCGTCCTTGGTGCGGTACTTGGCAGGATCGGACATGGAGTGGCCACGGTAACGATAGGTGAGCATTTCGAGAATGATCGGGCCCTTGCCGGCCCGGCAATGCGCGACAGCCTCTTCGCCGGCCGCGTGAACCGCACGCACATCCATGCCGTCGACCTGATGCCCCGGAATCCCGAAGGAATTGCCGCGAAGCGAGAAATTCGACTGCGCTGACGAGCGCTCAATCGAGGTGCCCATGGCGTAGCGGTTGTTCTCGACGATATAGACCACCGGCAACTTCCAAAGGGCTGCCATGTTGAAGCTCTCGTAGACCTGCCCCTGGTTGGCCGCACCGTCGCCAAAATAGGTCAGCGACACGTTGTCGTTGCCACGATAGCGGTTGGCAAACGCCAGACCGGTGCCGAGTGAAACCTGGCCGCCGACGATGCCGTGGCCGCCGTAGAAATTCTTTTCCTTGGAGAACATGTGCATGGAGCCGCCCTTGCCGCGGGAATAGCCTCCGCGGCGGCCGGTGAGCTCGGCCATAACGCCGCGCGCTTCCATGCCAGTTGCAAGCATGTGGCCGTGGTCACGGTAGCCGGTGATCACCTGATCACCATCCTTGAGCGACATCTGCATGCCGACAACAACTGCTTCCTGCCCGATGTAAAGGTGACAGAAACCGCCGATAAAGCCCATGCCATAGAGCTGTCCGGCCTTCTCTTCGAATCGCCTGATCATGAGCATCTCACGATAGGCCTCAAGCTCGGCATCTTTGCTGAATTCGGTGATCCCGCCGTTCAGTCCGCTTTTCGCGGCCTGTTTCTTGCGGGGAGCTGCAGTCGCGGTTTTCCGTGGAGCCATGTCATCCTCCCAGTGGTCATGTTAATTGACCATAGGGAAATTCAGACCCATCAGCAAGCGCATTAATGCATGGCTGCCATGATATTCAAGATATTGAAATTGCTAGGATTTCTTTATATTAACCGAATTTCGGTTAATCACCTAAATCAATTGAAATACACAATCTCATCTTCGCGCGCGACATTGAGCATCAGCCGCGCACGTTCATCGAGCGCGTCGGCCTCTACAATGCCATCGCTGAGCAACTTCACCCGTGTTTCCAGATGTTGCCTGCGTTCAGTCAGGGTTGCAAGCCGCTCGGTCAACTCCACCCGACGCTGCTCAAGCGCCGCCGTGGCATTGAGCCCGAAGTCTCCATGCCAGGAATGAAACCCGAAATAGACAAAGCAGCCAATGGAGAGCACCGGAATGACCCAGAGCCCCCAGGATTGCTGCCGCCGAAACTGTGTTCGCATTCAAAAACGCCTTACCCGTGCGATGTTTCGAACCTGCCACCACATGTTTAAGAATGGGTTAGCTTCCTGCCGGGATTCTTGGTGCCAGTTGAACCTGTTGCCACCAAGTGGCATGCCTCGGCCCTCACCATAGCGAGGTCCGCATACAAAGATGCCCGCGCGGAGCGCGGGCATTGTATTTGATTGCTTGTCTCACCTACAGCGAACTTGTCTCACCAGCTGCGAAAATGCTGCAAGTCCGCTGCACGCGGAATGAACGCGATCAGGCGCGCAGCACCGATGTACCCGCATAAAAGCCCTCTACGCCCAGCTCTTCCTCGATGCGGATCAACTGGTTGTATTTGGCCAGCCGGTCGGAGCGGGAAAGCGAACCGGTCTTGATCTGTCCGCAGTTCGTGGCAACCGCCAGATCGGCGATGGTCGAATCCTCGGTCTCGCCGGAGCGGTGACTCATCACTGCGGTGTAACGCGCCTTCTGCGCGGTCTCGACTGCTTCAAGCGTTTCGGTCAGCGTCCCGATCTGGTTGACCTTGACCAGGATCGAGTTGGCGACGCCCATCTTGATGCCGTCGCGCAGCCGTGCGGTGTTGGTGACAAACAGATCGTCACCAACCAGCTGGCACTTGTCGCCAATCATCTCGGTGAGGACCTTCCAGCCGTCCCAGTCATCTTCCGCCATGCCGTCTTCAATGGAGATGATCGGATATTTGGCCGCGAGCTCGGCGTAGTAGGCAGCCATTTCCGCACTTTCGAGAATGCGCCCCTCGCCTGCCAGGTCGTATTTTCCATCCTTGAAGAATTCGGTCGAGGCCGGATCGAGCGCCAAATAGATGTCTTCGCCGGGACGATAACCGGCCTTCTCGATTGACTTCATGATGAAATCCAGCGCCTCGGGCGCACTTTTGAGATCCGGCGCAAAGCCACCCTCGTCGCCGACATTGGTGTTGTGACCGCCGGCCGCAAGCTCCTTCTTCAAGGTGTGGAAGACTTCCGAGCCGATTCGAACGGCATCCGAGAAGCTGGCCGCGCCAACCGGCATGATCATGAATTCCTGAAAATCGATCGGGTTGTCGGCATGCGAGCCACCGTTGATGATGTTCATCATCGGGACCGGCAACAAACGCGCATTGGCGCCGCCAACATAACGGTAGAGCGGCAGGCCGCTCGATTGTGCAGCGGCACGGGCTGCCGCCAGTGAGACGCCGAGAATGGCGTTGGCGCCCAGTGTGCCCTTGTTGGCACTGCCGTCCAGCGCAATCATCGCCTTGTCGAGCGCAATCTGGCCCTCCGCATCCATGCCACAGATGTTGTCGCGCAACGTACCGTTGACTGCAGCCACCGCCCTTTGAACGCCCTTGCCGAGATACCGGCTTCCGCCATCACGCAGTTCGACGGCCTCATGAGCGCCGGTGGACGCGCCCGAAGGAACCATTGCGCGCCCCATGGAGCCATCTTCCAGGTGGACATCAACTTCCACTGTCGGGTTTCCGCGGCTGTCGAGCACTTCCCGTCCGGCAATATCGATAATGGCGGTCATGGCATGGTTCCTTGTCTATACTGGGATCGGTTCGCCGGTCAGGCGTTGCGCCGTCTTACCGCAACGCGGCGAAAAATCAATCACAGGCGACCGGGGCGTGATGCACGCCCGATTCCCGCAGCCGCCGCCCGATCCGATCATGACTGCAACCATACCTGCGCAACAACCTGACCGCCTGTTATTAGGGTTGAATAATTTTTTACTAATTCAAAAATATTTATCTATCTTGCCTCGATCCGTTAAGGATTTCAAATCACCCGCTTCTCGCGTGAATGCGGCGTCCCTCGTTCCGGAAACCGGACAAAACCATGCCAATGCATGGCTTTATTCGCATGGGAAACGGAGTATCGACGCATACGCACTCCAAAATTTAATGCACTCCACACCTCAAATCTAAGGGTGGCGCGTTAAGACCTGCTTCATCACTTGTTAACGGCGCTGATCAAGATTGGTTGCGGAATTGAAACGATCCCGTACAGGGCGGACAGACGCGCTTGCTTCAAAAGCTCTGATGCATGGTCGTTTCCAACAAGCGTTAACGAATGGACCAAAGAAATGAACTTGAATATCAGTCGCAGTCTCATGGCTTTCGCTATTTTCGTAACTCTCGGGCTCCTCGCATCGGTCGGGCTCAAGAACTATGCTTTTGACAAACTGAAAGTGAATGGCCCTGTCTACCAAGACATTGTCTATGGCAAGGACCTTATCGCCGATATTCTTCCTCCGCCACTTTACATTGTAGAATCTTACATGCTCGCGAATGAGGTCAACGCGCACCCGACTATCCAGGAGAAGAATTTCGCGAAGATCGCGACTCTCAAGGATCTGTACGAAGAGCGGAGGGTCTACTGGCAGGAGTCTACGCTCGACCCCGCGCTCAATGCAAAGCTGCAGGATGATGTTCTGGTCAAGGGCGATGCTTACTGGTCGGTGATGAATGACCAATACATTCCGGCTGTGGAGTCAGGCGACGCAAACGCTGCCCTCATTGCTCTCGGCGAACTGTTCAATACATTTCACGTGCATGACAAAGCGGTCAATGAACTCGTAGACACGGCCTCTACTTACCTCACACGCGTCGAAACCAACGCTCAAACCACCAGTGGAACGTTTTCAATTCTTACAGTCGTGGCAAGCGCAGTGTCAGTCCTGATGTTCCTTGGCGGCCTCTACATGTTCCGTCGTCGCGCCGTGCTTCCATTGACGGCCATGAAGGACTACATGGGCAAGCTGTCAGCTGGCGATTACTCCGAAGAAGTCCCCTATGCTGACCGCAGGGACGAAATTGGCGAGATGGCACAGTCGGTCGCCTTCTTCCGCCAGGCGGCCCTCGATCGCAGGACTTCGCGGAAGCAGTCGGAGCAGCTGCAAGCAGAGTCCCTTCGGCAGGAACAGGAGGCTGCAGAACGGCAGGCTGCTGCTGACGCCGAGCGTGTGCGTGTCATCGAAGCGCTGACAGCTGGACTGGAAAATCTCTCTGCAGGCAACCTGACCTACCGCATCGGCGAAGCCTTTGCTCCGGACTACGAGAAGCTGCGCACCGAGTTCAACGCCTCTGTTGAAAAGCTCAACGAGACCATGCAGGAGATCGCAGTCACCACCGAAGCTGTGCGCATGTCGTCTTCGGAAATCGGCAGCTCGGCGGATGATCTGTCCAAGCGCACCGAGCAGCAGGCCGCCTCGCTTGAGGAAACCGCAGCAGCGCTCGACCAGATCACCGCGACGGTCAAGAGTTCCGAGCAGCGCGCCGATGAAGCCAGCAATATGGTCGGCGCGACCAAGGCGGGTACCGAGAAGTCGGCCAAGGTGGTCCAGGACGCCATCTCTGCCATGGAAAAGATCGAGGAATCCTCTGGCCGCATCAGCCAGATCATCTCGGTGATTGACGACATCGCCTTCCAGACCAACCTGCTGGCGCTGAATGCCGGTGTGGAAGCAGCGCGTGCCGGGGAAGCCGGCCGGGGCTTCGCCGTGGTCGCCCAGGAAGTGCGTGAACTGGCCGGCCGTTCCGCCAATGCTGCCAAGGAGATCAAGACCCTGATCGAGACCTCCTCGACCCAGGTCGGCGCAGGCGTGTCGCTGGTCAACGAAACCGGCGTGGCTCTTGGTGAGATCGAGGGCCAGGTGATCAAGATCAATGATCACATCCGTTCGATCGTGACCGGTGCCCGCGAGCAATCGACGGCACTCAGCGAGATCAACTCGGCCATCAACCAGATGGATCAGGTGACCCAGCAGAACGCGGCGATGGTGGAAGAGACCAATGCTGCCACGCAGGGCCTCTCCAGCGAGGCTGTCAAGCTCGAAAGCCTGGTGCAGCGTTTCAAGACCGGCGGCACCGCTACGGGCCGGGTTGCGGCCCAGTCACCGGCACGCGGCAATGCGCCCGCTCCGGCTTCCGCAAATGCGCGGCCGACAGCTTCACCCGCAAGGGCACTTGGCGCAAAGATCGCCTCGGCCTTTGGTGGCGGCGCATCGTCAGCGAAGAAACAAGAAGAGCAGTGGGACGAATTCTAAGCGTATTCGCAACATGCTGAAAAAAGGGCCGCCGGCATTTGTCCGGCGGCCCTTTTTGTTTCTGCCAAACAAACCGGTTCCAGTCTGAAACTCAGGCAGCGCCGCGTTTGGCCACCGAATCAAATGCCATCAAGGTCTCAAGCAACCTTGGCAGATCCTTGAGCGGGATCATGTTGGGACCATCGGAGGATGTAGAGTTGTCCGGATCCTGATGGGTCTCGATGAAGACTCCGGCAATGCCAACTGCGACGGCGGCGCGCGAGAGTGTCTCGACAAACCGGCGTTCACCGCCCGAGGTGGCTCCCTGTCCGCCTGGCTGTTGCACCGAGTGCGTGGCGTCGAAAATCACCGGCGCGCCCATATCTGCCATAATCGGCAGCGCCCGCATGTCGGAAACCAGCGTGTTGTAGCCAAACGAGGCGCCGCGCTCGGTCAGCAGCACGTTCGCGTTGCCCGAGCCTGTGATCTTGCCGAGCACGTTCTTCATGTCCCAGGGCGCCAGAAACTGGCCCTTCTTGA
This sequence comes from Hoeflea phototrophica DFL-43, assembly GCF_000154705.2. Classification (NCBI taxonomy): domain Bacteria; kingdom Pseudomonadati; phylum Pseudomonadota; class Alphaproteobacteria; order Hyphomicrobiales; family Rhizobiaceae; genus Parahoeflea; species Parahoeflea phototrophica. The sequence goes on along the minus strand of NZ_CM002917.1, from coordinate 2,179,267 downwards.
CATTGATCACCTTGCCAGTCTTTGCCGCAGCCACCAGCAGATCGGTCTGCCGGCACAGGAACGCCGGGATCTGAAGCACATCGACATGGGGGGCAACGATGGCGCAATGCTCTTCGGTGTGGATATCGGTGAGCACCGGCAGGCCGAGTTGCTGGCGCAGATCATCAAACACGGGCATTGCAGCATCCAGCCCGGCGCCGCGTGTGCTCGACAGCGATGTGCGGTTGGCCTTGTCATAGCTCGATTTGTAGACAAGCCCGATGCCCAGGCCTGCGCACAATTCCTTCAGCGCTCCGGCCATGTCAAAAGCATGATCCCGGGATTCGAACTGGCACGGCCCTGCAATCAGCGTCAGCGGCCTGGTGTTGTCGAAAACCGCATCGCCGACTGTTACGGTGGAGTTGGCTTCACTCATCGTATTTCCTCAAAGCAATAGATCGCACCCTGGCCTGGCGCGGGATCAACCAGCAGGCGCGACCCCACTTCGCGGGCGCTCACGCCGTTCTTCTGCAACAGTTCGGCCAGGACGACCATATCGCGCACTCTGAATGCCAGCGCCCGGCCAAGAAGGCCGCGCTCGCGGCTTGTGTCAACCAGGCCGAGAAAGGCTTCGAGTCCGGCACGGTTGAGCACTGTGACTGCTGCGCCATCAAGCTCGATGGTCATGCCGAAGGAGTTGGCATCGACCTCACGGTTGTCGCAGAGCTCCTGGATGAAATACTGAAAATCGGTCGGGTTGGGTTCGGACAGATACACTTCCGAAATGCCGGCAACGCCATTCGCATGGGCGGTCAGGGCCGAGCGGTCGGCAGCGGGCACATTGATGCGCTCAACGGCGAAACCGAAGAAATCGGGCGCACGCAAATCGGCCGCAAAGGCGAGCTTGAAGCTTGCTGTTTGCTCCGAGCCATCAGGAAACTTCATCGGCCGCGAAAAGCCCAGCAAATCGCCGGCAGACATGCCCAGCTCCTGGAAACGGGCATGATCGCCGTCGGCGTCGCCCGATCCGACCACCAATGCGGAAAAACCGGTGTCGCCCAGCCGGAAGCGGTGGGCCTGGTCACGGGCGACGAAGACATTGCCTGCGCGCGCCGCCTGTTCGCATTCCTCACGCGAGGCCACCGCCAGGGGTTCGAGATAGGTGCCATCGGCGAAGAAGACGCAGGCATTCTCGGTGCCAAAGGGATGACGCGCATCCGCGGCAACGGTAAAGCCGAGCGCCGCATGGCGGGCACGGGTTGTCTCAAGATCCTCAACCGGCAAAACCAGATGGTCGAGCGGTCGCGGGGTTCGCGGGGATGTCATCTGTTTCTCACTCCGTTCCGCCCTCCCATATCAGCATCGCCGATCGCCGCGCAACCGGGTGTATTCCGGCCCTACCCTTGCGGGAATCACGCTCAAGCGCTATCCATTGGCCGGGGCTGAAAGGGAGTTGACCTTTGATCGGGCTGGTTGCGGGCGCGTGGAATCGCTGCAAATTGTCGATATCCATTTTTTTGGTAGCGGCTTTTGTGTCTGCCTGCGCCTCGTCTGGCGGGTCGATCGATGAAGCCGTCTATTCGGTTGCGCCTACGACCGCCAAATATGCCGCAATCGTGGTCGACGAGAAGTCCGGCAAGATGCTCTATGGCGCCAATGTCAATGAGCTGCGCTATCCCGCCTCGCTGACCAAGATGATGACGGTCTACATGCTGTTCGAGGCGATGGATCAGGGCCGCATCAGCCGCGACACACCAATTCCGATCAGCCGCAATGCCGCACGCCGCCCTCCCTCGAAGCTGGGCCTGAAGGCCGGCCAATCGATCCCCGTTGACACCGCCATCCGGGTGCTTGTGGTCAAGTCAGCCAATGACGTGGCCACGGCCGTGGGTGAATTCCTCGGCGGCGGCTCGGAGGCGCGGTTCGCCGACATGATGACAGCCAAGGCGCGGACACTCGGCATGAGCCGCACGACCTTCAAGAATGCCTCAGGCCTGCCCGATCCGGATCAGGTTTCAACCGCGACCGACATGGCGCGGCTGTCGATCGCGCTGAGACGGAATTTCCCGCATCATTACAGCTATTTCGGACAGACCGAGGTGACTGTTGCAGGCCGCACGATCAAGGGCCACAACAAGGCGATGAAGATGATCCCGGGCGCTGACGGGCTCAAGACAGGTTACACCCGCGCCTCGGGCTTCAACCTGGCAACGTCGGTACGGCACCAGGGCAAATCGGTCGTCGGCGTGGTGATGGGTGAGGACAAGGCCAGCATTCGCGATGCACGAATGACCCAGCTGATGTCCGCTTACATCAAGCGCGCCAAATAGCTTCAGCTTCGAACTCTCCTCCCGGCAGAGCCGTTGATTGACCGTTCTGCCTGGGCAGACAGATCAGGGGCCGACGCAGGAGATTCCGACCGGTGGCTCGTCCTCGATCTGCACAAAGCCGATCTGCAATGGAGCGCTGTCGTGCTCACCGCGAAGCAACCTGATGGCGGCGATCCGCTTGGTCGCCTGCGGATCCACCAGATCAATGCGAAAAAGCTCACCATCATCAAAGGATTGTGCAATCACCACCTGCTCCCCCGGCAAGCTCGGTTCAGTTGTCAGGTCCCGTTCTCCAATCCCGATCAAGACCCTGAGGACATTGGGAACCGGGCCAGCACCCAGAAGGATGTCGACATTGGAGTCGAATTTCATGTCAGTGCAGCTGATCGATTGCGTGGCATGGGCCGGTGTTGCGCCCGGCGCAGCCAGAATGCCCGCAGCTATGGTTGCAAGAACTGTGTATCGATGTCGCATGGTCTGCTCCTCCTCATGTTCGCGCGCGAATGGTGGCCCGCGCCAACCGCCATCGCCAAGGCTCGCAGCCGTGCCACACCACAAGAGTGTCAAGGATAGCATGTTTCCCCCTAGCGGCGAACACGCAGGCCAAAGGCGGCGCCATCAGGTTGTTTGCACAGAGTGATGAGGTCGGGATTCAGTTTTCCGTCGAAGCTGCTTGCCGACGGCATGCAGCCTTGCGGCGCGGGCACCATCGCCCTGCTCTGGACGTATCCCCGCCCATCTGCCAAAAGCATCCCCGGACGCGACTGCCGTTATCTATAGAACGGGGTCGGGCTGTAGATTGACGTCACGCAGCTGCCGCGAGAACACGCTGGCCGTCCTTTGATTAACTCTACACCCATGATGGAATTGCCCGCGGCACCGCAATCCCGGCCGCGGCTGATTACACCAGCCGCGACTGCTCGAGCGCTGCTTCGATGAAGCTGGCAAACAACGGGTGCGGTTCAAGTGGCCGGGACTTGAGCTCGGGATGGTACTGCACGCCGATGAACCAGGGATGGACATCGAGGGGATATTCAATGGTCTCGGGCAGCAGGCCATCAGGAGAGACGCCCGAGAACACGAGGCCGGCGGCTTCAAGTTGATCCTTGAAGGCGATGTTGACCTCATAGCGGTGGCGGTGGCGCTCGGACACTTGCTCGGACCCATAAATGCCCGAAATCAGTGACCCGGACTTCAGAGGATGCGGATAGGCACCCAGGCGCATGGTACCGCCCAGATCGCCGTTTTCGGCGCGTTTTTCAAGCTGGTTGCCCTTGAGCCATTCGGTCATGATGCCGACGACGTGGGTCCCGCTGCTGCGGTCAAACTCCGATGAATCGGCGTCACTTATGCCAGCCAGGTTCCGCGCAGCGTCAAGCACAGCCATCTGCATGCCGTAGCAGATGCCGAAATAGGGCACCTTGCGTTCACGAGCGAACTGCGCGGCCTTGATCTTGCCTTCCGCGCCGCGCTCGCCAAAGCCGCCCGGCACCAAAATTCCATTGACCTTTTCAAGCCAGGGCGACGGGTCTTCTTTCTCGAAGATCTCGCTCTCGATCCACTCAAGCTTGACCCTGACCCGGTTGGCGATGCCACCGTGATAGAGCGCTTCGATCAGCGATTTGTAGGCATCCTTGAGGCCGGTGTATTTGCCGACGATGGCGATTGTGACCTCGCCCTCGGGATTGTGGATGCGCTCGGACACCGTTTCCCAGGCATCCATGCGTGGCTTTGGCGCCGGATCTATCCCGAAGGCTGCCAGAACCTCGGTGTCGAGGCCTTCCTTGTGATAGGCGATCGGCACATCATAGATCGATGGCACATCAAGCGCCTGGATAACGGCTGAAGGGCGCACATTGCAGAATTGCGAGAGCTTGCGGCGTTCCTCGGCCGGTATCTCGCGGTCTGCACGCACCAGCAGGATATCGGGCGCAATGCCCATGGCCTGCAGTTCCTTGACCGAGTGCTGGGTCGGCTTGGTCTTGAGTTCACCCGCCGCCGCGATCCACGGCATCAGCGTGAGGTGGACATAGACGGCATTGCCGCGCGGCAGATCATTGCCAAGCTGCCGGATCGCTTCAATGAAGGGCATGGCCTCGATATCACCAACGGTGCCGCCAATTTCGCAGAGCACGAAATCATAGTCCTCATTGCCCTCAAGCACGAAATTCTTGATTTCATTGGTGACGTGCGGAATCACCTGAACGGTGGCGCCGAGGTAATCGCCGCGCCGTTCCTTGTCGATGATGTCCTTGTAGATCCGGCCAGTTGTGATGTTGTCGGACTGCACCGCCGAGCGCCCGGTGAAACGCTCGTAATGCCCCAGATCCAGATCGGTCTCCGCACCATCGTCGGTGACGAACACCTCGCCGTGCTGGGTCGGGCTCATGGTGCCCGGATCAACGTTGAGATAGGGGTCGAGTTTGCGCAGCCGCACCCGGTAACCACGGGCCTGCAGCAATGCGCCAAGGGCGGCTGAGGCTATGCCTTTTCCAAGCGAGGAGACCACGCCGCCGGTGATGAATACGTATCGCGCCATGGGATTGGACGGATACCCTCAGTTCTGTGATTCCGCCACCCCAAAAAAACATCAGGCCGATTTTTCGGTGCATAACGCAATGCAGCTCACAAAAGAAAGCCGACCCGGGTCAGATCATATCTGGCGCGGGCCGGCGAAAGAAATCTTGTTGCTGAGTTAGGAAGCCTTACTGGCCAGACGGCACATCCGACGGTGCGGCTGGTGCTGCCGGGATATCTCCTGCTGCCCCTTGCGCTGGAGCTGCCGGGGTTGGCGCGCCACCAAGCTGGTCGAGAACACCTGAGCCGGTGCCCTGAGTCGGGACAGAGATTTGGTCGATGATGTCGGTCGGGCTGTCGCCATAGCGTGCCAGAATACCAAGTGCCAACGACGTGACAAAGAAGGCAGCCGCCAAAATCCCGGTGGTGCGGGTCAGCGCATTGGCAGCGCCTCGCGCCGACATGAAGCCGGAACCGCCGCCGATCCCCAGACCGCCGCCTTCCGAGCGCTGAACCAGCACGATGCCGACAAGCGCCAGCACGATCATGAGATGAATGACAATCAATACGGTTTGCATAGGGTTCTTTCCTGCCCGCTGTGGGCGCAATCATCGTCGGTTTTGCGGCTCTTTACACGAGCAACGCCGTCTTTCCAAGTCCCGGGTGGCCGCAACTCCATATGCGGACCAGCCAAAACCTGCGCCGGATCACCCAAACAGGCTGCGACACGCCTTACAAATGGCGAGGAAGTCCGACGCTTTCAAGCTTGCCCCGCCAATCAGTGCGCCATCGACATGGGGCACAGCCATGAGTTCAGCAGCGTTGGACGGCTTGACCGAGCCACCATAGAGAAGCCGCATTGCAGCGCCTTCGCCGGCAAAACGGCTTTTCATCTGCTCGCGGATAAAGGCATGGGCTTCGGCCACATCCGCAACAGTCGGTGTCAGCCCCGTGCCGATGGCCCAGACCGGCTCATAGGCAATGACGGTGTCCTTTGCAGTGGCGCCATCGGGCACGGAACCCGCAAGCTGGGTTTCCAGAACCTTCAGCGTATCCCCGGATTTGCGCTCGGCCTCGGTCTCGCCGATGCAGATGACGCGGACCAGCCCGCCAGCTTTGGCGGCTTCCGCCTTGGCGCGAATGGTCGCATCGCTCTCTTTGTGCAGCGTGCGGCGCTCTGAATGGCCAACCAGCACATAGCCCGCCAGGCAGTCGGCGATCATCTGGGCTGAAATGTCGCCGGTGAATGCACCGGACTGTTCGGTGTGGCAATCCTGCGCGCCTATTGCCAATGGCGTTTCATCAGCGATTGCGGTTGCCACGTAAAGAAGCGTTGCCGGCGGACAGATCAGTGCGTCGATCTTGTCCGTAAGATCCGGGCCCAGACCATCAGCGATTGCCTTGATCTGATCAAGGTTTTCACGCGTGCCGTTCATTTTCCAGTTACCAGCCACAAGTGGGCGAATGTCAGGTGTCATCTGTCGTCCCCGTTCGAAATTTCATCAGATAGTGCTGCACCGGGCCTTAGCAGACCGGGCAAACTTTGCAAACGACGCGGACACGGCAGAACTCGGCTCGCAAATCAGATCTGTCTTACAACAACTCTGCCGAACCTGTCTTCCAGGTGTCGAACACCAAAACAGACCCGACATGCAAACCCATACGATTTGATGGCTTTTAATTAATGGCTTAACGCTCCCTAGATTTCTTCGTGGCAAGCTGCACCTATGGAAAATCAGATATTCGACAAGCCTGTTATTCTACGGCAATGGGGGTTTTGGGCAGTCATTGCCGGAGCGGCCGCCCTAATTCTTGTCTTTGCCCAGATGGCAGGGCCGTCTTTTGAAGCGAAGCCGTCCGCCGCTGTGCAAATCGGTGAGATCGCCGGAGAGATCAAACGATCGGCATGGCGGTCGTTTTTTGGCTTGGCGAATGAAGCACCTGCGCCTGCCCCCGTTTCGGTGTGGACCTATGTGTCATTCGCCGCCCCCATACTTGGTGTCATCGCAATCGTGCTGTCCCTGGTCTCTGGCGTTTTGCGCGAAAACAAGCGCTTCTACACATATGGCGCCGGACTGGGCATTGCAGCAATCGTGTTTCACTTTTTGTGGTGGGTCGCCCTGCTGATAGCTGGCGTCGTCTTGCTGGTGGCGATTATCGAAAACATCGGCGACATATTCAGCTTTTCCTGAAAGCCGCATCGACAATTGGGCCGTACCCGATGTTGGCGGCCTGGTGGTGCCTTCTCAGAGAATGAATTCAACGAAAACTGAGCGGTGTTTGACCACGCATGCCGACCATAGCGCAGCCGCTTTTGGTCTGAGCGGGGTGCCAATCGTTCAGCAACCGCCATCTGAACTCCGAGACGGCTTCTCAGCCGCGGATCTGCTTTTTCGATCGTGTCTATTCTACGCCCCTGCCCTTCATTTCGCCAAAGCTTTCGTCTAAAGGGACTTTGACAGGTTTCGTGCGCGTCTTCGAACGCGTTCGGGACCGCGGATATCTCGATGCAGGAGCTTCGATGCTTGATACATTGCGCAAGGGCGCCAAAAGCTGGGTCGCCCAATTTCTCCTCGTTCTGCTGGTCGCCTCGTTCGCGGTCTGGGGCATCTCGGGGTCAATCCTGAATGCTGGCGGCAGCGCGGTTGTCACGGTGGGTGACACTGAAGTGTCTCCCAACGAGTTCCGTCTCGCCTATGACCGCCAAATGGCGGCTGTCGGCCAACAGCTCGGCACCCGTCTGACCCAGGAACAGGCACGCGCCTTCGGCATCGAAAATCAGGTTTATTCACAACTGATCGCCGGTGCGCTGCTCGATGAGCAGGCGCGCGAGATGAATCTCGGCCTGTCCGACAGCCGGCTTGCTGCCTTGATTGCCCAGGATGCAGCTTTTCATGATTTCAACAGCCGCTTCGACCGCTCAATCTTCCGTCGCGTGTTGAACTCCGTCGGCATGAGTGAGGAAGACTATATCCGCAGCCGCAGCCAGGTGGCAGTGCGCACACAGATCGTCGAAGCGGTCGCGGAAGGTTTTGATGCGCCCGACGCGATGATATCTGCCCTGGCTCAGTATGAAGCCGAGACCCGTGATGTGAATTATCTGCTGCTGACGAAAGCCAACATCGATCCGGTCCCAGCACCCTCCGACGATGAATTGAGTGCCTTCTTCGAGAGCAACAAAACCCGATATGCAGCGCCTGAGTATCGCAAGTTCACCTATGTGAAGCTTGAAAGCGAAGACATCGCCGATCCCGCTGCGATCAGTGACGAGATGGCGCGGGCGGATTACGAGGCGCGCAAGAACCGTTACACCACGGCGGAAACCCGGACCATCGATCAGCTGGTGTTTGCTGATCGCGAGGCGGCCGAAGCAGCTGAGGCGGAACTTGCCTCGGGCAAGAGTTTCGACACGCTGATCACTGATCAGGGACGCACCGCCGCTGATGTGCGGCTGGGCAGTTTCACCGAGGAAACAGTGCCGGACCAGTCTCTGGCCGATGCCGCTTTCGCAATCACTGACGCGGGCGGCGTTTCTCCGGTTGTTGACGGTCAGTTCGGCCCGGTGATTCTGCGGGTCGCCGAAATTACACCCGAATCCTCCCGGAGCTTCGAAGAGGTGCAAACCGAGATCCGCGACGAACTGGCGCTGGCGGAAGCCGCACAGGTTCTTCTTGACGTGCATGACGCCTATGAGGATGCCCGCGCCGGCGGCATGACCTTGATGGAGGCTGCAACACAGCAAAAACTCACGCCCGTCACCATTGAAGCGGCCGACCGCAGCGGACAGACACCGGATGGCACAGTGCTTTCCGAGTTGCCGCAATCACAACAATTGCTACGCGATGTCTTTGAGACGGAACCAGGTGTTGAAGCCCCGCCGATCAGCCTTGGCGTTGAAGGTTTCGTCTGGTTCGAGGTCGAAGATGTGACACCGGCACGGGACCGCACCCTCGATGAAGTCCGCGAGCAGGTTGTTGCCGACTGGAGCAGCGAGCAGGAGCTTGAAGCATTGGGCGCCAAAGCGACGGCGCTTCAGGAACGGCTCGAAAGGGGCGCAGACCTGTCCGCCATCGCCGCGGAACTGTCGATCGCGGTGGAAACCAAGTTCTCACTTAACCGGACCGATACGGACCCGGTGTTCGGCGAAGCAGCGGTCGCCGCAGCGTTTTCGGGCCCGCAGGGTCTGGTGACGGTGGCCAATGACACTTCGGGAGACAACAAAATCCTGATCCAGGTCACCTCAGTCAATGATGCATCCGGGACCACAGCGGATTCGGTTAGCCAGGAACAGCGCGACCAGATCTCCCAGCAGATCGCGGACGACATTCTCGACCAGGTGGTGGCGCAACTTCAGGCCGAATACGGCGTCTCGGTCAATCGGGAACTGGCCGAGCGGGCACTGGCCTTTTAAGAGGAATGCGGGCGTTGCCGCGAGACAGGGGGAGCCGGCGTACATGGCTGATCTGAAATCCTTCATCGCCAAGGTTGCCGCGGGCGAACCGCTGAACCGCGAGGATGCCCGCAAGGCGTTCGGCGTGATGATGTCGGGCGACGCGACACCAGCGCAGATCGGCGGTTTCCTGATGGCTCTGCGGGTGCGTGGCGAGAGCGTGGACGAGATCTATGGCGCGGTCAGCGTGATGCGCGAAAAGATGCTGCCGGTCAGCGCGCCCGCGGGAGCCGTCGACATCGTCGGAACTGGCGGCGACGCGTCAGGCACCTACAATGTGTCAACTGCCGCGGCCTTTATTGCCGCAGGCGCCGGCCTGAAGGTCGCAAAGCACGGCAATCGTGCGCTCTCATCGAAATCCGGTGCCGCAGATTCGCTCGCCGCACTTGGCGTATCCCTTGAGCTCGATCCGGACGGAATTGCGGCCTGCATCCGCGAGGCCGGTGTCGGCTTCATGTTCGCACCGGCACACCATTCAGCCATGCGGCATGTGGGCCCAAGCCGGGTGGAGCTTGGAACCCGCACGATCTTCAATTTGCTGGGCCCTTTGTCCAACCCGGCAGGCGTGACGAAACAGCTGCTTGGGGTGTTTTCGCCGGTCTGGCTCGAGCCGATTGCCGAGGTGCTCAAGGATCTTGGCTCGGAAACCGTCTGGGTGGTGCATGGTGACGGACTCGACGAGATGACAACCACAGGGCCAACACGGGTGGTCGCGCTCGAAAATGGCCGTATCCGCAGTTTCGAAACAACGCCCGAGGAGCTGGGGCTCGAGCGCGTCGATCTCGCCGCACTCAAGGGTGGCGACGGCATCTACAATGCCAAGGCACTCAAGAAGGTGCTCGAGGGCGAGATCAACGCCTATCGCAACATCTCGCTTTTGAATGCGGCAGGCGCGCTTGTGGTCGCAGGCAAGGCCGAAACGCTGCAAGAGGGTATTGAGCAGGCAGCACACGCGATTGACAGCGGCGCGGCACTGACCGCTCTCGAGACGCTGGTGGCGGTTTCCACCGCCCATGCACCCGCACCGAAGAAGGGGTGACACGATGAGCGACATCCTCGCAAAGATCGAAGCCTACAAGCGCGACGAGATTGCCGCCGCCAAGGCACGGGTTCCGCTTGCTGAGGTCAAGGCGCGAGCGCGCGACCTTGAAGCGCCGCGCGGCTTCGCAGCCGCGATCGAAGCCAAGCATCAGGCTGGCGGCTACGCGCTGATTGCGGAAATCAAGAAGGCAAGCCCTTCCAAGGGTCTGATCCGTGCCGATTTCAACCCGCCGGCACTTGCAAAGGCCTATGAGGCCGGTGGTGCGGCCTGCTTGTCAGTGCTCACCGACACCCCGTCGTTTCAGGGTGCGCCGGAGTTCTTGACCGCAGCCCGCGCGGCCTGCAGCCTGCCGGCCTTGCGCAAGGATTTCATGTTCGACATCTACCAGGTCCACGAAGCCCGGAGCTGGGATGCCGACGCGATCCTGATCATCATGGCTTCGCTTGACGATGACGACGCCAGGCGGCTTGAAGATGAAGCCCACGGGCTTGGTATGGCAGCCCTGATCGAGGTTCATGACGAGCGTGAGATGGAACGCGCGCTGAAGCTAGACAGCCCGCTGATTGGCGTCAACAACCGCAATCTGCGCACCTTCGAGGTTTCGCTGTCGGTGTCCGAGCGGCTGGCCGCGATGGTTCCAGACGGCCGCATCCTGGTGGGAGAAAGCGGGATTGGTACCCATGCCGATTGCGTACGCCTCTCCACAAGCGCGATATCCACGTTCCTGGTGGGCGAGAGCCTTATGCGGCAGGACGATGTCACCGCTGCCACCCGTGCGCTGCTCACTGGCGCTGACGCTGCTGCGGCAGCCGAATGATGGCCGACCCCGGCGCTCCACGCCTGACACACTTGGCCGAAGACGGGACGGCCGTGATGGTGGATGTCGGCGACAAGGCCGACACGACCCGCATCGCAGAGGCCGAAGGTCATGTGCGGATGAGGCCCGAGACGCTTGCGCTGATCATGGCCGGCGACATGAAAAAAGGCGACGTCATCGGTGCCGCGCGGATCGCCGGCATCATGGCCGCCAAACAGACCGCCAACCTTATTCCGCTGTGCCATCCGCTGGCGCTGACCAAGGTCAGTGTCGAGATCACACCGGACGAGGCCCTGCCCGGCTTGCAGGTACGTACGCTCGCCAAGCTCACCGGCAAGACCGGCGTCGAGATGGAAGCGTTGACGGCGGCTTCGGTTGCCTGCCTGACCATTTATGACATGGGCAAGGCTGTGGACCGCGGCATGGAGATCGGCGGGATCAGGGTGATCACCAAATCCGGCGGCAAATCCGGCAACTGGGCCGTTGCATCGAAGGGCAAGAGCTGATGAACTTGATGCCGGTTGATGAAGCACTTGCGCGCATTCTCGATGGCGCGGCTCCGGATAGCCAAGCTGAGATGCTACCCCTGGCGCAGAGTTTTGGCCGGGTCCTTGCAAGTGATCTCAAGGCGCTGCGCACCCATCCGCCCTTCGCGGCCTCCGCAATGGACGGTTATGCGGTTCGAGCCGAAGATGCGCAGGCAGGTGCGGTGCTGAAGCTGCAGGGTGAATCTGCTGCCGGACATGGCTTTGACGGGACTCTGTCCGCCGGATCTGCAGTTCGTATTTTTACCGGCGCGCCGGTGCCCGCGGGCGCGGACACGGTGGTGATCCAGGAAAACACCGAGCGGATCGACGGTGGCTCCGTGCGGATCACCGCGGCTGCGGAACCAGGGCGGCACATTCGCGCCGCCGGCATCGATTTCGAGGAAGGAAAGACCGGGCTTGAGGCCGGGCGCTTGCTTGACGCCGGTGCGATCACCTTTACCGCGGCGATGAACCACGCCACCCTGCCCGTCTACAGGCAGCCCAGGATTGCCATTCTTGCCACAGGCGACGAATTGCGGCTGCCGGGCGAGACACTCGGGCCGGGCCAGATCATTGCATCGAACACTTACGGCGTTGGCGCGCTGGCGCGCGGCGCAGGCGCTCAAGTGTTCGATCTGGGCATCGCGGAAGACCGGATGGAAGCGCTTGATGGGGCGCTGGATTCAGCCATTGCGCAACGAGCCGACGTGCTGGTGACCATCGGCGGAGCTTCGGTGGGCGACCATGACCTGGTGCAGAAAGCGCTCACGGCACGCGGGATGGCTCTTGATTTCTGGAAAATCGCCATGCGGCCGGGCAAGCCACTGATGTCGGGCCGTCTTGGCAACATGCGTGTTCTGGGTCTGCCTGGGAACCCGGCGTCGAGCCTCGTCTGCGCACATCTGTTCCTGGAGCCATTGATCACCCGCCTTGCCGGGTTGCCGGATCCGGCGCGGGTCAAATCCGCAGTCCTTGGCCGGGATTTGCCCTCAAACGATCTGCGTCAGGACTATCTGCGCGGCGATCTCTCCCGCGACCCATCCGGCGCCCTTGTCGCCAGCCCTATGCCACGGCAGGATTCGTCGCTGATGAAGGTCTTCGCCGATGCCCGCTGCCTGATCATCCGCCCACCCCTTGCGCCCGCCGCAAAGGCCGGTGAAGCATGTGACGTGCTCGTGTTGCGGGATTGACCGTTGCAATGCTTGGTTTCGCCGGTCGGAAGATGGCGATGCGGCCGTAAGGTTCTTGATCAGTGCATTTAACGATGCAGTCTCGCGGACGGATCAATCAAGACCAGACGGGATGCCGAAGTCCAATGACTGGATCGCTCTTGCCAGCTACGGGTTGGAGACACTCGAATTCGAGGAGATCCAATCTCTGGTCTGGCAGAACGCAATTTCGACGGCCGAAAGAATTTGTAACCTGCTGCATGATGCCGTTGAAACTTGCGACAAGCCTTTTCAGGATAATGCAACCGTTCCTCCGGCTGAAGCTGTTCGACCGACGTAGACCATGCGCCCTACACAGCTTCTTGGCTGATCTCGGCAACCTCAACCGAGCGCCGCTATCACGGTGTCGGTCTTGGTCACCAGCGACACATTCTGAAGCGCGTAATTGATCGAGGCGTTGTGCCAGTCGGCATTCATTCTCGAGCATCCGTCTTCCGGGATCACCATGATATAGCCCTTGTCGGCTCCGGTGCGGGCGGTGTGCTCGTTGGACATGTTCGTCCACGCGCCGGTTTCAATGATCATGTCACGGCCTTCGGCCTTGAGAATGGTCTCGAGACTTGAGCCTTCCCAGGCCGACATGCGTAATTTCTCAACCACGAATTCGTCATGCCTTGGCTCAAGGCGCGGAACTGGCGCACGGCTGTGTCGGGCATGGTGTCACTGGGTGCGCCGACAATCTCGGTTTTTTGCCACCGGCCATGCCGCCAGCCTGGTCGAATGCCATTTCCACATTGCGAACGCCATCGGCGCCACCGGCTGCGAAAACGCCCTCAGGCGCAACCAGGATGCAAATCCTGACGGTGTCCTCTGCCAACGCTCCCGCGGGCAGCAGGAAACAAGTCGCTACTGAATCGACAAGTGCCTTTTTCATGGCCTTCCTCCCCAAGCAGGCGCGGACCACTTCTCCCAAGGTCACCACCCCGTCGCCTGCATGATAAATACGGCACCTGACCCAAGGTTGGCAGCCTCACGCCAGGCCGCGATGCCCCGGGGTTGGTCGCCATACCCCTGCGTCTTTATTTTTGAGCGGATGTGTAGCGGTCTGTGCCGAACCGAAGCACCATGCAAGAATGCAGGCACATCCTGCGGTTACCGCTGGGGAGACGGAAACAGGTGTTCACGGTCAGACGAGCGCCGAGTAAGTGAATTGGGAGAAAACGTATGAGTGACAATCAGTTCCAGGGGATGGTCGCAATCGTGACTGGCGGAGCGCAGGGCATTGGCGAAGCCGTGGCGCGGCGGTTGAGCAGCGGAGGCGCCAGGATCGCCCTATGGGATATGGACCAGGAACTGGCAGAACGGACCGCGCAAAGTCTTGATCAGGCAATTGCCCTGAAGGTGGATATCTCCGACTGGGACGATGTTCAAAGCGCCTGTGCGAAAACGCTCGACGCGCTTGGCCGTATCGACATCCTCGTCAATTCGGCAGGCATCGCCGGTTCCAACGCGCCCGTCGAGGAGTACCCGGTGGATGAGTTCGCGAAAATCATCGCGGTCAATCTGAACGGCACCTTTCACGTCAACCGCGCCGTCGTGCCGACCATGCGGGCACAGGCCTATGGCCGGATCGTCAACATCGCCTCGGTTGCAGGCAAGGAAGGCAACCCCAACGCATCCGCATATTCCGCGTCAAAAGCGGGCGTCATCGGCTTTACCAAATCACTTGGAAAGGAGCTTGCCGGGCTGGACATTGCCGTGAATTGCGTAACTCCAGCAGCGGCGCGCACCCGGATCTTTGACCAGATGGCGCAAACCCATATCGACTATATGCTGTCAAAGATTCCGCGAGGCCGCTTTCTTGAACTCAACGAAGCGGCCGAGATGATCGCCTGGCTGTGTTCGCGCGAAAACAGCTTCACCACTGCCGGTGTGTTCGACCTGTCTGGAGGCCGTGCCACCTATTAGCGCGACAGCAGCACCATTGAGGAAGACCGGGGGCTGCACGTTACTTGTCATTGGTTTTTGACAAGCACTCAGGTTCAAATTGTCCGTCGTCGAATGATTTGAGACTTTTCGTGCGTTGGAAGAGTGGAGTTTCCGGCTCGGTTTGCGGTTCGATTTAAGCCGCTTTTGCATTGTGCTTCAAGCGGCGCTGCTTGATGGTGTTTCGTTTGATCCTTTCGCGTTGGAGCAAGATGGTCTGGCCTCGCCCGAAGTAGACGTCAGCCGGGGTGAGATTGTCGAGGCTCTCGTGGTATCGGCGATGGTTGTAATGCTCGACGAAAGCCGCGATTTGGGCTTCGAGGTCTTCTTGGAAGAAGTAGTTTTCCAGGAGAATGCGGTTCTTTAACGTCTGGTGCCAGCGTTCGATTTTGTCTTGCGTCTGCGGATGGCCCGGAGCACCGTGGACCTGGCCGATCTTGTGTTTTTCCAGCCATTCACCGAGATCGGCAGCGACGTAACATGGGCCATTATCCGACAGCAGGCGCGGTCGGTGTTCGACCTTTACCGTGTCGCAGCCTGATGCGACCAGCGCCAGGTCGAGCGTGTCTGTGACGTCATCGACCTTCATGCTGGTGCACAGCTTCCAGGCGATGATGTAGCGGGAATAGTCGTCGAGGATGGTCGATAGGTAGAACCATCCCCAGCCAATGACCTTCAGATAGGTGAAGTCGGTTTGCCACATCTCGTTCGGTCGCGTGGTCTTGTCCTTGAACTCGTTGTTGGCTTTGATGACTATATAGGCTGGCGACGTGATCAGGTCGTGGGCCTTCAGAAGGCGGTAGACCGAAGCCTCTGACACGAAATAGCTTTCCGTGTCGGTGAACTTGACCGCCAGCTCGCGTGGAGACAGATCTGCATGGTCCAGGGCCATGGTGACAATGCGATCACGCATGTCGTCGGGGATGCGGTTCCACACCCGCGATGGGGCCGAGTGCCGATCTTCCAGGCCTTCGACGCCGTGTGTCAGAAAACGGTCGTACCAGCGATAGAAGGTCGGCCGGGGAATGCCGAGTTTGTCGAGCGTCTGCTTGGCAGGCAGGTGAGATTCTTCGACGAGCCGGATGATTTCAAGCTTCTCAGTGGCAGGATATCTCATTCCTCGTCGCCCCCATGCCCGATCATGCTTTTTTTGAGCAGACGGTTTTCCAGGGTGAGGTCGGCCAGCGCCTCTTTCAAGTCACGGCTTTCACGGCGTAGCACCTTCACCTCGTCGCTGGTCGCCGGACGGGCCGTGTCTCCGGCAAGCCGCTTCTTGCCGGCTTCGAGGAATTCCTTCGACCAGCTATAATACAGGCTCTCGGCGATGCCTTCGCGGCGGCAGATTGTGGCAATGCTGTCCTCGCCACGAAGGCCCTCCAGCACGATACGGATTTTGTCCTCGGACGAATGGTGTTTGCGCGTCGCGCGGCGAATGTCCTTGATCGTCTTCTCTGCCGCCGATGTCTGTGGCCCGGTTTTCTGTCTCATCTTCGCTTCCTTTGAGTGAGCTACGATGAGCCGAAAATCCTCTCTTCTCAATTAAACCAAATCTGTCTCAAGGGCGCTGATGTCGGACAAGGACAACAGCATCGCCAGCCGGTTGCGGGTTGGCGAGCTTGTCCAGTTTGGCCGGTACCCGCACCATCAGGGCCGGCCAACAGGCAAAGATCATGACGAAGTCGGACAGGCACTCAAGACCTTCGATCTCTGGGACATCAGGGGAAAATTCGTCGACACCCTGTCAGGCGGTGAGCGCCAGAGGGTCCGGGCTGCGATGTGTTTCGCGCAGGGCACCGGCTACATGCTTCTCGATGAGCCGTTGAACAATCTCGACATCTTCTATGCACGCGAACTGATGCGCACCCTGCGCCAAGTGGCGGACACGACCGGTCGCAGCATCATCATCGTCCTGCACGATCTCAACCATGCCGCTGTTCATGCCGACCGGATTGTGGGGATGCGTGAAGGAAAGATCGTTGCCGACGGCAGCAGCGAGGACGTGATGCGCCCGGAGGTGCTGGAGACCCTGTTCGGCTTCAGGATCGATGTGCAGCTGATCGCGGGAAAACCGATCAGCCTTCACTTCATCTAATCGCTGCTCGAGACTGTTGGTCTTTTTCGGCTTGGTCCCAAATGCACCGGCGAAGCCGCCGGCATTTCAATGGGATTTTCGCAGTTGATTTGGCGAACATCCGAACTTCTGGCGGAATGCGCGGGAAAAATGGCTCTGGCTGCGGAAGCCATGGGCGAAGGCGACAAGGCTGACGGGCTCGTCCGGCGAAGCAAGTATCCGCTTCCGGCAGGCCTGCAACCGGGCATCAAGCAAGAACGTGCCGAATGTGATTCCGTCTCGGGCAAACAATTTGTGCAGGTGACGCGTTGAAATCCGGAAATGCCGTGCGGTCAGCCCGGGCGACAGATCGCTGTTTCCCATGTTGTGAACTACGAAGTTCTGAACCGTTACAAGATGTTGATCTGCAACGGCATTCCTGCGCGCATTGGACAATCCGAAGGACAGCATCTGCATCAGTCCAGGCAGCACATGTGGCGCCGGCACGCCGGCGGTCAGACTGTCGATGGCCGAAAACAGCGGCGCGGCGAAGCCCGATTGCCTTGTGACGGCGCGGCCGACGAATTCCGAGGCCCGGATGCCGTTGACCTCCAGCGCCGATTTCGGAAGATGCAGACAGGCTTGCTCGAACTGGCGGTCAAATTTCATTGCAAAAGGTTCGGTCGCATCGAGTAGAACGAGCGAGCCCGCATCGATTTTGGCCTCGATTCCGCGCTGGGAAATCGTGCTTTGTCCCTGCAGCTGAAAATTGATGAAAACAGCTTCGCAAGCCCGAAGCTGTATGTCCTGCCGGGTCCGCCGAACAATCTGCGCGCCGGCCTTGATTGACGAGATGCTGGCATCGTCAGCGAGCTCGAAAAGCTTGATCTGGCCATGAAATGGTCTGCTGTCGACAGGTTCGGGAGACAACGCTGTGTAGGCCTGGCTGACGGTCTCCTGCCAGTAGCCGAAGGGCTTTGCCAAGCCTTTCGTCGACCAGACTTTGGCGGGCACATTGGTCTGCTTCGGACGCTCCAAATGCATTCAAATCTTCTCCGGACTGCGTCCAGATAAGGTCAAAGTGCACTCTCGATCAAGTGCCTCTCTTGCCACGGCAACCCCGATGCCGTTCGCTGGCACCATCGAAAAAGACAGTATCCGAGGGAACCGGAATGACAACAATCAGCACCAGGCTTACCGAGAAATATGGTCTGTCCGTCCCAATCGTACAGGCGGGAATGGCCTTTGCAGGCATGACGCCGCCATTGGGTATCGCGGTGAGTGAGGCTGGCGCAATGGGTTCCATCGCGGGCGTGGGGATCATCCCACCCGAGGGTGTCGAAATGCTGGTCAACGGCATGAATGCCGGCACTGCACGTGCCTATCATGTCAATTTCATCACCATTTTCACATCCCAGGCACATATCGATTTGATGTGCCAAATGAAGCCGAAGGCGGTTTCATTTCATTGGGGACATCCGCAGAAAGCCTGGATCGATCAGATGCATGCCGCGGGCATCGACGTCTGGGAACAGGTCGGTTCGGTCACGGACGCGATTGCCGCCGTGGCGGATGGCATTGATCTGGTCATTGCCCAGGGTGCCGAAGCCGGTGGCCACAATTACGGCACGGCCGGAACCATCGCCCTGACACCTGCAGTGGTAGATGCAGTGGGCGACCGCGCTGTGGTGCTGGCTGCTGGCGGCATTGCAGATGGGCGCGGACTGGCCGCTTCGCTGATGCTTGGCGCCGATGGCGCCTGGATCGGCACAAGGTTCGTTGCAACACGGGAGGCCGCGGTTGCCGAAGAGTACAAGCAGCGCATCGTTGAAAGCGACACGGCCGACACGGATCTGACCCACATATTCGGCCGGGAACATCCGGATTTCAATCCGATCCGCGTGCTTCGCACGCCACTTGTGACGGAATGGAACGACAAGGTCGACAAGATCGCAGTGGGAGCAGAGCACCATCCACAAATCGGAGAAATGGACCTTTTGGGGCAGCAGGTGCCGCTTCACCGCTTTACAAACATGGTCCCCATGCAAGGCGCAACCGGCGCTTTCGATGAGTTGCCCTTGCTGGCCGGCGAAGGACTAGGGCTGATCAGGGACCTGCCATCGGCTGCCGAAATTGTCGCGCGCATGGCAGCCGAGGCAAAGCAGCTTCTGTCGAAATACCAGGGGTGAGCAGATGTCCAGATTCTTGGTCTTTACCGCGACCGGTCAGGTCGGCTCAGCTTTGTGCAGTGAATTGCTTTTGAGAGGACATGAGGTTGCGGGCGTTACCCGGAATGACGCAGCGGCGGGCCGTCTGGTACAGCGCGGCATTTCTCCAATTGTCGGCGACATCAGGCGACCTGAAGAGCTTGTGGCCAAGCTTGATGGATTTGACGGCGTGTTCCTGGCATCGTCCGATGCCCGGGACCAGGACAGCACAGAGATGCGGCTGATAGAGCATCTGCAGAGCATCGGCACGGCGCAGGTCGTCAAGCTTTCGGCTCAATCTGCAGGCTTGAACCCACCAGTCAGTTTCGGCTTTCAGCACCGCAATACTGAGCAGGCGCTTGAGCGCAGCGGTTTGAGCTACACCATCCTGCGGCCCACCTTTTTCCAGCAATCACTGCTCTTGATGAGCGGCGACGTTGCCAAGAAGAAGGCGATCACCGCTCCGATGGGCAAAGGCAGAACCGCGATGGTGGATGTCCGCGACATCGCATCCGTGGCGGCCCACTGCCTGACGGACAGCAAGCATGCGGGCAAGATCTACACGTTGACCGGCCCGGCGGCCTATGGATTTTCAGACGTCACGGCCAAGCTTTCAGACCTTATCGGGGTCAAGATCGGCTATACCAGCCCACCTGCACCGCTCGCCCGATTGGTCATGCCGTTGCTCACCGGGATGCCGCGCTGGAAAACCACTCTGCTGGTCGATCTGATGGTGGCCGTCAGGCAAGGTGCGCAAGAGCAGGTGACGAGCGACGTGGCGAACATCACGGGCGACGACCCACGTACGCTGGACGCCTTTCTGAAAGAACACATCGCGAGTTTCCTGCCCTAGACCGCACGGCTGAGGCCGGTAGACAAGCTGGATTGAAAGAGTTGGCCCCACGGCAGAACATTGAGCAAGTGACGAACCAGGAGAGGAAGTCGGATGACCCAGACAACATCTGCGGCGCAAGCGGTGAAAACCGCCCTGACAAAGCTGGAGAAACAGGCAGCCCTCAACCTCGCCACCGAGCTCAATGAGCCGGCTGCACTGGAGATAGCCGAACGCCTTGATGCGGCAACCGGTTCAGAAGCCGGTCTGCTGCATGGCGTGCCGCTGATCGTCAAGGCCAACATCGCGGTTGCCGGCATGCGCCATGATGGGGCCTGCCCTGCCCTGAGCGCCAGTATTGCCAAGAAGAACGCCGCCATTGTGCAACGGCTTTGCGAGGCTGGCGCAATACCTGTGGCGATGGCCAACATGCATGAACTCGCTTTCGGGACGACCAGCGCCAATGCCCATTTCGGATCTGTCGGCAATCCGCATGACCCGTCCCGCATGACCGGAGGTTCAAGCGGCGGTACTGCCGCAGCGATCGGTGCTGGCATCTTCGACATCGGGCTGGGCACCGACACCGGAGGGTCCGGCCGGATCCCGGCGGCCTTCTGCGGCTGTGCCGGCCTTCGC